>NZ_JBHJTK010000034.1:0-65724 GCF_042267665.1 Streptomyces sp. NPDC056224
TTGTTTATACGACACCGGGCCGGCAGGACGTCCTGCCGGCCCTTTCGCGGACCCGGTCGCCGCTGACTTCGGCAGCGGCCGGTCAGGGGTTTCAAGCGGTCTGTCGGCGGCGCCGCCGAGGACGGGGTTCCTCTTCCTCCTCCTCGTATTCGCCCTCGCCCTCGTCCACCTCTTCGTCCTCGTCCTCCTCGGCTTCGGGTTCCTCGGCGTCGTACGTTTCCTCTTCCGTGTCGGCTCCGGCGTTCTCCGGCTGAGCCTCGTCCTCGTCCTCGTATTCGTACGGCTCCTCTTCTCCGCCGTTCTCGGCGTCTTCGTACTGGTCCTCGTCCTCCCCCTCTCCCTCCTCTTCCTCGCCCTCTGCCGCCTCTTCCTCGTCGAGGGCTTCCTCGTGGGTCCGGACGACCTCGCCGTCCCGGATCTCGCCACGCCAGCCTTCCGGCTCGTCGGTGGTGAGGGTGACGTAGCGCAAGAAGTTCTTGAGGTCCAGACGCAGGCGGCGGCCCTGGGCGCGCCAGATGTTGCCCGTCTTCTCGAACAGTCCGGCCGGGTTGTACTCGACCACGATCACGATGCGGGTCAGCGAAGGGGCGAGCTCGTGGAAGCTGACGCAGCCGCGGGTGGTTCCCTTTGCGCCCGATGATGTCCACACGATGCGATCGTCGGGCAACTGTTCCTGGATGGTTGCCTTCCAGGACCGGGTGGACGGACCCACCTTGACCTTCCAGTCGCTGGTGGTCTCGTCGTCGCGCGAGACGTCGCGGACGCCCTTGGCGAAACTGCTGAAGTTCTCGTACTGGCACCAGTGGTCGTAGGTCGTGCGCAGGGGCAGCCCGATGTCGAGCGCCTCGACGATGTTGACGACCTTCCCGCCGCTCTTGCGGCCTCGGCCCTTGCCGAAGACCTGGGACGCGGTGTCGGAGACCTTGTCCTTCAGGTTGCCGAACGCCTGGCCGGCCATGGCTTTCAGCGGGGAGTCGCCTTGCATGAGGCGGCCGCCGATTCCGGCCACGTCGGAGAGCTTGCCGCCGTTCTCGGCCACGTCGTGGAGCTGGTCGGTGAGGTCTCCGAGTTTGTCGGTCGCCTTCTCGGCCAGCGTGTTCGCCTGGGCGGAGAGGTATCCGGACAGTTCCTTGACGATTTGATCCAGCCCTGAGGATTCCGATTCCTGGGCGCTGGCGCGGGTTGAGGTTGCCATGGCCTACCTCCGCGCGGACGGCTTGCGCGCCGTCGCCTTCTTGGCGGCCGTCTTGTGTGCCGGGCCGCGGCCTGTGGCCTTCTTGGCCGCCGTCTTTCGTGCGCTGCTCTGGCCCGTGGTCTTCTTACCGGGCGCTGTGCTGCCGGTCTTCTTGGCGGCCGTCTTGCGTGCCGGGCCGCGGCCTGTCGTCTTCTTGCTCGGCGCCGCCGCGGTCTTCTTGGCCGCCGACTTCTTGGCGGCGGTCTTGGAGGGTGCCGTCTTGGATGCGGTCCTCTTCCTGGCCGGAGTGGCCTTGGCCCCAGCGGACTTCGCGCTGGTGGTCTTCTTCGCCGCGGTCTTCTTGGCGGGAGCGGCCCGCTTGGAAGGACTCGGTCGCTGTGCGGCCTTGCGAACGGGGGCGGCGGAGGGCCTACCGGTGCGGCCGCGGGTCGGGGCCCGCGTCGGCCGACGCCGTGGCGGAGGCTCCTCGCTCGGTTCCTCCTCCGGTTCTTCCTCCGGCTCCTCTTCCTCCAGCTCCTCCTCCGGTTCCTCTTCCTCCGGTTCCTCTTCCTCCGGTTCCTCCTCTTCCTCCTCCTCGACTTCTTCGCCTTCCTCCTCGGCTTCCGGCTCCGCGTACCCTTCCTCGTCTTCCTCGCCTTCCGCGTACTCCTGGGCTTCCTCGTCCTCGTAGGGCTCTTCTTCGTCTTCGTATTCTTCGTCGCCGCCGGAGCCGGCCCGGGTGAGCTCGAGGGTGCGGTCGTGGAGGGTGTCGGCGAGCTCGGAGAGTTTGCGGTTGGCCGCGGCGGTCAGAGCCTGGCGGCCGGCGTCGAGGGCTTCCCCGCGCAGCTGTTCACCGAGGTCCGCGAACTGTGGCATCTCCTTGAGCCGGGAGAGGCCTTCCTTCATCAGCTGCCCCGGCTCCAGGCCGAAGCGGCGACCGGCGAGATAGGTAGCCGCGGTGAAAGCCAGGCGGCCCTTTTTGGTTCGGCCGAGCACGTAGCCCCCGACTACGGCGGCTGCGAGCGCGATCTTGGTGGTGTCCTCCATGATCATCCCCTTACCAGGGCGCTAGCGGACCTCGTGGTACCGCACGCGGACAGCGGACCGCGGCGTCCACGCCGCCGACCGACGAAGGCGTCCAGCCGGGACGGTCCTCGGAAAGCTCCTGCCCACCGCGCAAGACTTATGCGTGGATTTAGTGACATTCTAGTTTCTGTGAGGCCGTCTCCCCAAGGGAGGGGCTTATGGCCGCAGCAGAACGTCCACGCCCGCGGCGGGTGTCTTCCCGGGCAGACGGCGAGGGCGAAGACCAGGACAGGCAACCGTCTCGGCGCGCTGCCTCCCGTCGGCGTACGGGTGTGCCCTCGGCCGCGGCGGCGATGCGTTCGGCCGCCGAGCAGCTGGCCCAACTCCTGGGCCGGTCCCCTGACTCGGTGTCCTCGCTCAAGCCGACGGAGGACGGCTGGGAGGCGCGGGTGGAGGTGGTGGAGCTGGAAAGGATCCCGGACACCACGAGCGTGATGGCCAGCTACAAGGTCGCTCTGGACGAGGAGGGCGAACTGATCTCCTACGAACGGATCCGCCGCTACAGCCGCGGCATGATCGACCGGTCGACCTGATGGGTCCGGCCGCCCCCAGAGGAGGCACCATGACCATCGTGCCGCAGAGCGGCAGCAGCATGAGCAGGACAGGCGGCACGAGCAGCCTCTACGACGTCCTGGAGCTCATTCTCGACCGCGGACTGGTCATCGACGTCTTCGTCCGCATTTCCGTGGTGGGCATCGAACTCATCAAGATCGACGCGAGGATCGTGGTGGCCAGCGTCGACACGTACCTCCGCTTCGCCGAGGCCTGCAACCGCCTCGACCTCGAAGCGGGCCGCAAGGCGCCGGCCCAACTGCCAGAAGTCGTGGGGGGCATCGTCGAAGGCGGCGCCCGCGGGAAGTCCAAGGGCGCGATCAGCGGCGCCGTTGAGGCGGTCACCGATTCCCTGACCGGCAAGTCCTCCAAGGCCGAACAGGCCGAGGAGGAGGAGGAAATGGAAGAGGAGCCCGTGAGGCGGCGGCGCCCGGCCCGGCGCCCGGTACGCCGGGAGAAGGAGTGACCGATGGCGTTGTACGTGTACTCGATCGCCGCTGAGGCCCACCCGAAGCGCCTCGACGGCCTGACAGGCGTGGGATCCCACGCCTCACCCCTGCGAATCGTCACCGCAGGGGGACTGTGCGCGGTCGTCAGCGACATCGACGAGGAGATCCGCCCCAAGCGACGGGACCTGCTCGCGCACCAGAAGGTGCAGGAGCACCTGATGGCCGACGGTGTGATCCTGCCGCTCCAGTTCGGTTACATCGCCGACGGTGAGCCCGCGATCCGCGAAGTCCTGCAGGAGAACGCCGACGGCTACTTCAACGCCCTTGAGCGTCTCGACGGCTGCGCCGAGTACCACGTGCGGGCCTCGCAAGAGGACGAGGAACCTCTACTGCAGCAGATCCTCGCCGACATCCCCGAGGCGGGCGACCTCAACGACCGGATCCGCTCGGGCGACCAGGATCCCCAATTGCCGCTCGCCCTCGGGGAGCTGGTGGCCGGCGAGGTCCAGGTGCGGCAGGAGTCCGTGGCGGCCGGGCTCGTCGACGCGTTCCTGCCCTTCGCCCGCGAACACGTCACCCACCCGCCCGCGGCGAACGACTTCCTGAACCTCTCGCTGCTCGTGCCCGGCGAGCACAAGGACATGCTCCTCGCCGCGCAGGGGAATCTGGCCCGCGAGATCGACAGCGGCATCGAGCTGCGCTTCAGCGGGCCCTTGCCCCCGTACAGCTTCGTGTAGGGCCCATCGCCACCCGCCGGGTGGGAAGGGAGGAAGGACCATGGGACTGCTCACCCAGCTGCTGACGCTGCCCCTCGCACCGGTGCGTGGTGTGGTGTGGGTCGCCCAGCGGGTCGTCGACCAGGCCGAAGAGGAGTACTACGACCCGGCCCCCGTCTGGCGCGAGCTCGCCGAGCTGGAGCAGCGGCTGGTCACGGGAGAGATCGACGAGGAGACGTTCGACCAGCGTGAGGACGAGCTCCTCGACCGCTTGCGGCAGATCGAGGAATTCCGGCAGCAGAAGCCCTGACCTGGAAAGCGAGGCAACTCGTCGTGACCGAACCCCTGCCGGGCCGACTCGGTGGCTTCCCTTCCCGCGCCGCCCCGATGGCCTACGGGCAGAGTTCCACCTCCAGCCTCGCCGACATCCTTGAGCGGGTCCTGGACAAGGGCATCGTCATCGCCGGTGACATCCGCATCAACCTGCTCGACATCGAACTGCTGACCATCAAGCTCCGGATCCTGATCGCCTCCGTCGACAAGGCCAAGGAAATGGGCATCGACTGGTGGGAACACGACCCCTCCCTGTCCAGCCGGCACACCGGTAGCCCACTGGAGCAGGAAAACCGCCGTCTGCGCGCCGAGCTGGAGGCCCTGCGGCGCGAGTCGGCCGGCGAGCGCGAAGGTGAACTCGAGGGCGAACCCGAGGGCGAACGCGAGCCCCCGGAACGTACCGCCCCGGACGAAGAATCCCGCGGCGGACCGGCGCGCAAGAGGACCAGGAGGCGCCCGCAGTGAACACGCCCGCAGACGCCCTCACCTACGTCTACGCCGTCGCCCGGCCGACGCCGCCCCTGCGCGAGGCTCTCGCACGATTGAGCGGGATCGACCGTGCCCCCGTCCGGCTTCTATCCGACACCGCAGACGAAGACGCAGCCCACCCGGCGGCGGACACGGACACGGTTGTCGGCGCAGAGACAGGCGCCGGCCTTGCCTTCGTCATCAGCGAGGTACCCCGCCGCGACTTCAACGAGACGGCCCTCAAAGATCACTTCGAGGATCTTCAGTGGCTCGAGGACGTCGCCCGCGCCCACCACGACGTCGTGCAGGCCGTGGCCGCCCGCACCGCGGTCCTGCCCCTGCGCATGGCCACCGTCTACCAGGACGACAACCGGGCGCGTCAAGCCCTCGTAACGCAGCGGTCCACCTTCTCCCAGCGCCTGGCGCAGCTCGAAGCCCACACCGAATTCGGCGTCAAGATCTACCTCCCGGCCCCCACCTCCCCGACGGACGAACAGTCCCCGGCCCCCGCAGGCCCGTCGTCCGCCCCCGCAAGCCCGGGAAAGGCCTACCTCCAGCGGCGCAGAGCCCAGCATCACGCCCGCGAAACGGTTTATCGGCAAGCGCAGACCGCCGCCGAGACCATCGAGGTCATAGCCGCCCGCCACGCCTCGCAACGCGTACGCCACGCCCCCCAGAGCGGCGCCCTGACCGGCCCCCATGAGAACGTCCTCAACGACGCCTACCTCGTCCCAGACGAGCAGGCCGAGCAGTTCCGATCCGCCATCGCGCAGGCCGCCCAGGACTTCCCCGACATCCGCATCGAGGTCACCGGCCCGTGGGCGCCGTACTCCTTCGCCATGCCGGCCCCACCCGAATCCCGGGCCACGGCCGAGGCCCCCGACCCGGCCGACGCACGAGGCCCGGCCGACGAACAGGACCGAGCCGACGAACAAGGCCCGGCCGACGTCCACAAGCAGGCACCATGACCGTCGCGGAGCACGGCGCACCCCTGCCCGGCCGACAGGTGGCCCTGGTCGACCTCCTGGACCGGCTCCTCAGCGGGGGAGTGGTCATCACCGGCGACATCGTCCTGTCCATCGCGGACATCGACCTCGTCCGCATATCGCTGCGCGCCCTCATCGTGTCCGTCAGCTCCGAGACGGCCCCCTCCCCGACGCGGGAAGGCGGCAGCGATGAGTACTGAGCACCCCCCGCCCGCTCCGCCCCCGCCCCGCCCGCGCCCCGCCCCGGGCCTGGACGACGTCGGCGACACCATGTCGCACGCGTTCCGGCTCCTTCAGGCACCCCCCACCCCGCACGATCGTCCCGCCCGCCCGGCCCACCACATCCACGCCGACCCCGACACCGTCGGGGAGGACCTCCTCAAACTCGTCCTCACCCTCGTCGAGCTCCTGCGGCAGCTCATCGAACGCCAGGCCCTGCGCCGCGTGGACGCCGGCGGCCTCACCGACGATCAGGAAGAGGAACTCGGCGCCACCCTGCTGGCCCTCCACGACAGCCTCGCCGACCTGTGCGCCCAACACGGCTACACGCTCGAGGACCTCAACCTCGACCTCGGCCCACTCGGCCCCCTGCTCCCACCCCGGGACTGACCGCGTCCGCGAGCGCGGGGCCGCGCGTGCGCCCGCCGGGGATCACCGGACACCCCTTCAGGGGGCTGACAGCAGGTCCAGCTCCGCCTGATAGAGCAGGGCCGGGTCGAACTCCATAGGGGCGAAGTGGCCGGCGAGTTCCAAGGAGAGGACGCCGTGCAGCCGAGTCCAGAACGAGACGGCCAGGCGTAGCGTTCCGGGCGGAACGAGATGCCCGTCCGCCCACTCCCGGTGGCTCTCCAGGTGTGTCTCGAAAGGCGTCGCGGGAGCGTCCACGGGTATCGCGGCGCACGCATCGAGGAGGATCCCCATGATTTCCGACGCCAATGCGGCCACTTCGGCCGGCGCCCGGTATCCGGGCACCGGGGTGCCGTAGACGAGGAAGTACCGCTGGGGGTCCGCGAGGGCCCACTCGCGTAGGCCGCGCGCCAGAGCGGGAAGACCGGCCTCGCCCCGCTCGGCGATCGTCCGGAAGGTGCCGGCCAGGCTCTGGTACGCGTCGCGGACCAGCTCGGTGAGCAATTCGTCCCTGCCTGTGAAGTACCGGTAGAGGGCGGCCCCGCTCAGGCCCATGTGCTTGGCGATCGCATTGAGGGACAACGCGGACGTCCCTGCGGCGGCGATCTGTTCCCAGGCCTTTTCCTTGATCTCCGCGCGTACCTGCTGCCGGTACCGCTCGCGGGGGGTTGTCGCAGATTCGCCCATGACAGCCTCCTCCTCGCGAGCTATACCCTATCGCTCGCAAGGGGCCACCGTGCTTTTCGTCGGCCGACAACACCGTCAGCGGGTTCTCCCGGGCGTTATGCCCCGCTGCTTTCCGCGAGACCGGCTCGCGGACTCCATGGCGGCGCCTTGGATCGCAGCGCCGCACTGCCCCGTCCCGCCCCGTCCCGCATTTTGCGCGGCGGGAATGCGAATACCAGGACCACGACAGACGCTTGAAAGGAGCACGCCCAGCGACTGCACGAGCGCCGTCCGGGCCGGCGCAGCCCCTCATGAGCGTTCACGGTGGACACACGGCCGGCCACGTTCCGGAGCTCAGGAGGAAGACCATGGCAGGCGACACCGTCCCGACGATCGGGGCGACGCTGTACGACGCGGCTAACTACGAGGGGACCGCCGTCCACGTGCATCCCGACACGGGGGGCGAGGACCAGGACGCGGTGGTGTACGCGCTCGCCTACCTGGGCCTGCGCCGCCTCGGCTCCCTGCGGGCCCCGACCGGGCCCGCGGACCTCGACAACCCGTTCCGGCAGGAACTCCGTTGGGTCACCCACGTCACCGTGTGGGAGTCCAGGCCGGAGACATGCGCGCACGACGCTGACGGGCGGGGCAGGACTTGGCAGGACTACGTCGCCGACACCGCGGATCTGGGCCTGTGGGCCGCGAAGGCCACGTACGTTCGCGTCTGGCGGCGGACGGCGGCCGGGTCCTCGGAGACGGACACCTCCGCCCCGGACGGTGCGGTGGGCCCCATCGCGATCGTGGAATAGGCGCCCGGAAGTTCCAGGAACGCCGTACCGGTGGTGTGATCGTCGCGTCACGGCGCGGAGCCGGGAGCCGGGTGCCGTCCGGACACCGGCACGGTGGGCTGGCGTGCCATGCATACCACCGCATGTATTGCGGGAATACCTTCCATACGCGCGTCGTCGCGCCCTCCTGCCTTGGATTGAAGGGATCTCGTCATGTCTTCAGCCGGAACCCGGCCTCCGCTCCCGCCTGCTGTTGGTGTTCACTCCGCCAAGCCCCTCGTCGGGGCGCCGATGACCGCGTGGGCGGTGGGCATGCTGATGGCCACGACGCCGTGCACGGCCCGCGACGCGCGGCACATCCTCGCGGCCGCCGCCGACCTCGCCCACACCACGCCCGACGCTCTGGCCGCCGTTCTGGTCGCCGGCGCCCGCGGCACCCCGGTTCCCGTGCACTTCGAGCGGGCCGTGCGCCGCGCGATGGAGGCGGCCCGTACCCCCGCCCCGCCCGCGGGCCGGCGGATAGGGCTCACGCCCTCCCGGACCAGGACCGAGGAAGTGCTGACGCGGCTGCGTGGCTGCCAGGCCGGCCTCGCGGCAACGCCCGGGGACCCCGTGGCCCTGTGGGCCATGGACGACGCCGCCTACACCCTGTGCGTCCTGATGGGCCGGGCATCCGTCCACGAGGCCGTCCTGGCAGCCGAAGCGCACATCGGCCTGCCCGCCTCGTAGCCGCCGCCGAAGCCGACCGGGCTTGCGCGAGGCCCCGGCCCGGCGGGGACGACCACCGCGCCCGCCCCTTGAACGTCTCGGAGCCCGACGGGGAGCAGGGCTCCCGGGCCCGCCCCGGCGGCCACCGCAGCGGCAGCGGCATCGGGGACGGGGCCGGACGGCCTGAAGCGCCCGGGGCCGGGAGGAGTGGCGGGACCGGCGGCGGGTAGGCGCCGGACGCTCCCGGACCATCGGATCACCGCGGTCCGCGAGCCCGCCGGGCCGGAGCAGGAAGGCCTTCGAATCGAGGAGGGCGGACCCATGTCCACACATTTCCCAGAGCCGGATCCGCGGCGTCCTGCCGGACCCGGGGCGAAGAGCGGGGTGCCGCCCGGCGAGACACCGCCCGGCGAATCGAGTACCGGCTCCGGAGCAGGCCCGTACCGCCCCCTCACCCGCGGCTGGGGCAAGGGACCCCTCGTGGTGATCTGCCTGGTGGCCCTGGTCTTCGCCCTGTTCTTCCTCGCCTACGCCATCATCCTGAACCTGTGACGGGGGAGGCCGTGCCGCCTTCGGCCCCTGGCGCGGACGGGTGCCGTCCGTTCGGAGCGGGGGCGGCGGGCGGCGGAATCGACGGCGGGCCACCGGGGACGGTCAGGGCGTGGGATGCCATTCCGCCAGGAGGATGGTCGCGTCGTCGCGGAGGCGGTGAACCTGGTGGGCGAGCAGGTTCTGGATCAGGCGGCGGAGCGCCTCCGGGGCGTTGTCGCCCGAGGCCGTGGAGCGGATGACGGTGTCGGTCAGGCGCTGCTCGCCGAAGAGGTCCCCATCGGGAGAGCGGGCTTCGGTGATGCCGTCGCTGTAGATCAGGACGCGGTCGCCGGGCTGGAGCCGGACGTGATGTGCGGCGGGCGTGTGGGGTGTGTGGAACCCGTAACCGAGAGGGAGGCGGGCGGGACGTTCGAGGGCGCCGGGCAGGACGTGACCGTCCCGGATGAGGAGCGGTGGCGGGTGTCCGCAGTTGATCCAGGCGAAGTCCCCGTGGAGGGTGTCGAGTTCGGCGACGACCGCGGTCATGAGCCGCTCGGGGATCCACTCCGCCAGGGTGCGGTCGATGGCCGTGGCGATCTCGGGGAGGGTGCCGCCGGAGCGGCGGGTGGACCGGCAGGCGGCCAGGCCGACGGCGCTCGCTCCGCCGGAGGCGAGGTCGTGGCCCATCGCGTCCAGCAGCGTCAGGTGCAGGACGCCGGCGATGAAACTGTGGTCGAAGGCGTCACCGCCGACATCGTAGGCCGGCTCCATCACGGCGGTCGACGTCGCCCGGTCGGTGCCGATGGTCCTCGGCGGCATGAACCCCCACAGCAACTCGGCCTGAAGGCTCATCGGCCGCACCCGCTCGGCCCGGACGAGCAGGTCGTGGTGCGAGGACTTCGACACCACCAGCAGTGTGGCCAGACTGGCCAGCGCCCTGGCGGCCTCCAGCAGGCCGGCGTCCCGCCCGACGCCCTCGGGGCCCGTGGCCTGCATGACCCCGATCCGCTCGATGCCGTCGACCATCGGAAACCACATGGTGCCGTCGCCGTGCGACCGATGGATGCGCTGGGTCCGGTAGGCCAGGCCCGCGAGCGACCGGTCCACGTCGACACCTTCCTGCTCCGCCACCGCGAGGTCGGACTGGGGCAGCGGCGTGAGACGCCGCTGCTGGACGTCCGCGAGGTAGAGGCGGGTCCGGGCGATGCCCAGCCGATGGGCGGCCTCACCGACCAGATCTGCCAACTGCACCGCTGACGCACCGTGGGAACGCTCCAGCAGCCATGCCAGAACGGCCCCCAGCCCTTCCGGTACGGCGTCGGCTGCCGCGTCGGCATCGTCGGCCGTCACCGTCGACCTGCTCCCGTACCCTCGCGATCCACCGCGCACCTCGATCCTCACCGACTGCTCTGATGCGCTCATCCTCGTTGCCCGCGTGCGCGGAGCACGGTCCGACACGGCGGCCGGTCGTCCGGTACGGCGTGCGGGGTCACCACTCGGGGCCGAAGGTGCCCTGGGTGACGGTGGGTGACGGTGGGTGACGGGGGGTGACAGTGGGCGCGGCGAAGACGGGAAGACCGTGCGGTCCCCGGCCCGGCGGCGGCGGTGAACGAAGAGCCCGGCGGGCGGTCCACACGGTGTGCGGTCTACACGGTGCGGGTGACGGTGACCAGGACGGTGACGGGTGCGGCCGTGCCGTGCTCGGCCAGGGAGGCGGTGACGGCGGTCCGCACGTCTTCCCGGACCTGCCGGGCGACGTCCACGACACGGCGGTCCGCGTGCACGATGCAGCGCACCTCCACGTGCCAAGCGCCGTCCGGGGCGAGTTCGCAGCGGATGCCGGCCGCCTCGCGGCGCGGCGTGGTATCCGCGGCCACGGCCAGGTGCACGCGGGAGGCCGCGAGGGCCAGCCGGTCGGCCAGCGCGGGCTGGAGCGCGGCCACACCGGGAGCGCGGAGGGCGACCCAGGCCGCAGCTCGCTGGACGTCCTCGCGCGCGGACGCGGTCATCGTCCGCTCAGCTCGGCTCGTTCGCCATCCGGCTCGCGGGAGGGTTCCAGCACGGCGTTGATTTCCACGTCCACGGTGGTGACGGCGAGGCCGAGGACGTGCTCGGCCGCGCGGAGGACGGCTCGGCGTACTGCTTCGGCCCGCCCTCGCAACGGCCGGTCGAGCGTGGCCGCGAGGGTGATGGCGACGACATGGACGGCGTGATCGCCCTTCGCGGGAGTCGTGCGGCAGCTGGCGGCGCGGACGCCGGGAACGGTGTCGGCGGCCCGGCGCAGCACTTTCGCGGCGGCACTCTCGGAGATGCGCAGGTCGTGTTCCGGGTCGTCCAGCAGCAGCATCGCACCCAGCCGTACCTCGGTCCGGACCGCGTTGATGACCCGGTTGGCGAGACTGTGGCCGTCCGGCTGCTCCTCGGCTCGCAGAGCCCGGGTCGCCCGGTCCAGGGCCGTCAGCCCCTGGATGGCCCCACGGCAGTGGGCGCAGCGGCTGCTGTGCGGGTCTGCGGCGCCGGCCGCCTCGCGGGCCTGTTCCCAGGCGCGGCTGAGGGGCCGTCCGCAGGGCAGCAGCTCCGCACCGGCCAGCAGCTCGGCGTCGGCGTGCAGGGGCGTTTCGGCCCCTCCGCCGCTCACGCTTCCGGGCTCGCCACCGGAGGCCGGGTGAGGGTCGTCTAGCGCCATGGGCGCATCGCCTCCATCAGAGCGCGTCGTGCGCGAAAGAGCCTGCCGCGCACCGTCTGTTCGCTGCTGCCCACCACGTGGGCGATCTCTTCGTAGTGCAGACCGTGCAATTCTCTCAGCACCCAGCACACCCGGAGCTCAGGGCGGAGATCCAGGAGCGCCTGCGTCAGGGCGGTCGCCGCCGCGTCCCGCTCCGCCACCTGGGGCGGAGAGCTGTCCGCATCCACGGCAGCGGGTTCGGGGACCGCGTCCAAGGGCAGCGGCTGGGGTCGGTGGCGCAGAGCGTTGAGGCAGCGGTTCGTCACGATGCGGTACATCCAGGTGCCGAACGAGGCGCTGCGCCGGAATTCCGGCAGCCGCCTCCAGGCGCTGAGGAAGGCGTCCTGGACCGCGTCCTCGGCGTCCGTCCGGTTGCCCAGCAGATGCTGGGCGAGGGCGATCAGGCGACTGCTGTGCCGACGGACCAGGACGGCGAAGGCGTCTTCATCCCCTTCGCAGGCCCGTACCGTCAGCACGCTGTCGTCCAGGTCGCCGGCCGCGTCCTGCTCCACGGCGATGCCTGCGATCGGCAGCGACGCCGGCCGCGGTGGACGTTCTGCACCGGGTTGGGGCGGGGAGCCGGTCCGGTTGCGCATCCGCCGCTCGCTTCCTGCCGAAGACGCCCGTCTCCTGCCGAAGACGCCCGTCGCGGCCTGGTACGTACTCCTCGATGGTAGGCGGTGCGCGCCGTGCGAGCCGTGCGTGAGGAACCTCCGCGGGAGGTGTCCAAAACATGAGGGCGCCGCACCGGCACCCCGGACGGACACCCTGGGGAGGTTCCCATGTCGGACACAGTCAGCCCCGCCGCGGGCGGAAGCGAGTCACGCCCTGCGGGCAGGACCCTCACGGGCAGCACCGGCGCCGGATCGGCGCCCGAGACGCGGGGCCGGACGACCATCGCCGACAGCGTGGTCGAAAAGATCGCAGGAATGGCCACCCGCGAGGTGCCGGGCATCCACAGCCTCGGCTCCGGCATGGCCCGCACGCTCGGGGCGGTGACCGACAAGGTCCCCGGCGGCCGTCCCAGCGTGACCCGCGGCGTGAAGGTCGAGGTGGGCGAACGGCAGGCCGCCGTCGACATCGACGTGGTCGTGGAGTACGGCGTCGCCATCGTGGACGTCGCCGCCGAGGTACGCACCAGCGTCATCACGGCCGTGGAACGCATGACCGGCCTCGAGGTCGTGGAAGTGAACCTCGCCGTCGACGACGTACACCTTCCCGACGAGGAGGACGAAGAGGTGGGCGAGGGGCGCGTGCAGTGACGCCTCGCAGCTCCCGGACTTCTTTGGCCGGGAGACAACCGACGCGAAATGCAGGTGAGTGAAATGAGCGCAGCAACCGTGGGCCTGCTGGCCGGCATGGCCCTGGGCTTCGCCGCATTCTTCGGCGGCTTCTGGGCGTTCCTGCTCGTGGCGTTCCTGGGCCTGGTGGGCCTGATCATCGGTCGCTTCTTGCAGGGTGACCTGGAGATGTCCGACTTCACGCGGTCCCGGAACCGGCAGTGACCTCGCAACCTGCCGCCGCTCCGCCCGGGGGAGCAGCAGCTCCCGCCCGCCCGGTCCTGCCGGCGGCCGAACGCGGGGCCACGGTGATCCCGGAAAAGGTGGTGGCCCGCATCGCGGTCCGCGCCGCACAGGAGGCGCTGGCCACCCACCCGGGCGCCCCGACGCCTACGGACGCCTCAGCTGCTCACACCAAGCTCGCCGCTCCGCACGCGTCGGTCACCGTCGGCGGCGGTACGGCACGGCTGGGACTGACCCTGGAGCTGCCCTACCCGATAGACCTCGCCACGGCCTCCCGCCACGTGCAGCAGTACGTCAGTGAGCGGGTCGCCCAGCTGACCGGGATGCGCGTCACCGAGGTCACCCTCTCCATCGACCGCCTGGTTCCCGCCGGCGGTCCGGAGCACCGACGCGTGCAGTGAACCGGAGCGCATCCCCAGCGGAAGGAGAGCCGGCATGGAACGGGACCAACACCCCCCGGCCGACCGGCAGCAGACCATTGCGACCGACCAGGTCACCTCCCGCACGGCGGGGCCGCCGTCCAAGCAGCCTCCGGCCGGTCCACAGCCGCGTGCCAGGCGTCCGTGGTCCGTGCGCCGGATACCCGCCGCGCTGACGGCCCTGCTCGTCGCAGCTGCCGCCGGAATCCTCTTGTTCGACATCATCAGGGTCCGAGCCGGACGGCCCGCCGCGGCCTGGCGCACGCGCCTGACCGACGAACTGGCCACCCGCCCGCTGGACGACCTCTGGATACAGATCGGCGCCGGCGTCATCGCCCTCCTCGGCCTCTGGCTGGTCATCCTGGCACTCACCCCCGGCCTGCGTCACCAACTGCCGCTCCAGACTCCCGACGCCCAGATGCGCGCCGTACTGGACCGCGACTCCGCGGCACTCCTGCTGCGGGACGCCGCGATGCGCGTCCCCGGCGTCAGCGCTGCCAGGGTCCGGGTCTTCCAGCACCGCGTCCGGGCGCGCGCGGACGTACGGTTCCGTGCCCCCGCCGAGGTCAAGGCCGATCTCGTGGCGGCCCTGCTGGAGGAACTCGACCGGTTCTCCCTCGCCCGGCCTCCTCGCCTCGCCGTGCGCGTACGCCCCCGCCCGAAGTGACCCGTCCGGGGACGGTCACCGGCGGGCGAGAGACAGGAAGGGGATCCCATGAAGACGAAATCCGTCGTCAACCGAGTCCTGCTGGCCCTGACGGGCATCGTCCTGCTCGGCACCGGCATCCTGGTCCTGGCGGGCAGCTTCGACCTGTACCGGCGCTGGAGCCTGACGCCACCCGACGGCTGGCCCCTGACGGCTCCCCCCGACGTCCTGCTCACCGACGCCGACCGCACCCGCTGGACGGACGAGGGGTGGTGGTGGCCGGTGGTCATCGCCGTCCTGGCCGTCGTCGTGCTGCTCGCCCTCTGGTGGCTGCTGGCTCAAGTGCGCCGCACGCATCCCGGCCACACATCCGTCGGGGAGCCCGCGGCCGCCGTGGACGGTGTGGAACTGCGCGAGCGCGCCCTCCGCGACGCTCTGGCTGCCGACGTGCGGCACCTGCCCGGTGTCCACCAGGCCCGAGCGCACATGGCCGGGCCGGCCCGTCGTCCCGAGGCCCACCTCGACCTCACCCTCACCCCCGACAGCGAGCCCCGCCCCGTCCTGCGGGCGCTGACCGACGGGCCGTTGGAACGCGCCCGCCGGTCGACCGGCCGGACGCTTCCCGCAAAGGCGCAGCTGCGGGTCACCCCGCACAAGGCCCACCGCGCCGAATAGGGCCCCCGCCGGGCGGCCCCGTCAGCGGCTCCGCCCGCTGCGCGGACCGCCCGGCCCCGGCTGCCCGGGCAGGATCAGGCGGCGGCCTGGGGCTGTCGCAGTTCCGCGTGCCCGAAGAGGAGGGCGTAGCCGCCGGGGAGCCGGCGGAGGATCCGTGCGAGGAGGTCGGGCCCGGCGAGGCGTGAGACGACGGAGAGCACGGCGCCGGTCTCCCAGCGGGCGGTCGCCGGGGTGGCGCCGGTGCGGGCGGCCAGGTCCTTGACGAAACCCCAGCCGGTGAGCCGTTCGGCGTCGGGGATCTGGGCGGTCAGGACGAGGGCGGCCTCGAGGGGCAGGCGGTGTACGAGTTCCGCGCGTTCGTCTCCGGTGATCTGCCGGCCGAGGGCGGCGAGGACTACGCGGACGGCCTCTTCGGCGCGTTCGCGGGTGGGGTAGGCGCCCTCGTAACGCACGCGCTCCAGCATCTGGTCGAACGTCACGGCAGGCGGGGCCGGGCAGGAGCGGGGCTGGTCGTACATGGAGCTGCGGTTGCCTTTCTCTTCGAAGGTTCGGTTCCGTCCGCCCGGCGGCGGTCAGATGGGCTGCGGGTGCCCGAAGAGGAGGTCGTAGCCGGGCGGGAGCTGGAGCAGGATCTCGCGGGTGAGGGTGTCTCCCGAGGCGGCGGCCACAGCACTGAGGACCGCGCCGATGTCCCACAGGGCTGTCTTCTCGGTCGCCCCTTCGATCCAGGCTGCGGTCGCGCGGACGAAGCGCTCGGGGGAGAGCGGTTCGGTGGCCTGCAGCGGATTGAGGAGGATCAGGGCGTACGTCTCGGGAAGGCGGGCGGCGAGCTCGGCCCGCACGGTGCCGACCAGGTGCGCACCGAGCAGGGCCAGAACGACGCGGGCCGCCCGCTCGGCTTCTGCCCGGGTCCGGTACCCGCCGCGTTCCCGGACGTCGTCCAGGAACGCCTCGCGACGCATCGGCATCACGTCACCTCCGGGGGAGGGGGAGGGGGAGGGGGAGGGGTGCGGGGGTGAGGGGTGAGGGGTCCATGGAACGCGGAGGACGGAGGACGGGGTGCCGGAGGGGCTCGGTTCCCCGTCCTCCGCCGCCGGTGCGGGGCTGTTCAGCCGGAGATCTGCTTACGGCCGGACTCGTGGCCGATCGCGATCTTGCGGGGCTTGGCGCGCTCGGCGATCGGGATCCGCAGGGTCAGGACACCTGCGTCGTAGTCTGCCTCGATGTGCTCGGTGTCGAGGGTGTCGGCCAGCACGACCTGGCGGGAGAACACGCCGAGGGGACGCTCGGAGAGCTCCATCTGCACGGTGTCGCCCTTGGCGGCGGGACGGCGCTCCGCCTTGACGGTCAGCATGTTCCGCTCGACGTCGATGTCGATCGCCTCGGTGCTCACTCCGGGGAGGTCGAAGGCGATCACGTACTCGTCGCCCGCGCGGTAGGCGTCCATCGGCATCACGGACGGCCTCGACCATGTGCCGGACGTGCCGGAAAGCTGCTGGACGATGCGGTCCATCTCACGGAACGGGTCGGTGCGCATCAACATCGTGAAACACCTCCAGTTGGTTCAGGCAGAAACTGCCAATGCGCTTCAACGTGCCTCCGTTGTAACATGTCATCGAAGCGATGACAAGCAAGACGTCATCTGGAGGATGACAGAGCGACGGAGAGTGCGATGAACGACACCGACCCACCGGCCGACCACGTCTTCTTCCTCGCCGCCGCCGCGGCACTGGAGACCATCGACCAGGCCGTGAGGGACGCGCAGCAGCCGTCCACAGGACCGGTGGCGCCGACGGCGCTGCCCGCGCCGGACCCGGGACCGCACCCGGCTCTGGCCGCGCTGCTGATGCTGCGCGAGGTCCGTGAGCAGCTCGCCGGCTGGGAGAGCGTCCTGATCGAAAACGCCCGCGGCCGGGGCGCGAGCTGGGCCGACCTCGCCGGCCCCCTCGGGGTCGCCAGTCGTCAGGCCGCCGAACGCCGCTACCTGCGGCTGCGCCCCGGCGCCGCCGGAAGCACCGGGGAGCAGCGCGTCCAGGCCACCCGCGACTCACGAGCCGCCGACCGCACCGTGACTGCCTGGGCCCGGGGCAACGCGGCAGACCTGCGTCGGCTCGCCGGCCAGATCACCGCCCTCACCGGTCTCCCCGACAGCGCCCAGAGCGCCGTCGACGACCTGAACGTGGCTCTCGCCGACCATGACGCCGCCCGCCTCGTCCGGCCGCTGACGGACACCCGGCCGCATCTGCGTCCCGAGGACGCCGAACTCGCCGAACGCATCGACGCCTTGACTCGACACGCCGACCAACTCCGCCAGGACACCCGCGACCAGCGCGGCACGTGACCCGTGACCCCGGACCGCCGACCGGCCGGCGCGCGCCGCAGGGGAGCTGCCGGTCGGCGGCGGGAGTGCGGGTCCGGGTGCGCGCGGCCGCTTGGCCGGCACCGACCTGACCGGCTACGAGGCCGAGGCCGAGGCCGAGTCGGTCGACGGGAGCTCGGGCTCAGGCCCGCGGTGGTCGGGCGTCCGGCTCCCGCGCCCGTTCGGCGTTGAACTGGGCGCCGGTGAGCAGGGCCAGGTTGGCGAACCAGAGCCAGACGACGAAGACCACGATGCCGGCCAGCGAGCCGTAGAGCCTGCCGTAGGTGTCCAGTTCCGTGTACAGCGTGAAGAGCCCCGAGGCGGCCAGCCAGAGCAGGGCCGCCAGTACGCCGCCGGGCAGGCCCCGCCGGGTGCCGCGGCTCTGGGCCGGGCCGGTCCGGAAGAGGGTCAGCACCAGCAGGGTGACGATCACCACCAGCACGGGCCAGCGCAGGAGCGTGATGCTGTCCAGGCCGCCCCCGCCGGCGGCGTGTGACACCCGTCGGGCCAGCGGCCCGGACACGACGAGCCCCACGGCGCCGGCGACGAGCAGGACCAGCAGCAGCACGGCGTTGATGACCAGCGCGTGGGCCGCACGGAGCGGAGGCCGCGTATCGGGCACCCGGTGCATCGTGTGCAGGGCGCGGCGGAACACCGCCAGGTAACTGCACGCCGACCACACCGCGCTCAGCGCCCCGCTGATCAGCAGAGCCCAGATCGAGGACTGCTCCGCCGAGAGGCCGTCGAGCGCATCGCGCAGTACCTGCGCCGATTGAGGCGGTGCGTACGAAGTGAGTTCGGTGATCAGCCGGTGCCTCGTCGTCTCGCCCAGCAGCCCCACGAGGGAGACCGCGATGACGAGCGCGGGCAGGAGCGCCAGTACGGCGTAATAGGTGAGGGCGGCCGCGTGGTCGGCGAGATTGTCGGTCCAGACGCGGACGGCCGTACGCCGCAGTTGGGCGCGGGTGCGCGCAGCGAGGGCGTCGGCGGATGGACTGCCTCGGCGTGATGCGGTGCGGGGGATGTCGGTCACCCCGCGCGCGTGCCCGTCAGGCACGGGCGCATGCGCCCGTGAGCTTCCGCGCATGGGTGCACCGGCCACGCGCGGCGGCGCGGTGGGGAGCCCGAGGACGGCGCGGCGTCGATGAACCGTTCACCCGCGGCGACCTTCCGGACGGCCCGTACGGGGCGGCCCGGCGAGCCGTCCTCGTCCACGCAGCCGCGGGCCTCGGCCCGACAGGCCCGGTGCAGCGAACCGGGCGCGCCCGTCGACGCGAGCACCGGTACCGAGGCCGGGGGCGCGAGGACCGTGCGGCCCGCGCGTCCCCGGCCCCGGCTACGGCAGCATCGTGTGCTCCCCTCGGTGGACGAACCAACGACACCACAGGCGTGCCCCCGGATCCCCCACGAGGCGGGCCCCCTTGGAGACCGACCCGTCCCGCGCTGTCCGCCCCTCCGGCCGCGGATCAGACCTCGCCGCGCCAGGCGCCCGTCTCGACCCCGCGCGACTCGATGAACAGCTTGAAGCGCTTCAGATCACCCGTGACCTGACGCTTGACGAAGCCGAGCTTGTCGGCGGCCGCCTCGGCCAGGCCGTCGGGCACCCAGTTCATGTGCAGGACGACCTTGGTGGTGGTCGCGTCGATCGGCTGGAAGGTGACGAGCCCGGCCTGGCGGGGCTCCCCGTCGACCGTCATCCACGCGACGCGCCGGTCCGGAAGCTGCTCGGTGATCTGCGCGTCGAACTCGCGCTGCACACCGTTCACGTTCGTCACCCAGTGGGTGAGCGTGTCCGAGCGCTGGTCGATGCGTTCGACCCCCTCCATGAAGGCGGGGAACTCCTCGAACTGCGTCCACTGGTTGTAGGCCGTGCGTACGGGGACGTTGACCTCGACATACTCCTCGACGTGCGACATGTGCACCCCTTCCGTGTCGTCGGCAGCCCCGCACCCCGAGGTGCGGGTCGTCCTGTCAGGACGTCTGGGGGCGCGGCTACCCGCGGCTGAGGGCGCCATGCGGGGCCCGGGCAGCGTGGTGCCCACGGTGCTCGCGCGCCCGGTGTCAGCTCCCTTCCCCTGGGCAGGCGCGTGAAGTCCATGCCGCCTACATCCGCTGAGGGGATATGAACAGCGCTCTTCTCC
This sequence comes from Streptomyces sp. NPDC056224, assembly GCF_042267665.1. Classification (NCBI taxonomy): domain Bacteria; kingdom Bacillati; phylum Actinomycetota; class Actinomycetes; order Kitasatosporales; family Streptomycetaceae; genus Streptomyces; species Streptomyces sp. NPDC056224. The sequence goes on from NZ_JBHJTK010000034.1 coordinate 19,573, forward strand.
TGCTGACCGTCCTGGGAGGCTCGATCCTCGTCACCGTCGTGGCCGGATGGGCCGCCGACCTGCTGTTGCGCCGAGCCGACGCACGGCACCCCGAAACGCCCCTGTGGAACCTGCTCCGCCGCTGCCGGCGCGCCCTGCAGATACTGCTGCTCGCCGCGCTGCTCAAGGGCGCCTACCGGGACACGGCATGGTCGCCGCTGCACGACAACGCGGCCACCGTGGGCCGGATGCTCACGCTCACCCTGATCGGTGCCGGGGCCTGGCTGATCGTGGCGGTGGCCTCCGCCGTCGTCGAGTCGGGCTACGCCCGCTACGCCACCGGCACCCGCGACCCGGCCCGAGTGCGCCGGGTCCGTACCCAAGTGACGCTCATCATGCGGGTCGTGACGGTCGTCGTGACCGTCGTCGCGGCCGCCGCCATGCTGCTCACCTTCCCGGGCTTCCGCGCGCTCGGCACCTCCCTGCTGGCCTCCGCCGGGCTCATCGGGATCGTGGCCGGCGTCGCGGCCCAGTCCACGCTCGGAAACCTCTTCGCCGGCTTCCAGATCGCCTTCGGCGACATGGTGCGCATCGGCGACACGGTGGTGGTCGCAGGCGAGTGGGGGGTGGTCGAGGACATCACCCTCACCTTCCTCGCCGTTCGCACGTGGGACGAACGCCGGATCACCATGCCCGTCTCGTACTTCACCACCCGCCCCTTCGAGAACTGGTCCCGCGGCGGCGTCCAGATGACCGGCACCGTCTTCCTCCACTGCGACCACAGCGCGCCCGTCGACCTCATGCGCGACAAGGTCCACGAGATCCTGCACAACTGCCGGGAGTGGGACGGCCGCGGCTGGGACCTCGCCGTCACCGAGACGACTCCCTCCACCATCGTGGTACGGGCCATCGTCACGGCCAAGGACGCCGACGACCTGTGGACGGTGCGCTGCGCCGTGCGGGAGCAGCTGATCGCCTGGCTCGCGGAGAAGCACCCGGACGCACTGCCGCGCGTCCTCGTGGGCCCGGTTTCGGCAGCGGGCGACACCGCCGCCGAGCGCAGCCGGTGACGTCTCTCTGCCCCGGAGGAGCGACCGGCAGCAGACCTGCGGCCCGTGGCGGCGCAGCCCCTGGGCGGCCGGTTCCGGCCGAACCGCTCGGGCGCCACGGCGGTCGGCACGGTGGCGAGGAACGGTTCCCCGCCACCGTGCCGGCCGGCGTGGCGGTCCGGCACTTCAGCCGTAGGCGACCGTCACCTCGCGGAAGCCCAGAGAGCGCAGCAGCCCCTCCAGCATCGAGGTGGTGTTCTTCTCGGCGCGTTCGGTGAGGCCGCTGTCGCGGGCCGCTTCGTCGATGTGCTGAGCGGCGAGCTTCTGCACGGCCTGCTCACTGGCCGGGTTGTCGGAGAACAGATCACCGATCCGGTCCAGCAGGCCGCGTTCCTTCGACACCGCGTACGAACGGTTCGGATCCAGGGCTGCCGTGCCGAGCGCCGCGTGCGGTGCGGTCCTCGTTCACGGTGACGTTCCGTTCGCCCAGCCCGCCCAGGTCGACGTGGCCGCCGACCGTGCCGGAGCCCACGTACAGGGTGCGGGTCCCGCGGATCGCATCCGGCAGGAACGCCGCATCCTTCTCCAGGTCCACGACCACTTGGAAGTTGCCGACCGCTGCCTCGTAACGGTTCATGTCCTGGATCGACTTGAGCAGCGCGGGAGCGGAACGGTCCCGGCTGTCCTCGCCGAAGAGGCCGCCGAGCCCCGGAACCAGGCTGAAGCGCTCCGCGAGCACCGTCAGCACCATGACCACCGCCAGGCCGACGGCGATCCATCCCCACCACGGGCGCCGCGAGCCGCCCGGCCGATCAGAAGAGGTCTTCATACGCGGCGGATACCCCGTGAAGGCGGCTCCAGCGCGACTGGCTGCGGCGAGTCCGCCGAGGGCGGAGTCCTACCGGTGCCGCGCGAGGGTGCGCACAAGGACGATCAGGGCGAAGACGATGACGAGCAGGTGCATCCAGACGGGGCCGGACGCCGGGGCCAGGGACAGCGGGATGAGCTGATGAGAGGTCATGGTGCGCTCCTGCCCCCGACGGCCGGATTGACGCGTGGGCCGCTTGGACGAGGCCCGGCCCGGCCCGGACGGCACACGGCCCGGCCCGGACGGCACACCGCAGGGGCTGACGCGGGGACCGAAGTTGACATCCTCGGCGCTTGCGAACTACCTTCGCGATTGCTTAAGGACATGAACCATCTATTTCCTTAAGCATTCTCGCCACCCGGGGCAGCACGATCAGAGGAAGGGCCAGACATGAACCCCGCCCAGCACCGAGCTGCCGTCGCAGCCGAGACCGCCGGATTCCTCGCCGTGGTCACAGCGGCCGACCTCTCCACCCCGGTGCCGACCTGCCCCGGCTGGACCCTGGGGGACCTCACGCAGCACGTCGGGAGCGTGCACCGGTGGTTCACCGAGCTGCTTCGCCGCGGCATCCAGCAACCGCCGACCAGCCGTGAGGTGGACCTGCGCCTGCCGGCGCACCCCGACGGCCTCCCGGACTGGCTGGCCGCGAGCGCGACGGAGGCCGCCGCCGTGTTCGCCGCCACCGACCTGGAGGCGCCGATGTGGGCCTGGGGAGTCGACCAGCACGCCCGGTTCTGGGTTCGGCGCATGCTCTTCGAGACCCTCGTCCACCGTGCCGACGCCCAACTCGCGCTCGGGTCCACACCGCACATCGACCGCGTACTGGCGGTCGACGGCATCGACGAGTTCCTCACCAACCTGCCGTTCGCATCCTCCTTCGCGCCGCTGACCGCCCAACTCCGGGCCGCCGACCGGACCGTTCGCTTCAGCTGTACGGACGGCAACGGCGGCGGAGACTGGGTGGTCCGCCTGCGCCCCGACGGCTTCGGCCTGGTGGCTGACGGCGCCGGGCCCCGCGTGGCGGACGCCACGGTCCGGGGAACGGCCGCCGACCTCCTGCTGCTCCTCTACGGCCGCCTGGACCGCCGGAGCGACGCCTTCGACCTGCTCGGCGATCCGGACCTGCTCGACCACTGGTTCGACCACTCGGCCTTCTAGGCCCGGACCACCGCGACGCGGGGCCGGTCAGGTTCCGGGCGGCCGTGACACGGTCCTCGTCGTGCAGCGAGGTGTCCGCGACGTGGCGGGCGAGCCATAGGGCGCCCGGTGAGTTCCCGGGGAGCTCCATATGACGAACAGCGTCCGGCGGCCGCTGCTCAGTCGGGCCGGTTCCGGCCGGATCGCCGCCACGGCCGACGGAGTCGCGTCCTGCGCTGCGTCCGGCCGGCGGCCGTTCGTGCGTAGGCGACGGCGCTGATCCCCGTTCCGCCGGCCGCAACGACCGGGGCGATCCACCACAGCCCGTCGGTCATGCGCGCGAGCGCGAAGGCCACCACCAGGAACCCGCATGTGGCCAGCACGGTCACGGCCAGGTGCGGCAGCGCCTCGTCCTGCGCGCGTGCCAGATCGCGGTCGACCCGCTGCGTCGCCGTTCGGATGGCGTGCCTGCGCCGGGCATCCATCGCGAGGAGGTCCCGGGGCGCGGGCGGCCCTTCGTCGCGCATCCCGCCGCGGCGCGCTTCCTCACGGCGTGCTTCCTCGCGGCGCTCCTGCTCGCGGCGCCCCTCCTCACGGCGTGGGCCCCCGTCGGAGCCGTCGCCCGCACTGCCGTCTGTAGTCGAGGGCATGGTCCGCCTTCTCTCACTGGGTCCTCGGTCAGGGGACGATCGGCACCCGGCCGGCTGCCAGCAACCTCGCCAGCGCCTCGATCAGTTTCCGGTGGTCGTCGACGAACTGGCCCAGCTCGGGGGCGTCCACGGACAGCATGCCGAAATGCCGGGAGCCGTCGGCGACCGGAGCGGCGATCACGGCCTTGTAGCTGTTGCCGGACGTCGGCCGCAGATGGCTGATCCGGCTGGGTGTTCCGTCCACGGCCCACACCTGATCGACGTCCAGTATCTCCGTCTTGATATGGGTTCCGCCCGTGCTGTTGCCGGGAATCACCGATCGGGGCGGGGCGGCGTTGGTCGGGCGGAACCCGCGTAGCCGGAAGTCTCCCGAGGGCGTCAGTTCGTAGTACGCGCTCCTCGCGCGCGCCTCGGAGAGCGGGGTGATCGGCGGCACGGTCAGGTCCACGGCCGCCTCCAGCACCGTCGTGACCAGTCTGTCGAATTCCCCGGTCAGCGTCGGATCGGGTGGCGCGCCCGGCACAGCGGGCGTGGGGTTGAGGGCGCTGTGCCGGGACGCCTGCGCCTTGACGCTCGCGGCGACCGCCGGCAGCACTGTCGTGTAGAGCACGGTCAGCTCGGTCTCCGCTTTGATCGCGCGTTCGCGGGCGCGTGCCCGGGCCCGCTCGGCCAGGTGGTTCTCCACGAAGGTGCCGAGGACCGCGACCATGGCCAGCGACATGCCCACCAAGTAGATCGAGCTCTTGTCGTCCTCACGGGCGAACCCCTCGCCGTACGTGCCGACCGCCACGAGCCCCGCACCGGAGAGCGCGGATATCGAGAAGAAAGAAGATGATCTTGCGCCAGTACTTCCACCCCACCAGCCGTTCCCCCCGCTCCCGGACCGTTTGAGCCGACCGCGTCGTGTCGGTGATCAGCGACGAGTCGTCCATGCATCGTTCCACGGGAGGGTGGAGGCAAACCCGGACGAGCCCGTGAGCCCTGCGGGCCCCGAACCAGTGCTCTGGTTCGGGGCCCGCCGCCTTCGGTGAGAGCCTGTTCGCCGCCGGCCGGCCGCGCACCGGCAGGACGCCGACGGTCCGGTTACTTCGGGTCGCGGTTGTACAGCGACGTGGACCAGAAGTAGCCGAGCACGGCCAGCCCCAGGCACCAGGCCACGGCCAGCCACCCGTTGTTGCCGATCTCGGTGCCGAGCAGCAGCCCGCGCAGGGTCTCGATGGCCGGGGTGAACGGCTGGTACTCCGCGATCGGCTGGAACCAGCCCGGCATCGCGTCGACCGGCACGAAGGCGCTGGAGAGGAGCGGCAAGACCATGAGCGGCATGGCGTTGTTACTGGCCGCTTCGGCGTTCGGGCTGGACAGGCCCATCCCGACCGCGATCCAGGTGAGGGCCAGCGAGACGAGAGCCAGCAGTCCGACGGCCAGGATCCACTCCAGGGTGGTGGCGTCCGTGGCCCGGAACCCGATGGCCACCGCGACCGCCCCGACGAGGACCACGCTCATCACGCACTGGAGCACACTGCCGACGACGTGCCCGATGAGTACCGACCCCCGATGGATCGCCATCGTGCGGAAGCGGGCGATGATGCCCTCGGTCATGTCCGTGGCGACGGACACCGCGCTGCCGATCGTGGTGCCGCCGATGGTCAGCATCAGGATGCCCGGGACGAGGTACGCGAGGTACTCGGACCGGTCCGCCCCGCCGGCCCCGATGCCGGCGCTCATCACATCGCCGAAGATGTAGACGAAGAGCAGCAGCAGCATGACCGGCGTGAGCAGCAGATTCAGTGTCATGGACGGGTAGCGCCGGGCGTGCAGCAGATTGCGCCGCAGCATCGTGGACGAGTCGCGTACGGCGAGGGCGAGGGAGCTCATCGGACATCCTCCTTGGGCTGGTTGGGCTGGTTGGGCTGGTTGGCCTGGCTCGGTACGGTGGAGCCGGTCAGGCGGAAGAACACGTCGTTGAGGTCGGGCGTGTGCACGGTCAGCTCGTCCGCCTCGATGCCGGCCGAGTCCAACCGGTCGAGGATGGACCGCAGCTCGCGCTGGCTGCCGTCGCTGGGGATCTGCAACGCCAGCGCCTCGTCGTCCCGGGCGGCCCCGCCCAGGGCGGAGGCGGCCGACTGGTACGCCGCCGGGTCGGAGAACCGGAGTCGGACGTGCCCGCCGGGAATCAGCCGCTTCAGTTCGTCGGCGGTGCCCTCGGCCGCGATCTTGCCGTCGTTCAGCACCGCGATGCGGTCGGCGAGCTCGTCGGCCTCCTCCAGGTACTGGGTGGTGAGGAAGATGGTGACGCCGTCGGCGACGAGTCCGCGGATGATCTGCCACATGGTGTGCCGGGAGCGGGGGTCGAGGCCGGTGGTGGGCTCGTCGAGGAAGATGATCCGCGGGTTGCCGACGAGGGTCATGGCGATGTCGAGGCGGCGCTTCATGCCGCCGGAGTAGCTCTGGGCGGCCTTCTTGGCGGCATCGACCAGATCGAACCGCTCCAGCAGTTCGGCCGTGACCCGCCGCCCCTCGCGCTTGGACAGGCGGTGCAGGTCCGCCATGAGGAGCATGTTCTCCTCACCGGTGATCAGCCCGTCGACGGCGGAGAACTGCCCGGTGACGCCGATCGCGGCCCGCACCCCGTCCGGTGACGTGGCGACGTCGTGGCCCGCGACCTGGGCCTGACCGCCGTCGGCTGCGATGAGCGTGGACAGGATCTTCACGGCGGTGGTCTTGCCGGCGCCGTTCGGCCCGAGCAGGGCGAACACGGACCCGGCCGGGATGCGCAGATCGATGCCGTCGAGGACGGTCTTGTCGCCGTACGACTTGCGCAGGCCGACGGTGGAGACGGCGACCGGAGACGGGTGAACGTCCGCCTGTCGTGATGTGGGCATGACAGAGCTGGCCATGGGGCCCTCCCGTTGGATGGCTGAAGTGGCTGGGATCGTGCGTGAGTTGGGGGGGTTGTGTTTCCGGGGTCAGGCCTTGGCGCGGCGGATGTCGATGTTGCCGTGCCGGGTGCGGGCGCGGATCTTGACGGTGTCCTCGGTCTCCTCCGGGGCATCCGACGCGGTGAGCGTGTTGCGCACCTGGCCGGAGCCGGAGCTGACGTCGAGCCAGGCGGCCGTGCCCGCGCCGACGCCGACCTCGATCGCACCGTAGGAGGTCTCCAACTGCACGGTGCCGCTCTTCACTTCGCCCACGCGCAGGGTGCCGTGGGCGGTGGTGGCGGTGACCGAGCACTCGGCGCGCCGGATCTCGATGTCCCCGTTGGCGCCGCTCACCCGCAGCTCGCCCGTCGCGGCGCCGACGGTCGTGGTGCCGTGCGAGTTCTTCAGGACGGCGGGGCCGTCGACGAGGCCGACGCGCAGGCTGCCCGAGCTGGTGGTGATCTCGGCGGTGCCCTCGACCCGGTCCACGGTGATCGAGCCGTGTGACGCGGTCAGGTTCAGCGGGCCGGTCGTGTCGAAGCGGACGTCGCCGGCGGACGTCTTCACGCGGACCTCGCCGAGCCGGCCCTCGCCGAGCACCTGAGCCCAGGCGCCGGTCATGTCGACGCGTGAGCCCGTGGGCAGTTCGACCGTCACGTCGACGGTGCCGGTGCGGCCGAACAGGTTGGACTTGGGCGTCCTGACGGTCAGTACGCCGCTCGCGTACGTGACCTCGGTCTGGTCGGCCGCCCGTACGTCCTGGTCCCGCTTCGGGTCGCGGGGTTGCACCGCGACGACGGTGTCGGGGCGGTCGTCCGTGGTGAACTGGATGGAACCGGCCTCCAGGCGCGCGGTGACCGAGATCGGTTCGGGAGTGTCGAAAGAAGGCATGGCTGTCCCGTCCTCTTGGGTCTTCGGAACGTCCCGGCTGGTGGGACGCCGTGTGGATGCAGTGGTGCGGGTGTACCGGTGGGGTGAATCGGTGAATCGGTGACCTGGTGACCTGGTGACCTGGTGACCTGGTGCGGGTTGGGTGCGGCTAGCGCACCCAACCCGTGAAGCTCTGCCCGATGCTCTGGGTCCTCCCCGTCGTGCGCGGCCGCGCGCCGCCGTCGACCGCGGCCGAAACGGCCCGCACCAGCCACGCGTTGACCGACAGGCCCTCGCGGCTCGCGGCTTCCTCGGCGCGCGCCTTGAGATGGGCCGGCAGGCGCAGATTGACGCGCGCGGTGCCGCCCTCGTCGAGGTCGGCGGGAGTCTGCGCCCTGAGTGCTTCGACGGGCGCGGCGGCCGCTTCCATGGGGCCGCTGTCGGCGGGCGGCAGTGTCACCACGAAGTCGGGGTCCAGACCGCGCAGCCGTACGTCGACCGAGCCGGGGGCGAGCTCGCGGGTGATCTCGTCCATCGCGGCGGAGAGCACGTTGAGCATGGTGAGACGGGTCGCCGACTCCAGGGGAGCCGTGAGCCTCTCGGCCAGCTCGCGGGCGTCTGCCCCGCCGGCTTCGGCGGCCACCGCGAGTTCACGGCGGAGGGTGTCGACATACGGGGTGAGGTCCATAACGCCATCATGGCACCACTATGGCGCCACTGGCAAGTGTGGGTGGCGCAGTATCGGCAGCTTGCTTGCGAGTGGCACGTCTGACCTGCGAAAACGGGGAGACGGCGCCGTCGGCGAGGGTGGCGTCACGCGTGCTCACGGGCATTGAGTGGCGTGGATTGGTGCCAGATGACGCCAAGTGACGCCATCTGGTGCCACCTGGCGCCATGTGGTGCCACGTGGTGACAGCGGGACCAGGGAACCGGGCGGCGCCCGCGCTGCGGCCCCTGGATGGATGGCGGTGGCGCTCCGTCCGGTCCGGCCGGGAACTCGCCGACCGCTTGCGGCCCGCGTGCACGAGACGCATGGCCCGGCGCATCATCGCGCTGTCACGGGGCAACAAGGCTGCCATGACGACAAAGAACGGCACGGACGCGAGACGCTCACCGCTCCTGTGGCTCGTACCGGCCCAGGCGGCAGCGATGGTGACGCTGGGCCTGTTCGTGACCGGACTACCGGCCGGCCACCGGCTGCTGTCGGCGGAGGACCGTGTCACGAACGCGTTCGCCGCGCACCGGACCCCGTGGGCGGACTCCGTGTCGCAGTGGCTGTCCGCCGTGGCCTCCACACAAGCCATCGTCGGCCTGACGCTGATCTGCGTCGTCGCCCAACTCGTGCTGCGCCCCACTGCGCGCCGGGCCGACGCGGTCTTCCTGGGCGCGTCGGTCGCCGTGCAATCGGCTGTCTTCCTGGTCGTGACGATGTGCGTGGAACGCCCGCGCCCCGACGTGCCCCGCCTGGACGACGCGCCGCCCACCTCGAGCTTCCCCTCCGGCCACGTCGGTGCCTCCGTGGCCCTGTACGGCGGGCTGGCCACGCTGGTGTGGACCCGCGTTCGCGGCCCGTGGCGATATGTCGCGGCGGCGGTTCTGGTGCTGGTCCCGCCGGCGGTCGGGCTGTCCCGCATGTACCGGGGCATGCACCACCCCTCCGACGTGGCGGGCGGCTTGGTCAACGGCGTCGCCACTCTGCTCGTCGTGGGCTCGGTGTTCCTGTCCGGCCGCACCCGCGACACGGACGGCGCTCCGGACGCGGTCCTCCCCGCCGACCCCATCCCGGCCGCCCGTGAAGCAGTACGGCCGGACGGGCCCGGAGGCGGCCGTTCAGGGTGGCGGGCCGTGGTGGTCCGCCACCCGCACGGCTGTGGCGACGACCTCGCCGAGCGGGTGCGCCTCAACCTCCACCGCCACGGGTACACCGACCAACGGTGGACCTCCACCTCTCTCGAACAGCCCTGCGGGAACCTGCCCGAGGAGTGCGCGGAACCAGAAGTCGACCTGGTCGTCGTCTGCGGCGGAGACGGCACGGTCCGCGCCTGCGCCGACGTGGTGGCCGGCACCGGCACCCCGCTGGCGCTCGTGCCCTGCGGGACGGGCAACCTCCTCGCCCGCAACCTGGACCTTCCCCTGGATCCGCTGACCGCCCTCGAAGAGGCCCTCGCCGGCGGCGTCTTCCCGATCGACGTGGGACGGGTGTGGGGCGACGGCCTTCCGCCGACGCGGTTCACGGTGATGACGGGAGCCGGATTCGACGCCGCCACGGTCCGCGACACCTCGCCCGCGCTCAAGGCCCGCCTGGGCTGGGCGGCGTACGCCCTGTCGGCCGCCCGCCACCTGGGAGACCCGGGCATGCGCCTGACCGTCCGGCTGGACGGGGGCCGGGCCTTTCGACGCCGGGCCCGGATGGTTGTCGTCGGGAACGTCGGCGCGCTCCAGGGAGGCCTCGAACTCCTGCCCCGGGCACGGCCGGACAGCGGACGGCTGGAAGTCGTGCTCTTCGACCCCCACGGCGCGGCGGGCTGGCTCGCGGCGGCCGGACACCTGGCCGCACGGGTACTCCGTACGGGCGCCCACGCGCCCGACGCCCTTCCCCACGCGCCGAACGGCCGCCGGACCGTGGCCGGAGGCGCCCTGGAGTACTTCAGCGCACACCGGGTCGAGATCCGCTTCGCCGACGGACAGCCACGGGAGGTCGACGGCGACACCATGACGCACGGCTCCCGGCTGTTCGCCGAGGTGGAACCGGGCACTCTGCGGATCCGCCTCCCCAGGGCCCCCGGAACCGCTCCGAACGAGCACGAAGGGCACGAGCACGTCGAGCACGAGCACGAGCAGGAGCACGAAGGTCTCGATCACGAACGCGAGCACACGCACACCTGCACCTGCACGCGTACCCGTTCCGGCAGCCATGGCATGGACGACGCGCACGCCCCCGCCCATGCCCCCGCGTCCCGCACCCCGCACCACTGAACGCGCCCCGGCGCCCCGCGCGCCGGGACCACACACAGTCAGGAAGCCGATGGGAACCGCGACCCGAGTACCACAGAGACGTGACGTAGTGGGCGAGGAACTGTCCGCGGACGAGGCCTGGTCCGCCCTGCGCCGGTACGGAGGCTGGAGCCTCGCCCGCGACTCCTTCGTACGCTTCCGCTACGCGGACGGCTTCAGCCACTCCCGCGCCCTCGCCCTCCAGACCGTCCTGTCCATCGTGCCCCTCGCCATCGCCGCCATCGGACTGTCCAGCGTCCTGCACACCGAGGACATCGGCCGCGTGGCCGAGCTCACCATCGGACGGATCACCAGCGGCCCCAGCCGGCAGGTGGTCGACGAGGCCCTGCGCGAGAGCCGCCGCCACGCCGGGGACGGCGGCCAGGCCGCCCTCTGGCTGGGCCTGCTCTTCTCCCTCGCCAACGTCACCACGAGCCTGTGCCAGGTCGAGCGAGGCGCCAACCGCATCTACGGCAACGAACGCGACCGGCCCTTCCTGCGCAAGTACGCCCGCGGGCTCGTCATGGCCGCCCTCGCGGGTCTTCCGCTGGGGCTCAGCTTCGTCCTCACCGTCCTCGGCAGTGACCTCACCCACGCCTTCGCCGAGGTCTACCACCTCGGGCCGACCACGGTCCGCGCCTGCGACGTCCTGCGCTGGCCGGTCGGGATCCTGCTGGCAGTACTGGCCACCAGCGTGATCTTCCGCCGTTCACCGCGCCGCGACCAGCCGGGCTACACCTGGCTCGCCTTCGGCGCCGTCGTATACCTCGGACTGTGGATCACATCGACCTGGGCGTTGAGCCTGTACGTCGGCGCCAGCAGCACCTTCACCAGCGTGTACGGACCCCTCAGCGCCCTCATGTCGCTGCTGCTGTGGTCCTATCTGACGTCCCTGGCGCTGTTCCTCGGCCTCTCCTTCGCCGCTCAACTGGAAGCCGTACGGGCCGGCGTGGGCCAACCGGTCGCACGGGACCCCGGAGTCTGACGCCCACCGCCCACCGCTCACCGCCCGCCCCGCCGCCCGAACGAATCCGACAGAAAGCCGCGTACCCATGGGAAAGCGCCCCCCTCGCCCCCGACGCCGCACGGCCCGCGAGTTCCTGACCGGACATTCCGGTCCCGACGCGGCCTTCGGGACGCGACTCGTGCTGACGGTGACGGCGACGGCCGCCGTGACCGTGCCGTTCGCACTCGCCCTGGTACTCGTCGAATCCCGATGGCCCCCGCTGTACCGCCTCGACCGGGAGACGGCCGGACGGCTCCACCGCGCCGCCCTCGCGGACCCCGAGCGGGTTCGGATCCTGGGCTTCCTCACGGACGTGCTGTGGGACCCCGTGACCATGCGGCTCCTGGTGGCCGGGCTGGTGGTGTGGCTCCTGAGGCGCCGGGCATGGCGCCTGGCGGCCTGGGCCGCAGTCACCGAGACGGCCGGCGCCCTCATCGGGTTCCTCACGAAGAACGCGGTGGAACGAGCGCGCCCGCACCTGCCCGACCCCGTCGCCCACGCGCCCGGATTCTCCTTCCCTTCCGGGCACGCCATGACCGCCTTGGTGTCGTGTGCTGTCCTGCTCCTGGCCCTGCTCCCGCTGGTGCCACCCGCCTGGCGGCCCCTGCCCTGGGCGCTGGCGGTGACGAGCGTGCTCGGAGTCGGCTACACCCGCGTCGCGCTCGGCGTGCACTGGGTCAGCGACGTCGTGGGGGGCTGGCTCCTCGGGCTCGTCGTGGTCACGGCCACGACGCTCGTCTTCGAAGCCTGGCGGGCTGATACCGGACGACGCCGGACCGGCGTCGGCGAGGGGCTGGAGCCCGAGATCTCCGCGACCGAACCCGAGCCTGCCCTGGGGACGGCGCATCGGCCCGAGTCCTCGGACGCCCCGACCCGATGACCGCGCGTACGGCGCAAGCACCACCGGGCGGCGCGGCCGTCACACGTCGGGCGACTCACCTGCGTCCCCGTCCGGGCGAATCGACCCGGAGTGCGGGGCGGGCATCGCCCGGGGACGGAAACAGGCGGTGATCGTCTTGCCGCCGTGGAACGAGTGGGCGTCCCAGGTGTCTGCGAGGGCGTCGATGATGGCGAGACCCCGTCCGGAGGTCGCCTCGCGTGAAGGGTCGCGCGGGGCGGGCAGACGCGGGTCGCTGTCGGCGACGCTGACGTGCAGGCACCGGCCGTCCCAGGTCAGCACCAGCCGGGCGCTGCTGTGGGCGTGGACGTGCGCGTTGGTGACGAGCTCCGACACCGTCAGCAGGACGGAGTGAGCCGTGTCGGGGGCGTCCGCAGTCCATCGGAGGGAGTCCAGGTGTTCCACGGTCCACCGGCGGGCCTCGCGCACCCCCCGGTGCACGGGGAAGGACGTGGCCCATCCCTTCGCGCGCATGGACACCGCGTTCACCTCGCTTGCGCTCGTCTGTGATGCCGTACCGTACCGGACGGGTCGGGACGCGGATCAGGACCGGCTCGCCCGGTGGCGGGCACGGTGTCCGTCCCCGCGGTGGACGAGCAGCAGGGCCAACGCCATGGGCGCGAGCAGCAGGACCATCGTCGTCACGGGAGTGCTCCTCTCCTCGTTGTCCGTCACTCCTGCGCGTGTGGCCGCTGCGAGGCGTCCGAAACCCACCGACCGGTTCCGCCCCGAGCGGGGTCGCCACCCCTCCGGTGAGCGGCCCGCGTTGTCGTACGGCGTCCGTGCGGAGAGGGTGTGCCGGGCTGGTGCCGCCGGGGTCCGTTGCCCGGGGACGGCGGTACGAGCGCCGTCCCCCGGGGGTTCGCCGGGAGCGGCTCCGGGTTCCCGGCCGGGGAGGAGCCGGGCACCCGGAGCCTGCCGGTTCCGTGCGGACCCGGGCGGCAGCCCGTCGTGCGGACGAGCCGGCCACATGTCGCCGGGGGGAGGGGCGCCATGCGGCTGAGGCCCGCGCCGGAAGCCTCTCACCCGCAGGCGTCAGCTTCCGCCAACGCGTCTAACCCCGCAGCCCGCTTCCAAACGCCGCCGCTCCCACAAGTTCTGAGAAGACGTCAAGAGCGGCCGCGGTCACGCCACTCGTGAACGCCGGCTCCGCCGCCTTCCGGTCGCACGGCCCCGGGCGCACGGCGAAGCCGGTGGGGCCGGGCCGGGTAGCAGGAGCTGGTTGACCTTCAGTGCGGGGCGCCGGCACGGTCACGGGGCGGAGCCTCCCGGGTCACTCGTGGGGCGTGTGCGCCGGGTTCGTTCGAACAGGTGGTTTGGGGTGCTGGGCCCGCTGGTCGCGGTACGGGTACTCCATGGCGCAGAAGCAGGACGACGCGAGTGACGGGGCCGGGCAGCGGACGGGGCGGCGGGGGGCCGTCTTCGCCGCGCTCGCGGGGACCCTGATCGGGGCCCTGGCCGGTCTCACCGGAAGCCTGCTCGGCTTTCTCGAAGCCAAGGACACCCATCGTGCCGAGGCCGACGCACGACGGGCGGACATCCGGCGGTCCGCCTACGTCGAGCTCGCAGCGAGCACCAACAAGTACGTGCAGCAGGCCACGCAGCTGTTGAACGTCAGCCTCGACCCCGCCAGGAGCGTGGCGGACAGACGGCGTCAGTTCGAGGACAAGTACGCACCGGCCAACACGGACATCGCGCGGGCCCTCACGACCGCGCGCCTCGTGACGGGCAAGGACGGCAGGCGCGGGCTGGAGGAACTCGATGTCCGCTCCGCCCGCGTGGGCGAGATTGCGGCCGGCTGGTACGGCAAGGGCCCCGAGGGCGTCGACGTACGGAAGGTCGGTGCCGAGTTCGACGAGGCGGTACGGCGGCAACTGGAATCGCTGGAGGAATTCATGGACAGGGCGGCGGACCAGGCGTTGTGAGCACCCACTCCGCCCGGGAGTGCGAGCAGGCTCGCACGGGGGAGGGGCGCGGAGAGCGCCGCCGCACGCTCCCGGACCCGGGCCGGCCGGCTCGTGCGGCGGAGGTCAGCCGGGCCCTGTATCCGGCGGCCGCATGAAGTGCGCAGGTGTGTCCCGTCAGCCCGCAGGTCGCAGCGGGTCCGGCATGGCGCCGGCGTGCGTGTGCGCGCAGCCGGCGCCGGCTGAAGCGGCGGGGATGCGCATGCGACGCAGCAGGTCGCGAGTGGTGCGCAGGGTCAGGGTGCTGCACCAGGCGGTGCCGGGGTGGCGGGAGCGGAGGTGCGACAGGGCGCGGGTGCCGAGTCCGGTGGAGTGGAGGCGTTCGTCGATGGCGATGCCGGTGATCACACCCTCATCGCAGGCGGTGCAGATCCGGTAGTGGATCTGGCCCACGACCTTGCGGACGTGGACCAGGAGCAGGCACTCCTCCCCGGGGCCGGTGTCGCCCGGGACGTGCGTGGAGAGGAACTCGATGTCGCGGTACGCGAGGATCCTGCGGCGCAGCCGCCTGCCGAGCGCTCCACGGCGCCCGTGCCTCGCTCCGCGTCGGGGCGCCTCGCTTCCGTGGGCGGAACGGAAAGTGAGGGTGCTCGTGGGACGTGCGTGTTCTCCGGACATGGATCTCGTGTGCCCAGGTGGTCGCCCCTGACGCTTCCCCCGCCCGGCAAAGCCGTGTGAGGGCGCCTGGCCGGCTCGGAGCGGGGAAGGAAGCTCAGTCCCCCGGCCGGGGCCCGTAGTCCTCGCGGTCGGAGCCGGAAGGCCGGCCGGGGCCCCGTTCGGTGGACAGGAACTCCCGGAACACCTGTGCGGAACGCGGGTTCTGGCTGCACTGCCACACGCCGTGCGGGCAGTAGTCGGTGATGCTGTGGTAGAGCGGCTTGTGCTCGGCGATCCATGCCAGCATCTGCCGCATGTACTCGGGGTTGTCGCCGTTCCGGAACAGCCCCCACTCGGGGTACGAGATCTGCTTGCCGTGCGCCTCCGCGAAGTCGACATGCTCCTGCAGTCCGTACGGCTGGGTGACCTGGTCGTCGAAGGTGTCGCCGGGTGGCTGGTCGTAGGTGTCCATGCCGATGACGTCGACCACGTCGTCGCCGGGGTAGCACCTGGTCCAGGCGATCGCGTCACTGCCACGGTTGGGGGCGAAGTCGAAACGGAACCGCTGCCCCTCCACGGACCGCATGGCAGCCACGATGCGCCGCCAGTACCTCTTCCAGTTCTCGGGGTCGGGCCGGCAACGGTGGGTGTAGTTGAAACCGTTCATCTCCCAGCCGAGCACGATCACCGTGTCCGGCACTCCGAGGACGACCAGACGCTCGGCCAGCCGCTGGAAGTGGTGGTCGTACTCACCCCGGGCGCCGGAGCGGATCAGCTCGGCGACCCGGCCGTCAGGGACGTCGGCCTCGTTGCGTTCCAGCATGGGCACGTTCAGGACGAACAGCCGATCGGCTCTCGCCTTGCGCCACCTTGCCCAGCTGCGCAGGGAATCGGGTGCACCCTCGATGTTCGACCAGGTGTCGCCGGGCAGATAGGTGTGCCCGGCGCGCAGCTCGGTACCCCCGAGCCAGCGCGAAAGTTCCTGCATCCTCTCGACGCCGGGCGTGCCGTAGTGGAGATAGGCGCCCACTGCGACCTCGGTCCCGGTGTTGCTGTCGGAATCCCGTTGCGGCGGTCTGGCGAGCGCGCCCCCGGTGACGAGCAGGCCGGCAGTGACCGTACTTATGAGCGTGCCCGCAAACCAGCGGACTCGATGGGACATGACGCCTCCACGCGCTTCGCGAACCGATGGGTCTGCCAGCGACGTTAGGCATCTCATCTGACTCGTGGGCTGTCCGGGGCCCCGATGCTGGGCCATTCGCGGCAGCCGACGGCCGTCGGCTGGCCCGACCGGGTGAAGACCGCCGCCCTCATCCGCGCGCCGCCGGGCGGCGCGATGTCCACCGTGCGCCTGGGCGCTGCGCCGCGTGCACTACCTGGTCGTGCGGGCGCGGGCGTGCCCGAGCCGGGAATCGACGGCCGGCCCAGCGGGGCCGGCCAGGCCGGGGACGATGCGGAGGTGACCGGGGACGTGAAGCCGGCGGGTCCTCTCCTTGTCGCACGTCCGAAGCGGGCCATGGCGTGATCATCCTGATGGTGGCCCCGTAACCGGCCCGGCCCCAGCCCCGGCCCCGGGCGCAGGCGTGTACGGGGACGGGGGCCTGCCAGGCCGGCCCGTACCGCCACGGCGGTCGGCGGAAGAAGGCCGTGGTGTGCAAGGTGACCACCTGACGACGGCGCACCCTCACCTGGTGGGGATCCCTCTCCGCACCTCGCACCGGCAGGGTGCGAGGAGGCCGTTTGGTCGGGGCCGCCCGGTTGCGCGGAGGGTGTCCCGCCCGTGCCGTACGGCTGGGTGGACCCCCACGCCGCCGGGGTCGCGGGACGGGCGCTGAGCCGGCTGGTAACGGCAGGGCCGATGCGCATCAGCGGCGGCACGGGTGCACCGGCTGCCGGCCGACGGCCACTTCCCGGGGCGAGCCACTGCACCGGTGCGAACGCGCTGCGCTGCTACTGGCCGCCGGACTGCCGGGACAGTCCTCGGGTCGCCGCTGGAGAGCGCGTCCGCGTGGCCGCCCGGGAATGAAGGGCCGTCGCAAGGGACTTGAGCGGAAGCGCCGGAACCAGATCGGCAGCGGTCTCGCTCCAGCGCGAACGGGGCCTCCGGGCACGGCCCCCACGGCCCTGCCCGGACGCCCCCATGGCCCCCACGGCCCGCACCGGTCACTGCTGGCAGCTCCCGAAGGTCACGACGTAGGTTCCGGCCTGGCTCGCGCCGGCCCCGGCCGGATCCGCCGAACCCGGCTGGGCCCAGGCGCCGATCTCTCGCATCGACGGGTTGAGGATGATCTGGCGGTGGCCCCATGTGCTGACGTTCATCCACCAGTTGACCGCGGCGTTCGGGGTGCCCGAGCCGCCCCAGCCGGTGTACGTGATCTCGGCGACGGCCCATGACCTGGGGTTCGGGCAGTAGCCCGCGGCCATGATCCGGCTTTGCGGTGTCGAACCGGTCTGCGGGTTGCGGTGCGAATCCTTGCCCGGTCCCCACCACTTCAGCTGCACGGCGGCGGCGGAATGCTGCTGCGCCGCGGTCGTCAGGGCCTGGTTCGTGGTGAGGGCGGGCAGCCCCCTCTGCGTGCGCTGGGCGTTGATGAGGCAGACCAGCGCATTCCGTACGGCGCTGTCGTTGCTGCTGCTCGGGGGGCGGGCAGCAGCCGCAGCGTCGCACACGACGGCCGTCGCCGGTGCTGCGGATACCGGTACCAGCGCGGCCGACAGGAGCCCAGCCACAGCGAGACTCCGTGCGGTCGTGGTGAGCGAAGCGTGCCTGCTCAAGGAGGTCCACCTCCCGCGAACACCAAGGGGTCGTTTCCGGCGGTGGAGGCGCCACGTCGCTCAAGGGGCGGCACGTGGCACGGCCCGCCGCTACGGCTTCTCCTCCAGGCTGCCAGCCGACGCGCCGACTCGCCATCCGGGCCCAGGGCAGGCGTACCGGCAGACGCACGGTCCGGCACGGCCGACACCGGCTCCCATGGACCGGGTCATCGGCGGACTCCTTGCGGTTGGTGCCCGCGGCGTTCGCTCGTCCGAACGGACCGGGGTGCCTCGTGGTACCGGACATCCGGACATCCGGACATCCGGCCGCACTTCACTACCGGGCCACCGCACTGCATCGGGTGACCACCTGTGGGCCGGTAGGCGGCAATTTCTGTCCGACTCGCCTGTGGTTCATGTCACTTCGGGTGCCTGATCTGACGCCGGGCATCGAATGCGGTCATGTTTTGCCTGATCAGATCGCTTGCGAGGTACGTGTATTCGATCGCCGAAGCCATGCGGCGCCTAATTCATGATCATCGGATGAATCTTCTCCGGAGGGTGATGAGTGTTCCGCCCCCGTTCTCGGCATTGTGGTGACGGGAGTTCAACTGACTTCCAGTGCAGGGACGTTGACTGCGCTGCCCTCAATGAAGAGGTACATGCAATGAACGCATCCCGGAGGCCCGCATGAGCGACGACGACGTCCTCCACGGCCCTTCGCCCCGAAGTGGCAGTGGCCGGCCGATGTACGAGCCGCTCGACCTGCCGTTGGACTTCGAGGGGTTCTACCTCGGACACCAGGAGTTCTACCACCTCTACGCCGAGATCCATCTCGGCAGTCTCGATGCCGCCCGCGAAGTGGTTCACCAGGTGTTCCTGGAGATCCACGCGGGCTGGGACAGGCTCCTGCGAGCGGACGACCTGGACCAGCGGACACTGGAGGTGCTGACCCGCCGGGTCCGCCAGCAACTGGCCATCGAGGGACGTGATCCCGCCTTCCTCAACGACGGGCTGATAGGGCCGACGCTGGGGGCGGTCCGCGCCGGACTGGAGATCGCAGACGGCGCCGCCGGCCTGTACGACGCGATCCTCGAACTACCGACCCGGCAGTTCAACGTGATCGTCCTGCGCCACATCCTCGGCTACAAGACCGACCGGATCGCCCGGTTCATGGGCCTGGACGTGCGCACCGTCGACTACCACGGCCGCAAGGGCAAGGAGCGGCTGCGCATCCGGCTCGGACTGCCCGCAGGCAAGCCGAGGAACGTGAAGAAGGGGGAAGAGCAGTGAGCACGACGATTGATGACCTGCTGGCCCGGGCAGCGCTGCCCGCGGATTCGAGGCCCGGCATCGACGTCGGTGCGGCGCTGCGCCGGCTCGCCGTCGACGCGGCCAGAGCCAAGGCCGAGCCGACGCCGGACATGGTGTGCGCGGCGGAGGCCGCCCAGTGCCTGGTCGTGGTCTCGCGCTGGGTCCTCAACGGCCCCGGCGCCGCGATGCACGTCGACCGGCTCGCAGGCGCCCCTGAGGAGGAAGACCACTTGGACGTCGAGGGTGCTGCGGTGTTCGCCTGCCTCCTCTACCTGACCGGGCATCCCGAGAGCGCCCAGTTCTGGTGGCAGCTCGCCGCCGGCGCCGGACACCGCGCCGCCGCGTACTGCCTCCACCTGCATCACCTCGCCCTGGGCGAAGTCCGGGAGGCGGTTCACTGGCACCGCCAGATCCAAGACGCGCCCGCGGGTTCCGCAGTCCTCGAGGAGGGCTTCCTCGCCGGGCTCGGCGTCTTCGCCCGCTACGTCCGGCACAACGGGTCCGAGGCCTGCGGCCCCACCGGTCTCCTGGAGATGGAAGTCGACCGCCTCGCCGACGCCGGCAACAGCTCCTGCATCATCGTCCCCCGTCCGGACCGGCGCCTGGCCGAGCACCTCCTCGACTTCGCCCGGCGCTGACCGGCCCGCCCGCGCGAACGACGGAGGAGCCCCTGCTCCGACCCCCGGTTCCTAGGCCACCGGGTCGGAAGGGCTCCTCACGTGACACCCCCCGATCACGAAGGACATCCGCTGTGAACCATAACCCCGTCCGATGGGTGCGACGCAAGGCCGCCGGCATCAGCACCCGCGCCCGCCGGATCTGCACCTGGGCGTACGCCCGCCGCTGGATCGCCCTCTCCTTCCTCCTGCGCGGCCTCTGCTACGGAACCGGCACCGCGGCCGCCGGTCTTGCCGCCTTCTGGATCCAGAACCGCATGTGACCTCCCTCGGACCGGCTCCCGCACCCCGTCAGCGAACCGCCGGCGGGGTGCGGTCATATGGCCGGAGCGGGCGCCGTACGTGGAGGTGGCGGTGGCGGTGGAGGCTGACGGCGCGGCGTGCGGGAAAGAATCGATTCGTCCAACTAGCCCCGGTCTAGCCTCATCTCGGGCGCTTTGCCCTGGGTATCGAGAGAGGCTGCCATGGCCGCGGAGGGTCGGCGGAGCGCGATCTGTCGACCGGAATGGGCGACGGAGACAGGGGGCGGGGTCCGGCACCTGGAAGGTGGCCGGAGCCGATCGCTTCCAGGTGCTCCCGGCTTCGGACAGGGGCGCCTCCCGGGGAGCAGCCGAAAGCCGTCCCTGGCTGCTCTGTCGGTGCTCTTCGGGTCGCCCGCGGTATGACCAGCCACACGCAGAGGAGTCGTAGAAGCATGTCCACGCCTGTTGCCAGTATCTGGGGCACCCTTCCGGGAGCTCAGCCCGTCTATCCGCAAGAGACCACATGGGACACCACGTGGCCGCTCGACGGCGGAACCGCCTGGGTGTACTACAGCTCGCCGAAGCAGACGCACGTCCAGAAGCCGGTCATCCTCGCCGACGGCTTCTCCATCGGCCCCAGTGACCCCAACGCGCTGTGGGAAGGGCTGGAGAACGGCCAGTACCCCTTCATCTCCAAGCTGCGCGAGAACGGCTTCGACGTCGTCCTCCTCGGCTACGACGAACGCTCCGCATCCATCATCGGCAACGCCAACGTTGCGATTCAGTGCATCCGGAAGGCGATCGTCGACCGCGGTGAAGGCTCGGAGCCGCTGACGGTGGGCGGCTTCAGCATGGGAGGGCTGGTCACCCGCTACGCCCTGGCCAAGCTGGAGAGCGAGGGATTCGAGCACGAGACCGCCACCTACCTCTCCTACGACACCCCGCACCGTGGTGCGTGGCTGCCCATCGGGGTTCAGGCCTTCGCGCACTTCGTGAAGCAGCACTGGGGCAACACTCCGGTGATCGGCGAACTCCTCAGCCGTTTCTCCATCATGGTCAACAGCCCGGCCGCCCGACAGCTGCTGCGCTGGCACGTCGAAACCGCCGACGTCACCGTCGACGTCGCAGGCGGCCAGGACCGGGCGCGGACGGACTTCCTGGCCGCACTCGAGGAGGTGGGCGGCTGGCCCAGCCGCCCCCGCCTGCTCGGTGTCGCCAACGGAGTGGGCACCGGCGCCGGCAACAACATTCCCCCCGGCGTATCCGCCATGACCAGCAGCGGCCCACAGCTGGGCGGTACCCAACTCGACACCCAGGCCCAGGGAGAGAAGACCGTCGCCCGGCTGCAGAAGGCGGGCGCGGCCCCGGTCCTGGCCCGTACCAGCGGCTTTCCCGACATCGACGGCGCTCCTGGCGGTCTGTTCCCCGAGGCTCCTGCCCTGCCGGGCAGTCCTGCCAACTTCGGCATGGCCGCCATGCTGGCCGGGTTCGTCGACGGCGAGCCCGCGGAGCTGACCTACAACGCCTCCACCTTCGTACCCAGCGTCAGTGCCGTTGCAGCAGGTGACATCGACGACCGCGACACGCTTTACAGCAAGGTCGAGCGCGCTGACAGCGAGCTCCACGACTTCCTCTGTGCCTCGGCCAACGAAGGGCACACCGTCATGACAGGAGAACTGGGCCAGTGGATCCTGGCCAGGCTGCAGGAAGCCTAACCACCCACGAGACGCCTCCGGCGGAGGCCGAAAGCGCATGAGGCCGGGGACCGTACGGTCCCCGGCCTTGGGTTCCCCCGGTGACGCGGACACCCCTTCACGGACCGGTGTTCCCGGTCGGAGAGCGGGGTGTCTTGACAGTCAAGTAGTTAGCCGCCATATTAAATGCATGAAGAGGGACGTGGACGGTATCGATGGCGAGGCCCCCACGCTGGACCAGGCCAGGCGCCAGGTCGAGCACTACGGCCTGGAGGCCGATCCGCAGGCGGTGCTGGTCGCGGTGCGGCTGATCTCGGCGGGCGCGAGGGTCGGTCGGGCGGCCGAGGCGCATTTTGCCAGGTTCGGCCTGTCGGCGGGGCGCTACCGCCTGCTCGCCGACCTCGAGGACCACGGCGGGGAGAAGTCCCCCTCGCGCCTTGCCGCGGACCTCGATGTCTCCAGGGCCACGGTCACCGGCCTGCTGGACGGCCTCGAACGCGAAGGGCTGATCGCCCGACGCCCGTCCACGGAGGACGGTCGGGGCACGGTGGCCATCCTGACCGCGCGCGGTGCGCAGCGCCTGCGTGACATGGCGCCCGAGCATTTCGGGCGACTGGAGGCGATGGTGGGCGGGCTTTCCGCCGAGGAGCGCGCGACGTTCCTGGATCTGCTCGCCCGCGTGGTGCGCGGCAGTGCGGCCCTGGCCGCTGACTGAGCCTCTCTCCGGTGGTGTGGCCCCGCCCTCCCGGGCAGGGCCCTTTTTGCCGGCCGATAGTTAGCTGCCTAATTATATTGCCGGAGCGGGTCTGTCGCCCTCCGTCGCAACCCTTCGCTTCCCTCACACGAACGAGAAAGAGGCCACCATGCCCACCATCAAAGACAGAGCACGCCGAAACCGGGCAGCCTCCCGGCACTCCCGGTCGTTCAGCCTGTGGCGCGAGGTGCTGGCCGCCTACGCCGCCCCCGCGCTGATGGCCGGGACCGCCGGAGTCGTCACCGGGCAGCAGGACTTGGCCGTTGCCGCCTGCACCTCCATCGCCGGCACCTCCGCCGTGGTGGCGTTCCTGACAGGCACCTGGCTGCGGCACGGTGGGCGGCCCCGACGCTGGACCACCACCACGCCGACCGTCGCCCTGACCGGCGTCCTCGTCATCACCGCCGCCGGCGCGGCGGCCCTGCTGGGATGGTTCACCGCCCACTGGCTACCCGCTCACACCCCGATCCCCGCCGCCCCGTGGCTGGAGCGCCTGCGCATCGACCTGCCCGTCTCCGCGGCCCTCGCCACCACCATCGTCACCCTGCGCTGGCGCAGCACCACCACGGCCTCCCCGATCTAGCTCGCCCCGGCATCGGGCCCACCACCCGCCACACGAGCCGAAGCCCACACGAGCCGAAGCCCGTTTGAGCCGAAGCCCGTCCGAGCCCACCCCGGCAACTCCCGCCGCCGGGAAGTCACCAAGGAATGAGCACGCGATGATCGTTGTCATGGGAGCGACCGGAGCAACCGGGAACGCCCTGCTCCACAGCCTCCTCACGCTCGGCGCACCCGTCCGCGCACTGACCCGCACCCCGCACAAGCCGATCCCCGGTACCGCCGGCGCACACGAACCGCCCGTCGAGGTCCGGTACGCCGACGCCACCGACCCCCACTCCCTGAGCTCCGCCTTCAAGGGCGCCGGCCAGCTCTTCCTCGCCATGGCCAACAGCCCTGCACAGGTCGAACTCGAAACCCGCGTCATCGACATCGCCGCCCACACCGGAATCGGACACGTCGTCAAGATTTCCGCACCCGCCGCCGAAGCCGACTCCCCGGTCGCCGTCTCCCGCGGACACCACGCCGTCGAGGAACACCTGCGCGCCAGCGGCCTCACCCACACCATCCTGCGCCCTTACGCGTTCATGCAGAACCTCCTGCGCCTGGCCCCCGCCGTCGCCCAGGGCGTCATCCTCGGCACAACGGGCGACGCGCCCTGCAACTACGTCGACTGCCGCGACATCGGCGAGGTCTCCGCCGCCGCCCTCACCAGGCCCGACATCGCCGGCGGCACCTACACCCTGACCGGACCCGAAGCCGTCGCCTACCCCGAGCTCGCCTCACGCCTGACCGCCCTGACCGGCAACCGGGTCCGCTACGTCGACCTCACCCCCGACGAACTGCGCGACAACCTCATCCACCACGCCCGCATGCCCGCCTGGCTCGCCGACCACGTGACGGAGATCCAGCAACTCGCCATCGCCCGGCCCGAAACCCCCACCACCACCGTCGCCGACATCCTCGGCCGCCCGCCCCGGACCCTCGACGCCTTCCTGAACGAACACTTCGCCCGCCTGTAGCAGCTCAGGGCGATCGCCGCACCGGTCGATTGACAGACCCCGGCAGGCAGGTCCACCGACGGCGCCGAACACCACCGGGCGCCGGGATGCCGTGGTGGTTCGGACTGCGTCGTGTTCCGGCCAACGCCGCTGTCCCGAGCCGTCCTCGGTGACCGGTCGGGTTCGGTTCGCGCTGGATACAGTCCAGCCGATCGACCGGGGCTGGCGACCCGTGAGAGCGCTCGGTATACCGTCCGCGCTCGGACGCAACCATTGGAATGACGCCCGGGCGCCGGTCGTGGCCCTGCCCCGCACGCCTCCGGCTCCCCGGCGGGAATCGGCCTTAGCGTGCGAGCAGCCTGTCCGGATACCGGACGATGTACCGCCATTCCGGCGTTCCCCTGGAGGTCATGATGCCCAGTCCACCCCAGCCGTTCGGCACCGTTGTCAGCACCATCGGCGTCAATCTGCGGAAGTATCCGAGCACGGATTCCTCCATCATCGGCAACCTGAGCCACGGCGCCGAGGTCGGTCTGGGCAGCAAGGTGCACGCCCAGACCATCGACGGCAACAGCATCTGGTACCTGCTGCGCGACAAGGCCGCATGGGTCGCCGCCCGGCACGTCGACAACACCGGCGAGGTGCCGCTGTCCAAGGACGTCGAACCGGCGACCCCGCAGGGCTAATGGCGGAACGGCTCCTCGGGGCCGACCGAAGTCTTCCCGGGGGCGGCCCCGTGGCTGGCCCCGGGGAGGACGTCGTGCCTCTGGTGCGGGATCCTGCGGAGCGCACCGCTCGTCTGCCGGGTCAGCGCCTCGGTTCCCGTCCCGGACCGTGCCTTTCGGGCCGTCCTGCCATCGTCGGCAGGAGGAGCGGTCCCGCCCGTTTGGCGCGCCGGTGGACCAGCGCGCTCTCCATCCGGCCGATGCCCGGCAGCGCGGCCAACTCGTTGGCCAGGTAGTCGTAGAGGGCGCCGGTGTCACGGCACTGGACCATGGCGAAGACCGCCGACCTGCCCGTGGTGACGGCGGCGAAGGCGACCGCGTCGTGCCGTGACAGCGCCTGTGTCACCCCACCCAGCGCGGCCGGTGCCACCTCCAGCCACAGCAGCGCCTCCACGGGGAAGCCGAAGTAGGACGGGTCCACGTCCACCTCGAAGTGGAGCACCCCGGCGGCCCGCAGTCCGGCGACGCGGCGGCGCACGGTCGAGGCCGACCAACCGGTGACGGCAGCCAGCCGTACCACGTCCGCCCGGCCGTCCCGGGCCAGTTCGCCGGCCAGCAGTGCCTCCGCCTCTCCCCAGCCGGACGCTTCGGCGGGCGCTTCCGGGTCTCCCGGTGGCACCGGCGCGGGGATGCGCAGGGCCGTCTGCTCGGCCGCCTCCAGCGCGCTCGTCCGGCCTGCCCAGCCGCCGACGCCGGCGACCGAGCGCAGCACGCAGGCCGCCTCCACATCCCGTATCCCCGGGGTTCGGAGCAGGTGGGCGAAGAGCGGCCGGCCGCTGTCCGCACCCAGGGCCGGAGTGCGGATCATGCAGGTCAGCCGCGTTTCCCCGGCGAGCGGAGCGATCCACGAGGTGTCGTCCCGCTGCGCGAGGGCGGCAGTGAGCGCGTCGATGGCCTCCGGCGTGCAGTCGATGCGAACGAACCAGTCGAGCATGCCGATCCGCCGGCTGTTGACGAGCCCGGCCACCCGGACCACCAGGGCCGACCGCAGCCGGTGATAGCGACGTGTGATGGTGCGCTCCGCGACCCCGAGCACGTCGGCGATCCTGCTGAACGAGGCGCGCCCGTCGATCTGGAGGGCATGGATCAGACGGCGGTCCAGCGTGTCGAGCGTGACGGATCGCGTCATGACGCCGCTTCCGAACGTCTGATCGCGTCCATTTCGGTGACTGTACAGCGGGCACGGGAGTCCCGGACAGGACGCTGGTGGTGACCGAACCAGAAAGGCAGACCAAGACCATGCTGACCGTTCTTCCCCTCAGGTATGTGGCCGACGTCGAGGCGTCCCGGGACTTCTACGCCGGACTGGGGCTCACCGTCCGGCAGGGACCCGGCGCGGCCGTCTGGGTCCGGCTGACCGCAGCTGCGGGCGGCCTCGGCGTCCACGCCTCCGCCGTCTCGCAGGGACGGCCGCCCGGCGCCACCGAACCGGGCTTCGCAACGGATGAGCCGCTGGAGGAGGTCGCGCAGCGGCTCCAGCGGAGCGGCTGCCCGTACGAGCTCGTCGAGGAGAACTTCGGCCGCAGCATCAGGGTCACCGAACCGGACGGGGTCGTCGTGCAGATTCAGCGGATCGACCCGGACACCGTCCGCCGGTCGGCCGAGGCCGTGACCGGCGACTGTGCCTGACCGGGGCGCGGCAGACGCCGAGAGTGAGGCGGCTCGGCTGCCGTGGCCGTCGGGGCGTGCCCCGGGAGAGTGCCCGCCCCGCCCGCCCCGCACTGCCATGAGACCCGCTGCCGGGATCGTCACAGGAGGGAGGTTCTGACATGGAGCCGCTCGTCACACTCGTCACCGTCGCAGGCCTGCTGCTGCTCGCCGGGGCGCTCGGGGCCGAACGGTTCCGTCGACCCGCCGCCGCGCTGAGAGGAGGTCTGGCGGCCATGTTCGCGCTCACCGGGGGCGCGCACTTCGTCGGGATGCGCGAGGAGATCGTCGCCATGGTGCCGTCGGTCCTGCCGGCGCCGGAGCTGCTCGTCACACTGACCGGCATCGCCGAACTCGCCTGTGCAATGGGGCTGTTGTGGTCGCGGACCGCCCGGGGCTCGGCCGCCGCGCTCAGCGCGCTGCTGGTCGTGATGTTCCCGGCCAACGTGTACGCCGCCGGCGGCGACGTGCCCTGGTGGGACCGGCTCGGCCCCCGTACCGCCCTGCAGTCCGTCTTCCTCGCGGCCACCGTCACCGTACTGGTCCGCCACGGCCGGTCGGTCCGGACCGCACCGGACGAAGGGGGCTCACCCCGGCCCGGGACACTTCCGGGCCGCCAGACCGGGTCTCTCGGCCTGCAGGGTGGTGGAGAGCGCGATCCTGGAGACATGGAGATCGAGATCCTGGTGGTACCGGACTGCCCCCACAAGCAGCTCGCCGAGCAGAGGCTACGGCAGGCGCTGCGCGACGCCGGCCTGCCCGCCGGGGCCTTCACCACCAGGGTGGTCGCCGACCAGGCGGAGGCTGAACGGTCCGGCTTCACCGGCTCCCCGACCATCCTCGTCAACGGCCGCGACCCGTTCACCGAGCCGGGTGCCACCCCGTCGCTCGCCTGCCGGATCTACCGCACCCCGGCCGGCGCGGCCGGGGCCCCCGACGCCGATCAGCTCCGCCGGGCCATCGAAGCCGCCCCACTCGACGTGGACTGAGCCGAACGCGCCCGCCAAGGGGGTCTCGGCGGCCGCCCTCGGCGACCTCACGGGCCCTCGATCGGACCGGCTGGCCGCTCGCCGGTTCCCGTGTGGGTGGTGGGGGCGGACGGCGGGGCCGATCCGGTGTAGCGGCTCGGGTCGGCGTCGAAGGCGGCCGCGCAGTGCGCCGAGCAGAAGTAGTGGGTGCCGGTGCTGGTCTGCCGGTGTTCGGTGGGGCCTTCAGGGTCCAGGTGCATACCGCACACGACGTCCACGACCTCCCTGCCGGGGGTGCCGGCTGCCGGCCGGTCGGTGGCGGTTTCGACTCGGGGCCGGATGCGGGCCGGCTGGGCCTGCGGAAGCGGAGCCGGGCGCCAGCGGCGCAGGCGGGAGGCGTTGGTGACGACGGACAGGGAGGACAGGGCCATGGCGGCGGCGGCGATGACGGGGCTGAGCCGGATGCCCCACAGGGGGTAGAGGGCGCCTGCGGCGAGGGGCACGCCGATGGCGTTGTAGACGAGGGCGAAGAACAGGTTCTGCCGGATGTTGCGCATGGTGGCGCGCGAGAGGCGGATGGCGGTGACGACTCCGGACAGGGAGCCGGAGATGAGGGTGATGTCGGCGGCCTCGATCGCGACGTCCGTGCCGGTGCCGATGGCCAGCCCGACGTCGGCGGCGGCCAGGGCGGGCGCGTCGTTGATGCCGTCGCCGACCATGCCGACGGTGCGGCCTTCGGCCTGGAGGCGGCGGATCTCGTCGGCCTTGTGCTCGGGCAGGACCTCGGCGAGCACCCGGCCGATGCCGACCTGGGAGGCGATGGCGGCGGCGGTACGGGCGTTGTCGCCGGTGAGCATGACGATGTCGACGCCGAGGCGTTGCAGGGCGGCGATGGCCGCTGCGGAGTCGTCCTTGACGGTGTCGGCGACGGCGAGGACACCGGCGGCACGGCCGTCGATCGCGGCGAGCACGGGGGTCTTGCCCTCTGCCGACAGCCGGGCGGCGTGCGGGTCCAGGGCGGTGGTGACGATACCGGCGCCCTGGAGGAGGCGGGCGGCGCCGACCAGGACGGTGCGGCCGTCGACGGTTGCGCGGACGCCCTTGCCGGTGACCGAGTCGAAACCGGTCGCGACAGGCCAGGACAGCCCGCGCTCGCGGGCACCGGTGACGACGGCATGGGCCAGCGGATGCTCACTCGCTTCCTCGACCGCGGCCACCAGGCCCAGCAGGTGTGCCTCGTCGAAGCCTTCCGCGGGCCGGACGTCGGTGAGGACGGGCTTTCCCGCGGTGACGGTGCCGGTCTTGTCCAGGACGACGGTGTCGAGCTTGTGGGCGGTTTCCAGGGCCTCGGCGGAGCGGATGAGGATGCCGGCCTGGGCGCCCTTTCCGGTGCCGACCATCACCGACAGCGGGGTGGCCAGCCCGAGGGCGCAGGGGCAGGCGATGATCAGGACGGCGACCGCGGAGACGAGGGCCAGGGTGAGCGCCGGGGCGGGCCCGAGGGTGAACCACATGGCGAACGTGGCGATCGCGATCGCGATGACCGCGGGCACGAAGTAGGCGGACACGGCGTCGGCGAGGCGCTGGATGGGAGCCTTGGACGCCTGGGCCGCCTGCACGAGGCGGATGATCTGGGCGAGCATCGTGTCCGCGCCGACTTTGGCCGCCCGTACGCGCAGCGAGCCCGTGGTGTTGACCGTGGCACCGATCACCGTGTCCCCGGCCCGCTTGGTGACCGGCATCGGCTCGCCGGTCACCATCGACTCGTCGACGGCGGAGGCACCGGTCAGGACGTCGGCGTCGACGGGGATCTTCTCTCCGGGCCGGATGACGATCTCGTCTCCGACCGTGACCTCCTCGACGGGAACCTCGGTCTCGGTTCCGTCCCGTACGACGCGCGCGGTGCGGGCCTGTAGGCCGAGCAGGGCGCGGATGGCCTCGCCGGTGCCCGCCTTGGCGCGGGCCTCCAGGAGCCGGCCGAGGAGGATGAGGGTGAGGATGACCCCGACGGCCTCGTAGTACACCTCGCGCACGTTCTCGGGGAGCAGGCCCGGGGCGAGGGTGACGAGGAGGCTGTAGCCGTAGGCGGCGCTCGTGCCGAGCGTGATGAGGGAGTTCATGTCGGCGGCGCGGTGGCGCAGCGTGAGCCAGCCGGTCACGTGGATCGGCCAGCCGGTGTAGAACATCACCGGCGTGATCACAGCCAGCTGGAGCCAGTGGTTCAGCATCCACTGCGGTACCCAGTCGGCGCCGAACAGCTCGTGCGCCATCACCGCGAACAGCACCGGTGCGGTGAGGACCGCACCCGCCACCACCCGGCGGGTCAAGTCCTTGATCTCCGCCCGGCGCTCGGCGACGTCCGCGGCCTCCGTCTCGGCCGCCGACCGCTCCACGCCGCCGGTCCCCGTAGCGCCCTGTCCGACGGCGGGTGCGGCGCGCGGGTGGCCGTCCGGGCGGGGTGGAACCCGGTCCTGCCCACCGGGTTCCACCTGGAGCGTCCCGTGGATCATGTTCATGCCGCAGGCGAAGCCGAAGGTGCCGGGCCGGTCCGGGGTCAGGCGCACGGTGGTGCGGGTGTGGGCGGGGAGCCCGGCGCTCACCCGCAGGTCGGGGAAGACGACCCGGGAGGTGCATTCCCCGGATTCCTGCCGGTCGAAGACCAGCTCCAGCGGGGTCCCCTGGCGGACTTTGATCACATTGGGGCTGTAGCCGCCGCGTACGGTCACCTCCACCCGCTGCACGCCGCCCTCCAGGCGGGCGGAGCGGGCGCGGCGCGGCCCGAAGAAGAACCATCCCAGGCCGGTGATCAGCGCGACAGCGGCCACGACGACAACGACATCCACGGTGTCCACGGCATGCGCCTCCCGGATCACGCTCGCTTTCCAGGATGCCCCTGCCCGGCAGTCGGCGTCACCGGGACCGGTCGGCCTCGACAAAGGGCTGTTCGGCCCAAGCAATCGCCTTCGCCGCAGCGTCACCATGCAGGTGGAGACTCCGCGGGCCGGGCCGGGCCGGGCCGGACTGGACTGGACTGGACCGGACCGGACCTTGACCGCGACCGGAGAGGGCAGGTGACCTGCGATGATGTTCTGGTACGACCATGATGTCAGTGGGTGGGGCTGGTTCACGATGACGGCCAGCATGATCCTTTTTTGGGCACTGATCATCACCGCGGCCGTGCTCCTCTTCCGGGCGCTGAACCGCCCCCACGAGCACACCCACGAGTACACCCGCGCCCCCGTCGCGCCGACGCCCGAGCAGATCCTCGCCCAGCGGCTGGCCCGCGGCGAGATCGACGAAGACGAGTACGGGCGCCGCCTGTCCGCCCTGCACTCGGGCCCCGCACCCGGCACCCCGTAGCGCCCCTCCGCCCTGTCGGCAGTGGCGGTCCAGAAGGAGGAGCCATGGTGAGCACCAACCGAAACCACGTCCTGTACGCCATCGCCGCCGTGATCGCGTTGGTCGGTGCCCTGGCCCTCGGCGTCCCGCTGGGGAGCCTCGCCTGGCTCGCGCTCGTCGCCGCCTGCCCGCTGACGATGTTCTTCACGATGCGCGGCACGCACGAGTCCCGAGGCCGCGGCGGCCACGACCCCACCGGAGTGCACGACCTGCCGGTCGGGGGCCGTGCCCGGAGAATGGAACCAGCGCGGTGCACCGTGACCCGCGATGCATTCACTCCCGTACGCCGAAGGGACGTGGGCGGGCCGCCAGTCACCCAGGATGCGCCGGGCCTGAGGAGGCGGTCGTCATGACCGGCATCACCGCCCGCATCACCGCCTTGTTCCGGGTCAAGGCGAACAAGGCCCTGGACCGGGCCGAGGATCCGCGTGAAGTCCTGGACTACTCCTACGAACAGCAGCTGGGGATGCTGCAACGGGTACGGCGCGGGGTGGCCGATGTCGCGACCAGCCGCAAACGCGTCGAACTCCAGGTCAACCAGCTCCAGCAGTCCAAGGACAAGCTCCAGGCTCAGGCCGAGCAGGCTCTGGCGGCCGACCGGGAGGACCTGGCCCGCGAGGCCCTGACCCGCCGTACGGCCGTCGCCTCGCAGATCACCGACCTGGAGGACCAGCTGGTGTCCCTGCGGGAGCAGGAGGAGAAGCTGACCCTCGCCGCACAGCGCCTTCAGGCAAAGGTGGACGCCTTCCGTACCCGCAAGGAGACGATCAAAGCCACCTACACCGCGGCCGAGGCCCAGACCCGGATCACCGAGGCGGTCACCGGCATCGGCGAGGAGCTGGGCGACGTCGGGCTGGCCATGCAGCGGGCCCAGGACAAGACCGAGCAGATGCAGGCCCGCGCCGGAGCGCTCGACGAGCTGATGGCCTCCGGGGCGTTGGAGGACGCCACCGTGCCTGCCGGGCGGGACGACATCCAGGCCGAGCTCGAGCGCATGTCCGCGGGCCAGGACGTGGAGAGGGAGCTGGCCCGGATGAAGGCCGAGCTGCCTGCCGCCTCCACGCCGGCGGCGGTGGAGGCGGGGGAGGCGGTGGAGGCGGTGGAGGCGCCGGAACGGTCGAAGGGGCCGGCGGACCCGGAGGTGACATCATGATCATGCGGATTCTCGGCGAGGGCCAGTACGAGATCGCCGAAGCGCACCTGGTTCCGCTCAACGAGCTGGACACCGCCCTGCAGCGGGCTGCGGACGCGGGCGTCGAAGCGGCGTTCACGGCCGCGCTGTCGGCCCTGCTGGACGCCGTGCGCACGCTGGGCACACCGCTGCCGGACGAGGCGATCACGCCGTCCGACCTGGTACTGCCCGATGCGGACACCAGCCTCGCCCAGGTGCGCGAGCTGCTGTCCGACGAGGGCCTGATCCCGGGGTGATGGCAGTGCGCAGCCGTTTCGAGCCCGACCGGCAGCTGACCGCCCGCATGGCGGTCACGATGTTCCTGCTGGGGCTGGTGTACGTGGCGTTCATCGCCGCGCTGATCGTGCTGTTGAAGTCAACCGTCCTGGTCGTCGTCATCGCCGCCGCCCTGCTCGGCGCGCAGTTCTGGTACTCGGACCGGATCGCCCTGTACGCCATGCGCGGGCAGCTCGTCACGCCCGAGGAGCAGCCCGAGCTGCACGGGGTCATCGACCGGCTGTGCGCGACGGCCGACATGCCCAAGCCCCGGGTCGCCGTCTCACGCATGGACCTGCCCAACGCGTTCGCGACCGGACGCAACGCCGACCACGCCGTGGTGTGCGTCACCACCGGGCTCCAGCGCCGCCTGACCACCGAAGAACTCGAAGGCGTCCTCGCGCACGAGCTCTCCCACGTCGCGCACCGGGACGTCGCGGTGATCACCATCGCCTCCTTCCTGGGCGTGATCGCCGGACTCATCGTCCGCTTCGCGTTCTACTCCCAGCTGTTCGGCGGACGCGGACGCGACCAGAACACCGCCGTCCTTCTCGTCCTCGTCATGGCCGTCTCGGCCCTCGTCTACGCGCTCAGCTTCCTGCTCATCCGGGCGCTGTCCCGCTACCGCGAACTGGCCGCCGACCGCGCCGGAGCCATGCTCACGGGCAAGCCGTCCGCCCTGGCCTCGGCCCTGACCAAGGTCACCGGGGACATCGCCCGCATCCCGACGGAGGACCTGCGCACCGCGCAGGCGTTCAACGCGTTCTTCTTCACCCCCGCCCTCGGCCCCGGCACGGTGGTGGCCAACCTGTTCTCCACCCACCCCAGCCTCGAACGCCGGCTCGAGGCCCTCGCCGAACTCGCCGCGGAGCTGGGCGGACCGGGCGGTGAGACACCGTGAGAGGGAGCTGAGGCCCCGTGGGTTTCTGGGACACGCTGCTCGGGCGGTCCAAGCCGGTCAGACCCGACCTGGACCAGCTCTTCGGCCTGCCCTCGGCGGCCATCACCCTCCAGGCAGCCATCGGCTTCACCCCGACCGGAGCGGGCTCGGTCTGTTTCGCCTCCATCGAGGGCGGCGCCTTCACCCAGGTACAGCAAGAGGTACGGGCCCTGCTCGACGTGGACTCCGAACGCACCGGCGCACCGGTGGAGTTCAGCCGTGACGGTTACGGCTACTCATGGCTGCTCTCCCACCGCGCCCCCGACGACCTGCCCGCGCTGGTGGGGGACCTGCACGCGGTCAACACCGCGTTGCAGGACAGCGGCTTCGGCCCGCAGCTCCTGTGCTCCCTTGTCTCCTTCCACGACGCCGAGCTGCGTTCCCTCGCCCTGGTCTACCTCTACAAGCGCGGCACCTTCTACCCCTTCGCCCCGCTGCCCGGTCACAAACGCGACAACCCCCTGGAGCTCCAGGTCAAGGCCGTGATCAAAGACGACCTGCGCATCGAGCAGGAGTTGAGCCGATGGTTCCCGCTGTGGGGAGCCCCCGGCCTGTGAGAGGGCCGGCTCGTCCGAGACGCCGTCGCCTTCTGAGGCGTCGCCGTGCCGCGCCGTACCCGTCTCATCTCACGGCGGGTTCGCAGTGGCGTTTCGCCGGTGAATCGTGCGCCCCTTGCGGGTGAACCTGCCTTCCGTGGGCCGTCGCTGACGGACCGGCAGCGGATACAACCGGCAAGCGTGTCGAGCGCGGCCGCCCCGCCGCGCTCGCTCACGGGTGGTACCGGCAGGGGAGGCGGCGGGAGCGACACTCTGTTCTTCGCTCTCGCGGATTCGGATCCGGTCAATCCGCTGCCGATTTGGCTGGTATGGCCCGACTGATGCTCTTTCAGGCAAATCTGACCGAAGATCACCCCACTTCTCGCGCTCCGTCCCTTCATGATTCCTACGGGCGCCCACCCGGGCCGTCACGGGCGGCACGCAGCCGTCGGCAGCAGTGTGGGAGGGCGGAAGTGACGCACGTACTGGTCGAACGCGACGACCTGCTCGGAGCCACGGCCGCCGCCCTGGCCCGGGCTCGCTCCGGGAGGGGCAGTTGGCTGATGCTGGCCGCACCGCCCGGCCGGGGCCGCACCGCCCTGCTCGACGCCGCCGTCCGCCGGGCGAGCGCCGACGACGGCGTACGGGTGCTGTCGGCGCGCTGCGCACCCGAGGAGACGGCCTTCCCCTTCGCCCTCCTACGGCAGGTCTTCCCGACCGCCGACGGCATTCCCTTCGGCGACCTCGCCGCCGAGCAGGAGCAACAGGTCTTCCACCGGCTGCTGGACCAGCTCTCCCGGACCGCCGCGGCCCGTCCCGTGCTGCTGGCCGTCGACGACCTGCACTGCGCGGACCCGGTGTCACGCCGCTGGACCGGATACCTGGCGCGCCGGATCGCCCGGCTTCCGGTCCTCCTGCTGGCCACCGAATGCCGCGAGCACGCCGACGTCACCTGGCTGCCCCGGACCACGGGCGCGTGCCTCCCGCTTCCCCCGCTCGGGCCGGGCGCCGTCACACGGCTCGCGCGCGATCGCGGGCTGGCCCCCGAGTGGCGTGCGATCTGCCGGGACGCGACCGGTGGCAACCCGGCCCTCGTACACGCGCTCCTCGCCGACCTCGCCGACCTCGCCGACTCCACCGGCGCCGCTGCCCTCGCTTCCCTGTCCGACGCTCCTGGCCCAAGGGCTGCTCGGCCCCGACGCGACCCGGACCCCGGCGGCGCCCCGTTCACCCGCTACCGCGACGCGCTCGCGCGCTGGATCCGACACCGTGCCGACGACGAATCCCGCCACATGGGCCTCGCCCTCGCCGCCACCGCCCGGTTTTCCCCCGCCACCGGTTCCGCCCTGCTCCAGGAGGCACTGGAGTTGTGTCCCGCCCGTCACGCGGCCGCGCCGGGTGGTCCGCGGCTGGCCCGGCTGCTCTCCCACCCGCTCGCCCTGGAAGCCGTACTGGAGGCCGCCGACCCCGCCGAACTGGCCGCCCTGCACACTCATGCCGCCCGGCTCCTCCACGACCGCGGCGCTCCCGCAGCGGCAGTCGCCGCCCGGCTGCTGCACCTGGACCGCCCGTGCGAGGCATGGATGGCCCGCTGCCTCGAGGACGCGGCCGAGGAGGCCGTGCGGGCCGGACGCATCGAAGAAGCCGCCGGTCTGCTGCGCCACGCCCTGCGCGCGCAGCCGCCACTGGCCCAGCACCGGCACGCCGCCCTCACCCTGCGCTTGGGAGCACTGGAGTTCCCGCACAGCGCGGAGGCGGGCATCCGCAGGCTCCGCGCGGGCCTCGACCTGCATCCCGACCGCCACGAGCGCGCCGCTGCCGCACCCGCCCTCGGCGCGGCCCTCGCCGCCAGCGGCCGTACGGACAGTGCGCTGAGCGTCCTGCACCGCGCGAGCAGCGGCACGGACGACGACGAGCTGGTGCACATCCTGCGGGCCGTCACCGCCCTCATCTCCTCGCACGACGCGGTCGCCTGGCGCAATGCCGTAGCAGGCCTGCGCGCCCTCGTTCCCACGGCCCCGGCCACCGTCGAACCGCTGGTCTGCGGTCTGATCACCGAGTACGAGACCGGTGCCGGGCTCCTCTCCGCGGCCGAGGTCATCGACCGGATCCGGCCCCGGCTCGCCGCGGCACCCATCCACCCGCTGCTGCGCACCGCCTGGATGGGCAGCGCCGCCACCCTGCTGCAGTGGGCGGACCAGCTGCAGGACGCGCGGACCCTTGCCGAGCAGGGACTGCCCGTACCGCCCGCACCGCCGGACCTGACCGACGTGGGCCTGCAATGCCTGCTGAGCGCCCGGGCGGAAGCCGCGCTCTGGGCTGGTGACTTCCGGCGGGTCATCGCCGAGAACACCCTCCTGGCGCACACCTGCACCGGACGCGGCATCCGCGCGCCCCACCTGGTCTCGATGGTGGCGCTCGCCCGGTACGAACTCGGGCAGCGCGACCAGGCCTGGCAGCTCCTGTCCACACCCGACGCGACCACCGCGGACACTTCCTGGGAATGGAACGAACTGCGCTACGCACGCGCCCTGCTCCACAGCGCCGAAGGACGCTGGCAGGCCGCCCTCGACGACTACCTCGCCTGCGGCACCGGCCAGAGCGCTCGCGACTTCGTCAGCCCCGTGGCAACACCGTGGCGCTCCGGCGCGGCCCTCGCTCTGGCCCGCCTCGGCCGGGCCGCTGCGGCCCGAGAGCTGGCGGAGGAGGAACTGCACCACGCCCGCCGCTGGGGAACCCCTCGTACGGTCGGCAGGGCGCTGCGGGCACACGCCGCGGCCGTCGGTGGCCGACGGGGCCTGGACTCGCTCGTCGAGGCGGCCGCCCTGCTGGAGGGAGCGCCCGCACCGGTGGAACGCATCGAGACCCTGATCGACCTCGGCCGAGCACGCATCGGGGCAGGGCTCGGCCGCAGGGGCCGGGACGATCTGCGCGCCGCCGAGGCCGAGGCGGTCCGCCTGCTGTCCCCCACGGGAGCCGGTGACGGCCCCGACGACCGCCTCGGGCAGGGCCCGGGCGACGGCGCCCCCGGCGGGGCGGCACCACAGGCCGGCCGGCTCCTGCGGGCTACGCGGGCAGCGCTGCGCGCCGCGAACGCCCGCACCACGACACGGGCCCGGACCGGCCCGGGCGCACTGACCGCAGCGGAACGGCGGGTCGTCGACCTCGCCGCCCTGGGGCACACGAACGCGCAGATCGGCGAGGCGCTCCACCTGACCCGGCGCACGGTGGAGTCCCATCTCACCAGCGCCTACCGGAAACTCAAGGTGACCCGCCGCACCCAGCTCACGGCCGGCCTGGCCGAATCGGACGCCGCCGGGGGAGGGCTGCCGGACTGACCACGAGAACGAGAGGAGCGCCGTGTTCGTGGTCTTCCACGATGTGCGCGGGCACCGCCGCCGGACACAGTGGGCACCGCGCCGGTCCGGCCCCCACGGACCGGCGCCACCTCATCCGACCGGCGCCTTCGCACCCGCGACGGGGCCGTGGCACGAAAGGTACTGAGCATGATCTTCACGATGCGCACGTCCGCCGGTTCGGCCCTGCTCGCCCTGATCGCGGTCGCGGGGACGACCCTCCCCGCGACCGCCGCCGCGGCCCGCCCCGCACCCGTTCCCACTGCGCAGACCGCCTCGGACCTCAAGGCCATGCTGGCCCCCAACGAGCTGTGGCAGCTGCGCAAGCGCGGCAGCCGCTACGAGATCGCCAACGTCCACAGCGGCATGTGTCTGAAGGTGAAGGGCGCCTCGAACGACAACGGGGCCCCCGTGGTGCAGGCCGAATGCGGCACCGCGAGCGAGCAGTCGTGGAAGTCGGAGGTCACCGACGGCGGAAACTTCATCCAGCTGCGCAACGCCAACTCCGGCAAGTGCCTCGACATCTCCGGGGGTTCGGCGCGCAAAGGCGCCAGGATCATTCAGTGGGACTGCAGCGGCGGCCTGAACCAGAAGTGGTGGGACACGGACGGCATCGACGGCAACCCCGGCTACTGGATCAGCGGTACCACTCCGAGCGGTGCCCCCACCTGGATGTGCCTGGACATGCCCGGTGCCAGCACCGCGACCGGCACGCAGGCGGCCGTATGGGAGTGCGTCTAGTGCTGTGACGAGGTGGCGTGGGCCAGGTGCCATTGACGGCAGGGCCCGGCCTGCTGCCCCGCCTGCCCGGCAGGGGAGGGCAGGACCGCGGGCAAGCGGCGGCGAGGGCGTCGGACAACGAGGAGGCGTCGACCGGCAAGGAGGCTGGGTGGCCGTCAGCGATCGCAGACGCCGCCTACGTCGGGCCGGAAGACGTCGAGGGTGCGGCCGCGCTGGAGGAAGCCTCGGACCGGAAGGTCCGGGGCTTCGGCGTCCGTGCCTGTCCCACGTCCCGGGCGCTGGTCTACGCCGGTCGTTCGCAGGGTCGGCGGGGCCCCGGCCACTCGTGCAGGGCGCAGAAGACACGGATGGCGGAGACGGGGGCGAGAGCGCCCCCCGAGTGTGGTGTGGTGCACAGCCCCACTGTCCAGTCCGGGGCTGTGGGGGCCCTACCCCTGCCCAGGGCGGCGCGGTGAGCCATAGCGTCCCGCCTTGCCCGCTGACGCCACTCCACCGGAGGTATCCGTGTTCCCCGTGCCCAGAACGGCACCACCGCCGCAACGGCCGCGCAGAGTGCCCCACATCGCCAGGCTACGGCGGGCCGTCGCCGCGGCCGCGGCGCTCGTGACCCTCGCCGCAGTCCCGGCGGCCGCCCAGGACCGCGGCCGTGCCGGTGAAGGCGTGTCGGCCCATTGCGCGACGCTCTCGTGGCTCAGGGTGCCGGGTGCCGAACGTCAGGACAAAGCCTGCTTGGCCGAGCTCACCACGGCAGGGACCGTCGCTTCCGGACACACCGACCCGGCCGACTGGGCGGGCCTGACCCCGGCCGGGCTCTCCGTGCCGAGCGGCGTCCCCGGCATCCAGATCGACGGATACTTTCCGGACGGCTCGACGACCAACACCAACCGCGGCTGGCAGCACGACGCCCAATTCGTGATCCGCCTGCCCGACCGGTGGAACGGCGGCCTGGTCGTCGCCGGTTCCCCGGGCGTCCGCGAGCAGTACGCCAACGACCGGGCCATCGGAGACTGGGTCCTGGCCCGCGGGTACGCGTTCGCCTCGACCGACAAGGGCAACACCGGGGCCGCCTTCTACCGTGACGGCCGGGCACCCGGCGACGCGATCGCCGAATGGAACACCCGGGTCACCCAGCTCACCCGCGCCGCCCGAGCCGTGGTCACACAACGCTACGCGCGGCCTCCCGCACGCACGCTGGCCACCGGCATGTCCAACGGCGGATACCTGGTCCGCTGGCAGCTGGAGAACCATCCGGAACTCTACGACGGCGGTGTCGACTGGGAAGGCACCCTCTGGCGCGAGGAGGGGCCGAACCTGCTCACCTTCCTGCCGCCCGCCCTCGCGGCCTACCCCGCCTACGCGGGGGGCGGCCAGGGGGCCGAGCGCGCCCACCAGCAGATGACCGCCGCAGGCTTCCCGGCCGGCTCGGAATTCCTGTGGCCCTTCCACCACCAGTACTACTGGGATCTGACCCAGCGCATCTACCGCGAGGAACTCGACCCCGGCTACGACGGCACGCTGGAGGCCGGTCATCCCTTCTGCGCACCGGGCAGTCCCGCCTGCGACGCCGACTACGACTACCGCTCCCGGCCGGCCGGCGTGCGCGACGCGGTCTCCAAGATCGCTCTCAGCGGCCGGATCGGCAAGCCTCTGATCACGGTGCACGGAACCCTCGACGTGCTGCTGCCCATCAGCCAGGACTCCGACGTCTACGCCCGCATGGTCGGCGACGCCGGCCGCGGCCACCTCTTCCGCTACTACAGGGTCGAAGGAGGAACGCACGTCGACTCGCTGTTCGACGCCTTTCCCGACAAGCTCCGGCCCCTCCTCCCGTGCCACCGGGCCGCCTTCACGGCCCTGGAGGACTGGACCGCACGCGGGGTGCGGCCGCCGGCCGGCCACACGGTGCCCCGCCCTGCCTCCACCAGCCCCGAAGACCTTCTGACGAGCTGCCCGCTCGCCGCTTCATAGGTCTGACGGCGGACCGTGCCGTGCCCGCCGCGACGGACTGTTGCGGGGCACGGGTGAACCCGTGTCCTGTTCCGCTCGGATCAGAGCCCGGCGACCTTGGCGCTCGCCGATACCTCGTAGACCAGGCTGACCGTGCGGTTGCCACCGGGCGGGAGGAGGACGTCCCAGCGGGCGATGCCCTCGGCGTCGACCGCGTCGGGCGCCGGGGAGCAGGCGTCCTTCCGCAGGCGTACCTCCACGGCCGAGACCTCGGAGACCGGGATCCGCTCCCGGAGGACGACCGCCCGGTCTCCGCGGTCCCCGGGCGCGGAGAACCGGGACAGGTGCAGCCGGACCGTGCGGGTGACCACGGTCCGCTGCACGATTCCGGCGGAATCGCGGGACTCCTCGGCGCGCCGGACCACCCCGAGGTCATCGCAGCTGCCGAAGGCGAGCTCGCCGGGGGCGCCGGGGGCGGTGAAGTCCAGCGTGCCGCGCCCGCTGAAGCCGCTGCCGCGGACCAGGTCCACGGGACCCGCGAGCAGTGCGTGGCCGGACCGGTTGTCGAACCGCACGATCTGGGTGACCAGCGGTGAAACCTCCGGCGAGCAGGCGTACTCGCTGGTGGCGGCCGTGGTGAGGACGGAGAGCGGCACTCGGTGGGCGCGGCCGTCTGCCGGCACGGAGACCGGCGCGGGGGCGCTCAGCACGCGCGCCTCGCCACCGTCGTCCACCCCCGGCAGGCCGAGCACGGATGCCGGGCCGAGGGCCCCGATCTCCTCCTCGCGCAGCTCGACGTCGACCGTGCGGCGCTCCGCTGCGGAACGGTCCTTGAGCGTCAGCCGGTCCTCGCCCAGTCGTGGCGGATCGGTGGCCAGCGCCGAGCGGGCGGTCGACAACGTCAGCCGTACGTCGGACCAGTCCTCCCCGGTGCGCTGCCAGACGATCGCGTCGGTCTCCAGGGTCAGAGCGTCCCCGTCGAGCACGGCCCGGTAGGCGGGCCGCCACAGCGCACACGGCACGAGGTGGCTCAGGCGCAGTTCGACCGGCCCGGCGACCGCAGCGTCCAGCGTCAGCTCGACATGGCCCACGAGCTCGGCGGGCGCCTCCTCCGAGAGGTGCATGGCCCGCTGACACTGCCCGAGTTCGACGGCCAGTGCGGCCAGCCGGGCCTCCACGGTGCGGAGTTGCTCGCCGTACGTATCGCGTTCCTCGTCCACCCGGTCCAGTTCGCGGGCCCAGCGGGGCCGTTCGGTCTCCCCGAAACCGGCGCCTTCGCCGATGTCCCGCAGCAGATCCGCGGCGAGCCGGCCGATGAGGTCGAGGCGGGTGTGCAGGCGGTCGCGTCGCCGCCCCAGATCCAGCCGCTCCTCTTCGAGGGCGTGTACGCGGTGGCGCAGGGCGGATTCGTCGGCGGCCGCCGGCAGCGGTCCGCGCGGCGTCCAGCTGCGGACGATCCGCACGTCGAGCACGGTCGCCGCGTGATCGGCGGTCAGCTCGGCATGGAGGGTCCGGTCGACGGCCAGCGCACTGACCGGCCCGAGACGCAGCCGTTGGACCCCCGCCTCGAGATCGAGCACGAGCGCCCGCTCGACATGGGCGCGGTCCTCAAGGCACGTGACGGCTGTGACGGGAAGGGCGATCGGCTTCGGGGCCGTGGACATGGCGTGTGTCAGCTCCTGCGGTTGCCGCCGGCCAGGGCCTTGCCGGTCGGGATGCGGATCTCGTAGCCGCCGTCGAGGGCGGCAGTGGCACCTGCGGGCAGGTCCAGCCGCCAGATGCGGGTGCCCGGGGCATGGCGATCGGGCCCCGCGCCGACCTCGGGTGCCGTCCAGTCGGCCCGTTCCTCGATCCGGACGTCCGTTTCGGAGGTGACCGGGACCCGCTCGTGGACCTCGACGGTGACGGGCCTCGCGAGGCGGTTGGCCAGTTCCACGTGGACGCGGTGGTCGAGCACGGTGGTGTTGTTGCGCAGGCCCGACGTCGACTCGTGCAGGTTCGTACGCCGGGTGACCCGGACGGCCTCGGCCGGTCCGAGTCCGACCCGGCGGACGCCGCCGGGGGCGAGCGTGGGCAGTGCAGTGGTGAGCAGGAAGTCGTCGTCGACGATGACCTCCACCGGGCCGGCCAGTAGTGCCTGGTCGGTGGCGTTCGAGAGCATCAACGTCGCGTACACGGTCTGCTCCACGGACGGCACGCAGAGGTACTCGGTGCGCAGGCCGACCGGGACCTCGGTGACGGTGACGGTGTGCCAGGTGCCGTCCGACGGAATGTCGACGCGGGCGGCGGCGTCGAAGCGGTGGTCGAAGGAACCCGCCGACTCGCGTGGCCGCACGGCGTGTCCGGGCAGCGGCAGCGCGGCCACTGCTTCGGCGCGGCGGCGGCACTCGGCCGTCACCGGGTCGAAGGGAGAGGCGGGGAACAGCCGGCCTCGGCGACCCCCCTGCTCGTCGGGGCCGCACAGGACGAGGGCGGCATAGTCGAGCTCGGCGCCGCTCGGCTGCGGCGGACCGGCCATCGGTGCCGGAGGGGGCGGCGGGGCAGCCTGGCCGGGGGCCGCGGGGGCCGCGGGGGCCGCGGGGGCCGCGGGGGCCGCGGGGGCCGCGGGGGACAGGGGAGCGGGAGCCCCTGCGAAGGACCTGCCTCCGGTACGCGGCCTGCCGGCCGGTTGGGCACGGGCCGACGGCACGGGGTGGGGCATCCCGCCGCCGAAGGCTTCCCGGGAGAGGCCTTCCGTGCCGCCGGGTACCGGGACCGCGGACGGTGGACCGCCGTAACCCTGCGGTGCCGACGCTGGGAGAGGCACCGGTGGGAGAGGCACCGGTGGGGGAGGCGGCGGTGGCGGAACGGGACCGGCCGCGGCGCCGGACGCGGTTGCCACCGGAGCGGCGCCGGTCCCGACGACCGCAGGTGCGGCGGTCGTGCCAGGACGGGGGCCTGCCGCCTCGTAGCCCGCGAACAGGTCGGCGAGCCCCGCCGGAGGCTCGCGCCAGCCGGAGGGCGTGGGGGCGGGCTGACGGCGTCCGATCCGGATCGAGTGGAGCTTCGGCAGGTCGGTGCGGCGCTGGAGGTCGGCGGTGGCCAGGGCGATGCGCACGCCGGTCCAGTCCTCGCCGGTCCGCTGGGCGATCGAGGCGCGCAGCACCAGACGGCCGCTGCCGTCGCCCTGACGGTGAGTGAGGCGATAGGCCGGCACCCAGACGGCGCCCGGCACGGCGTACTCCAGCTCCACCTCCACCTCCACCCCCACATCCCGCCCCGCATCCGTGTCATCGGTGCCGGTGCAGTCGAGGGTCAGGACCGCGCAGACCGTGGTGTCCACGTGCGCTGACGGTGCGTCGGTGGAGGCGCGGGCGAGCCTGTCGGCGGCGATGGCGAGCTCGTGTTCGATTCTGCGCAGTGCCTCCTCCAGCACGACGAGGCGGGCGTGCAGGCCGGTCAGCCGCTCGTCGACGAAGTCGGCGAGCTCCAGCCACGCGTCCACCGGGGTGCGGCGGTGCGGGTCCTCGCGCCTGCGGGCGGGCGGGACCGGTCGCAGGGCCCTGACCTCCTCGATCAGGCTCAGCTGTCGGTCCCGGCGTTCCTGCGCCGCCGAACACTCGTCGCGCAGCCGCTCGACATCGCGCCGCAACTCGTCGGACGTGCCCGGGCCGAGCGGTTCGGCCTCGACTTCCACCCGGGCCTGAGTGACGCGCACCCCGCGGGCGCCCAGGACACGGGCCCGCAGCGAGCCCGGGTCCAGCGGGCGGGGCAGGCCCGTCACGCGCACCCGGCCGTCAGGCGGCACGCTGCCCCGGGCCAGGCGCCGACAGACCGCACCCTGCGCGTACACCACGACCGAATCGAGCGTCGACCCCCACCGCTGTGCCGTGTCTGCCGTCATGTGCTCCGCCCCCCGCCGCGTCCGTGCAGGCGAAGCCTACGCCCGAGCGGCCGGTGCATCGCGTCGAGGTCCGGTGTCCGTGACCGTCGTACGGTCGGGGCACGCGCTCCCTCCGGAGACGTCCGCCATTCGACCCCTTCGTGTTGCCGGGCCGGCTCGCAGTCAAAGGCCGTGCCGGTCGAGCGTCGCCATCAGCTTCCGCTTGCGCTTCTGGTCGGTGCGCAAGGCGGCCACGTACGAGGCGAACTCGGACTCGGTGCCCAGCCGGCGGTGGCAGGCTCGGGCGCTGAGCAGCAGTTCCGCCATGCGTTCGTACGTGCTGTCACCGGTCTGCTCGCGCAGTGGCTCGATCCAGCGCAGGTAGACGGTCAGCGCGTCGGCCGGTCGGTCGTCGCGGATCCGGTCGGCCAGGGTCAGCCACTGCTGCTGGTCGGCGTACCCATCGGCGGCGGCCTGCCACGCGGCCTTGAGGTCGGCGTCGTCCATGAGCGCGTCGACCAGCACCGAGCCGCCGTACCGGCGGCCCGTCCGGGACTCGTCCGCCGCCTCCAGCACCTTCAGGGCGGCCGCGCGCTCGGTTCCCTCCCAGGTCCCGGTCGCACGGGCCGCCGTACGGAGATGCCGGTAGGCGGCCAGCGAGGGACGGGTCCGCAGCGACTCCCGGCGGATCGTGACCACGTCGGTCCGGCGGTCGGCCCGCGCGTACCGTTCGCAGACGAAGGTGACCAGCTCGTTGTCCGGGTCCCGGTCGGACTCGGCCTCCCGCAGCCCGCGCTCGGCCCATTCCAGGGCCTCGACCGCGCGGCCCGCCGCCTCCAGCTCCCTGGCGATCACCAGGTGGGTGCGGCCGTTCGGAGCGAGGTCCGCAGCGTGGACGGCGACCAGCGCGTCGACGCTGCCACCATCCGTCTTCAGCATGCGCTCCATGAGGCACTTCTCCGCCCACCCCTTCGGGTTCGCCCGCCAGGCGGCCACCACCATGTCGCGCGCCCGGACCATGCCCGGTTCACCCAGCGCCTCCCGGTAGTCGAAGAGATCGATGTCCGTGGCTTCGTTCCGTTCGTCCAGCAGGTGGTGCACCAGCCACTCGGCGGTCTCCACCGGGTCTGGGCGGGCGGTCAGGCAGGCTTCCAGGTGGGTCTCGGCCAGGCCGGCGACGACGTCCCCGATCAGGCCGTCCGAGTCGTCGATCTCCCCGTACGTGCGGCCCAAGACCTTGAGCGCCTCGCGGGCCACCTCCACCGCGTCGGCGGACCGGCCGCTCGCCGTCAGCGCCCGCAGGGCGGTGACCGCCTCCGCCGCCTGCTGCCCGTACGCGCGGGCGTCGGCGTACTCGACGTAGCCGTACCGGGCGAAGGGGCGGGTGTCGAGCAGGCTCAGGACGCGCTCCCGGACGATGCCGGTGTCCTCCCCGGACGCGGCCG
Source organism: Streptomyces sp. NPDC056224 (assembly GCF_042267665.1). Taxonomy (NCBI): domain Bacteria; kingdom Bacillati; phylum Actinomycetota; class Actinomycetes; order Kitasatosporales; family Streptomycetaceae; genus Streptomyces; species Streptomyces sp. NPDC056224. The sequence goes on from NZ_JBHJTK010000034.1 coordinate 64,510, forward strand.
CGCGCAACTCCAGGCGGCGGCGCAGGCCACGGTCGCCGGCGAGCTGTTCCCTCACCAGGGCGGTCAGTTCCTCGCGCGTGCGGGACTCCAGCCAGTCATCCAGCAGCCGGGTTCGCGCGGCGGCGGCCGACCGCTGGCGCGGCACCGATTCGGCCTGCCCCAGTACGCACAGGCCCACCGCCACGCAGTGCTTGCAGAAGTTGCCCTCTTGCCCGTACGGGCAGTCGCACCATCCGCTCAGCCGGCCGTCCTCGTCCTCGGTGAGCTCCACCTCGTAGGTGTCGCTGCCGTCCACGGTCGCGGTGATCGTCTCGTCTCCGACCTCCAGCCGCGACACCGCGGCCAGATAACCCAGGCCGCGCTCGAAGGAGCGTGCCCCTGCCAGCCGGCGCAGGTCTTCCTCGGTGAAACCCAGAGCGTGCGTCATGGCATTCATTCAACCGGACGGCATTTCCGGCGGTAGACGATCACGGCAAGCGCCAACTCCCGGGCGGAGTCCTCCGTATCCTTGCGTGCCGGGAAGCGCCCCCAGGCGGGCCGGGTTGCCCCCAGCCGGGCCGGGCCGGGCCGCTGACGCCACCGGGCCCGGGGAGGACATGGCGGCGTGCTCTGATGCCTACGGGCCTCGCCGGCCTTTGCCGTGGGCTGGTTAAGGGCAGATCAACCGAACCTTAAGGCTGCCTGTGATCTCCTCGGCCGTGCGTCGTTCAAGTCCATCGGTGTGAGCGCCGCACACGCACGTCGTCCCTACGGGCGTTGGGGTTGTGACCTGCTTCTTTGAGTATGAGCCTCGGGCCGCCGTGGCATGCCGTGCAGCGCCCGGAACCTCCCCGAGGACGGATTTGTAAGGCGGTGACAAGACTTCACCCGCTCGTGACGCCGGCCCGTATGAAGGAGAGGGGGGCCAGCGTCCATCGGATCGAGGAGTGTCAATGTCCCGGAAGCGGACCATGAGTTCCAAGAAGAAGATCGTGCTCTCTGTCGTCGCGGGAGCACTGGTGACCGGAGGGTTCGTCGCCACGATGGCGACCGGCAATGCGGCCGCCCCCGACGTCGTGTGTCCGGGGTCGACGGTGACGTTGTCGGGTGAGGGGGGTGCGCCGGCGGCGAGTAGTGGGACGTTTCCGGTGGGGACGAAGTTGAAGGTGACGAATCTGGACAACGGTCAGGCGACGACGGTGACGGTGAATGGTCCGTCGGGGAGTTGTGTTCTGT
>NZ_JBHJTK010000034.1:65821-76735 GCF_042267665.1 Streptomyces sp. NPDC056224
GGACAACGGTCAGGCGACGACGGTGACGGTGAATGGTCCGTCGGGGAGTTGTGTTCTGTTGAACAACGCGGCTTTCGAGAAGGTGCGGGAGCCGGGCAAGAACCTGATCCGGCGGGCGCGCATCGAGCGCGTGGGCTGAGCGACCAGAGCCGGTTCGGGGCCACCGAAGCTACGGCGGGGGCACGTGCACGCTGTCCCCGCCGTGGCGTCGGCCGGTCGGACGGACCGGAGCCGCCGCCGCGACCTCCTGGACCGCACCCGTGACCCGCGCGGATCGGCTACGGGCCGGGAAAGCCGAAGCCGAGATCCTGACCGATGTCAGTACAGGCGCACCCTACCGATCGCTAGATTACCGTCCCGTACCAGGCTGAAAAGGAGGTGCTCGGAATGCCCGTACTCAACGAGAATTCGGACGTCTTCGAGAACGGCGGATCTTCGCTGCGCGTCCTGCAGATCACCGGCAAGATTTACGATGTCCTCGGTGTGGACGTGAAGCTGCGTCACGTGTTTTCGTACGCCTCCCCGCGCAGCCTTTCGGATTTCCTGGAGAATGAGTCGAAGCAGGGGGACTCCGGTGCGGACGGCATCAGCGTCTAAGGCATGCCGCTCCTGCGTGCCCGGAGGCAGAAAATGACGGCAGCGCAGGTCAAGGGTGCCCTGGGTCCGACTTCGTTCGCCGAGACGGCTCGACTGACCGGAGAGTTCACGGACTGGCATAATCTGCTCTACAAGGCGACGTGGCTCGCCGGGGAATTGAACCTCGGCGACACCGACGATGTCGCCCAGGAGAACGCCTACCAGCATTTCGCGGCGCAGCAGCGCAGCCGGTTCGCCGGTGCCTGGGGTGAGGAGCGCCGGGCGTTCTGGCACTCCTACGCCGAGGAGTTCGGGACGTATCCTCCGCGCTTCCAGGTGGGTGCCGAGCACAGGGGCGAGCCGAAGCTGAAGGTCGTCACCCGCGACCTGCCGGCGGATGCCAAGGCACGGGTGCACGCGTTCTCGCTGCAGGCTCGGGCGACTCCGTTCGCGGTGACTTCCGCGAGCGTTCTCGCGGGCATGCGGGAAGTCACCGGCGATCCGCTGGGGGGGATCTCCACCAACCAGCACGGTCGCATGCTGCCCGGTACCTCACAGACCGTCGGGCTGTTCGTCCAGACCGTCCCGCTGCACCTGGGCCGGGAGATCCGGAGCCCGCTCGAAACGGTCCGCGAGGTGTTCCTCCGCACCCATGACGTCTTCGAGTGCAGCCTTCCGCTCCGGGTGGCGGGGCGGTACTGGAACGAGGACCTGATGGTGCCGGACCAGGAGCCCGGGCTGTATGTGGTCCTGAACGAGGACCTGCCGTCCTCGGCCGATCTGCCGCCGCTCGCCGGAACCGAGGCCGAGTACGCAGAACTGGACATCAAGGGCGGAAAACGCTGGCCGGAGACCGTCGTCGTCGAGTGGAACCTCTACGAGACGGCTCCGCGGCTCTCGGCACTGCGGGGTTCTCAGCGCAGCCGGGACGAAGCGGCTCGCCCGCGGTGCCTCATGAGACGGATGCGGCCGGAACCCGGGCGACGGAGACCGGCCGCGCGGCGTGATCCCGTCGCCTCAAGAGGGCCGCGCACCCGAACGGTTCAGCTCGGGGAGCAGATCGAGGTGTTCCTCCCGCACCAGGTCGAACCGGAGCGCAAACGCGACCAGGGCTTCGCGCTTGGAGTGCATGCGGCCTTCGTCCACATACTTCGCCCACTGGCTGACCGGAAGCTTTCGATCCGTCAGGTAGTCGATGTGGTAGTTGATGCTGCTGCGGTTCGCATCCCTGAACTGCTCGATCCCCCTGAGCCGTTCGACCACCTCCTGCACGGAGGGCACCGCGGCCATCGAGGAGCCGCGCAGCCGCGGCTCGCACAGCGCGACGAGAACGGCGAAGTACTTGCTCGCCGTGTCCATCCTGGACATCGCCGACTCGGGGACCGTGGCGGCCTGTGCGGGCCCGAGCAGGGGCGGCGGGGGAGCGAAGACGGTGAGTTCGATCACGTCCTCGCTGGACGGGATCAGAATCCGCGACATTTCGAACGGGACCACCATGGCGAGGTGGCGCGGGCGCGCCTTGACCAGTTCCGTGCCGCCCTCCAGGTTCTCGACCACGTAGGTGGTGCTGGTGGTGAAGTTCGAGAAGAGCAGTCGGCGGTCTGAGACCTCGAAGGCGCCGATGCTGGGCGTCGCGCCGGGCTGGAACTGGCCGGTGCAGCTCGATACGCCGAAGTTCATCCGATCGCCGACTTTCAGGTTGATCCGCTCCCGGGTGCTGGTTCCGCGGAGCTGACCGGCGTTGTTCTGCCAGGTCACGATCACTTCAACATCGGCTTCAGTTTTGGCGTACATGAATGCTTGTTCCTGTCATTATCGTAACCGGCGTAATTACTCAGGTTTGAGTACGTAGCCGCCGCCTCGACCACTTGTGGGAGTTCGAAGGCGAAATTCGGCACCATCGGTGCGTTCGTTGAGACTGCGGGAGAAAAGTGGGAGTCGAACCATCCCTCGGCGTGCAGGGGGACACCCTCCAACCCCGCGGAGGCCGGCCGTTTTCTGGCGGTAGGCCACGACGTCTGACCTGGGGGCCAGAAACGACCATTGGCGTCAACTGGTGCCCTGCAGCGTGGACTTCACGGACTTTCAGAGCATCCGAGGGGATGCGTCACGGCGCTGCGCTGTCTGAACTACAGCCCGTCAGTTCTGTCCCTTGATCCGGCTGCAGACCGGCTGTCCTCATACTCCGCACGGGGCGAGATCCGGCGACCCACTGGATCGCCTGGGAGGAAGGTGAGGTACCGGCCGGTCGTCCCCTGCCGGATCCGGTGCAGGGCACGGGCATGCTTCAGACCTCGCAACACTGAAGCCCACGAAAGAATCCCCCTGCTGTGCATGGCCTGGCGGCCGTTCGAAACGCGGCGGACGAGAGGGGGCACCGGCGCCATTGCTGGGGGTGTCCCGCCCGTCGCCTCGAACCTATGTGCGCGTGGCGGGCGGCGCTGTGCGTGGTGTGCGCGACTCCTCAACACTGCGTGCAACCTCGCCACGCGGGGCGGCCGCCCGGTATTCGGAGGGAGTCATGCCGTATGCGTCGCGGAACGTCCGGCTGAACACGGTGGCACTGGAGAAGCCCCAGCGGGCCGCGATCGTCTGTACGGGGTGACTGTTCGACTCCGGGCGACCGAGGTCGGCGCGTGCACGTTCCAGCCGGCCCTGGCGGATGTAGGCCGCCACGCCGACGGGCTGGTCGGTGAAGAGGGAGTACAGGGAGCGCAGGGAGATGTTGTGCCGGTCGGCGACGGCTTGGGGCGTCAGGTCCGGGTCGCCCAGGTTGTTCTCGATGAAACGGGTGACGCGTTGAAACGTCTCCTGGGCGCGTGCCTCGGCCGGCGCCGCGTCAGGGGTGCCGAGTTGCTGCGCCAGGCAAGCGGTCGCCAGGTCGAGGGCAATGGACCCCATGCCGGCAAGCTCCGAGGGCTGACAGTTCGGACCCTGAGCAAGCAGGGTGCTCAGAAAGCTGCCGAGGATCGCACCCGTTCCCCTGTCGCCGCGGATGCGCTGCCCGAGGAGGCCTTCCACCTTGTCGTGCCGCAGCGGCAGGATCGAGCGGGGAACCTGGAGAATGCCCACCGTGGACTGCTCCTCGACACTTGCCCCTTCGCTCGGACGCGAGGTGTCCGTCAGGACGAGGTCCCCTGCGGCGACCGACTCGTGACTTCGCTGGGTGATCCGGAAGGCGCCTCGGGTGACCAGCGCCAGCTGAAACTGCTCGGGATCGCCCTTGCGCACATGAGCCGACGTGCGGCGCGACACCACTGGGGAGAAACTCAGCGTCGACAGTCGCACGGAACCGAGCTCCAGGTCGGCCATGTCCGCGTGAAAGCCGGAGGGGTGACTGGTGCTGAGGCTGACGGGCATCACGTGGTTCGACACCGCGTCACAGAACCACTCGAACTTCTCGGCAGAGGACGTACCCTCAGTTCTCAGATCCGCTGATCTCACGTACCCCCCGTTTCCCCACAGTGCGACAGCCATTATCAGCCATGGCTGGAGCCGCACCCTGGGAGACTGCTGCGTCCGAGCCGGGTCCCATCGTGCCACTGCGCCCACGGCCCACGCCCTGAGCCCACGCCCGTCGTCGTGGCGAGCGCGGGCGTGGTGCGTACCGGTGGGTCTGGTGGTGTCGGTGGTTGCAATGGTCCCGGTGGTCAGACCCCGCCCTCGATGAGCGACCAACCCGAGGAGACCTGGGGGAGAGGACCGACGTTGGTGTAGTTGCCGTTGACGAGCGTCGACGTCCAGGCGGTCCCGTCGTTCTTGTAGAAGAACAGGCTGTTCGAGGTCCGGCCCACCTTGTCCCAGAGACCGGAGGTGCCGATCTTGCGGAAGTCAATGCCAGAGCCGTCGGTCGCCTCGGACACCCTGAACTCGAGGCCGTCACCGGCCCTCGCCAAGGACAGCACGGAGTCCTCGGTCGCGGTCAGCTGCCCCAGGAAGTCGTCTCTCGGGATGCTGCCCGTGTCCGTGTACACGCCGCCCTGGAGGGTCCCGTACCCCACGTTGCTCCAGGGGAATTCGGTTGACCCGTGCCTGGCCGCGGCGACCAGCGTGTCGCACGAAGCGGCCATCGTTCCCCAGCCCGTGCTGAAGTCGCTGTACGTGCGCACCTGTCGGTACGTGCCGTTCTTGAGGGTGCCCGTGACGCCGTAGCCAGTGCTGCCGTTGTAGAAGATCACGGAGTCGCCGGACGCCTCGACGAAGGTCCAGCCCGTGGAGAAGTTGTCGAAGGTCCGGGTGCGGGTGTAGCGCCCGCCCGTGAAGGTGCCGACCTCCCCGTCCCCGGTGTTCTTGTCGTACAGCAGCAGCGAGTCGCGGCTCGCTGCGGCGTGCGTGTATCCGGCCGGGAGGTTGAACGCCGACTTGTATTGCCAGCGGCCGTCGGACAGGGTGCCCGTGCCCGCCTCGCCACTGCCGGACTTGTAGAAGAGGATCGAGGTGCTCGGAGTCGTCTGGTTGCAGTACGTCGAAGCGGCGGTTGCGGGCGTCACCGGGCCTGCGAGCAGGACGGCCGTCGCGGAAGTGGCAGTGGCAAGGGCGGCCACCAGGGATTTCCTCATGTCTCTCCCCATCTCCTCGCGCTTGGGCGCGTGCGGCACCAAGGGGTGTGCGGCAGGCCGTCGGGGCGCGCTTGTACCTCCCGCGCCGCGGCCGTGGATGTTCTGAAGGAGGACGCCCTGATACGCGGCCGGCCCGCCCCGCCGGCTCCGGCCCGTCGCCGCTGCCGAGCTCATTGCGCGCTCGTGCTCAGACGTCCTCGTTCATCGTGCGCTGCCCACGGCCGCACCGCATCTCGGTGCGGCGAAGGCGGCCGGTCCGGGCCTCGCTCCTGGGAGTTGGTGGCCGCGGCCCCGTCACGTCACGTCCGTGACCCGCGGCGGTATGAACGGCGGTGCGGGAAGCCGCACCAGGAACGTCGCTGCTCCCAGCCCGGGTGACGCTGCCGGCTGCGGGCAGGCCGGGCAGCCGACAGCCGGGGCCGCCTTACTGCCCCGGCCGACAGCATCCCCGCTCCGCCCGGATCCCTTGCCGCCGGCAGGATCAGGGACGGCCGGTGCTCAGGGGGAGGGTCGCTCCGGCGCGTACGGAATGGATGACCGCGTCATGCAGGGCCCGGCTCGCTTCCTCGCTCGGGCACGGGACGGGGCTTCCGGCGAGGGGGAGCCAGTCGGACCCCCCGCTGTACTGCACCGTGACGTGCGCCAGACCGTCGGCCTCGGTCCACGTGGTGTGAATATCGAGCTCACCGGTGAGGACGAGGCCCCCCTCGCCCGTCTGCACTCCGTTCCGTCCGGCGAAAACCCCACGGGTGGTCCATGATGCCCAGCTCATCCGGCCTCCCAGCTGCACTCGTCGTCCTGCCAGTGTGAACGAGTCGGCGCTGCCGCGCTCTGCGGGCCGCGGATGGCGCTCCGGATCACGCGAGAGTGGTACGTAGCACCCTCACGTCCTGCTTTGCCGACCGTGGCAAGTGGAGGAGCCCTCGCCATCGTTGCCTTCGCCGGTACGCGTTCTGGCCACGGCTCGGATCGGGGCAGCCCGGGCCGTGTCAAGAGTATTGACAGAAGATGAACACGACCCGACGCTGGGAGCGCTCTCAGACTTCAATACATCTATCCATGCCCCGCCGCCTCCCCCCGGCAGGTCCCCCACACAAGGAGGAAGAGAGTGTCCCGCTGGTCGAAAGTGCTCACATTCGGGGTCTCGGCCATGGTGGCCGCCGCCGGTCTGATGTTCATCGGGCCGTCACCGTCCGCAGAGGCCGTACCGGCCACCATCCCGCTGACGATCAAGAACACCTCGGGCCGCAGCGAACCGGTGTACATCTACAACCTGGGCACCCTGCTCGCGACGGGTCAGCAGGGCTGGGCCGACGCGAACGGCGCCTTCCACCCTTGGCCCGTGGGGGGCAATCCGCCGACCCCCGCGCCCGACGCGTCGATCGCGGGTCCGGCCAACGGCCAGACCAAGACGATCCGGATGCCCAAGTTTTCCGGGCGCGTCTACTTCTCCATCGGCCAGAAGATCGTCTTCAAGGTCAGCACCGGGGGCCTGGTGCAGCCTGCCGTGCAGAACCCCTCCGATCCCAACCGGGGGATCCTGTTCAACTGGTCCGAATACACGCTCAATGACGCCGGACTGTGGATCAACAGCACCCAGGTCGACATGTTCTCCGCTCCCTACGCGGTGGGCGTGAAGGCGGCCGACGGCACGGTCAGAAACACCGGTCGGCTCAAGCCGGGCGGATACAACGCCGTCTTCAGCCAACTGCGTTCGGCCGGCTGGGGCGGGTTGATCCAGAGCCGCCCCGACGGCACGCCGGTGCGAGCGCTTTCGCCCGGTCACGGCATCGAGGCGGGCGGAATCCCGGCCGGCGTCATGAACGACTACGTCAACCGGGTTTGGAGCAAGTACAGCACTTCCACGCTCACCGTGACGCCGTTCGCGAACGAACCGAACACGAAGTACTACGGCCGGGTCTCGGGCAACGTCATGAACTTCACCAACGGCTCAGGGGCCGTGGTCACCAGCTTCCAGAAGCCGGACTCCGACAGCATCTTCGGCTGCTACAAACTCCTGGACGCGCCCAACGACACTGTCCGCGGTCCGATTTCCCGCACCTTGTGCGCAGGATTCAACCGGTCGACGCTCCTGACGAACCCCAACCAACCCGACGCGAACGGCAACAACTTCTACCGCGAAGCCGTCTCCAACCACTACTCCCGCATCATCCACGAACAGATGGCCGACGGTAAGGCGTACGGCTTCGCCTTCGACGACGTGGGTGCCCACGAGGCGCTGGTGCACGACGGCAACCCGCAAGAAGCCTTCATGACGCTGGAGCCGTTCAACTAGGACTGTCCAGGAAACGTAGGTCGTTCGGCGCAACTCCCGTTCAAGGAAGATGCATCGATGACGTGCGAGAACCTGATCGAGGCCAAGGCCGAGACTGGCGAGAGCGGACTCCAGCAGCTGACGAAGCGGTTGCTGGAGTCCGACCTGGAGGGCGAGATCACCGATCACCTCGGCTAGGGCGCGTATGAATCGTGATCAGTAAGTGGTCCGGGTGAGGTCCTTGATCCAGATCATCGAGGCGCGTAGCTGGAGGCCGGTAAGATCGCCGGCCGGGAGCCTCCGTTAGTACGCTCCGACCACTGGCGCGGTACCCCGTCGGGCACGGTAGGTTCCCGGCAAGCACGACGAGGATTACGCCACGTCACACCCAGGGGGCGGATGTCCATGGTCTCTGCGCAGATACTTCTCGGCGACGATGCCGAGACAGTTCTCGACGCGGACAGCCTTCGGCTCGTCACTTGTGGGCGTCGCACCGACATCCCGCTTGCAGTGATCCAGGAGGCCCGGACCGACGGCGGGCGGGAAGTCGTGATCGTGCTCACCGACGGAGCCATGCATCGGGCGCACGGCGGCAACGCGACTGCCACCACCGCATTCGTGACCGCCCTGACGGCCGCACTGCCCGAACAGCGGGACCCGGCTGGGAGTGCACGGGTCACCATCACCGCCCTGGACCAACCGGAGAAGCACAAGCTGGCTGCGAGGTATCGACGGCGAGTGGCGATCGCCGGCGCCCTCAGCCTCGCGTACCTCGCTTACACGATCTGGGTCGGCGCCACTCGCGGGTCGGACGTACTCATCGTGATCGCCGGGGCGTTGCCACTCGTCATCGGCCTGCTCATGCTGTCGATTGCCGTGGATGACACGCTGATCCACCTCGCGCTGAAGCGGCGCGGGATCACCGTATTCGCCACGTTCGACTTCAGGACCAAGAAGGACGGGGCCGCCTGGTACAAGTACACCGATACCGAGGGCGTCGAGCACAACCACCGGGGCAGGAACCGCGGACCGCGCACCCGTGTCACCTACGACCCGAAGGAACCTTGACGAGCCTCCTCGGAGCTGACGTGGGGCCGCTTGCTGCTCAGGAACGGGGCACTCACCATCGGCGGGCTACCGCTGCTGCTGGCCGGCGGCACTGTGGCGTTCCTCATGCCGTTCACGTCGCAGTGAGAGAGTTCCTGACAGTGGGAGTTCATTGGGGCGCCTGCCGATCGGCGAGTACGCCCCGTACCCCTTGCGGTTGCGGCAGCAGTTCGAGGGTGTGATCTGGCGGTGGTCCAAGACCGGCGGACAGTGGCGGGAGATGCCGAAGGGGTTCGGAGCTTGGTCGACCTCCACAACCGCTTCCGGCAAATGGCGTGACGCCGGCGTCTTCCATGCCTTCCTGGAGGTGGAGGGCCTCGCGGAAGCTGCGAAGTGGGGCGAGGTGGACCTGTACCTGGTCAGCGTCGACTCCACCACCGCGCGCGCTCACCACGATGCTGCCGGGACGCACCCGGGCGAGGACGTCGTCACCGCCCTGGAGGACGCTGCCGTGGAGGCCGAGAAGGCCAGCTCCAAAAAGGGGCAGCCCCGAAGGATGAAACGGGCAGGATCGGGGTGGAGCGGCGACGCGTCCGGCGTCGGCACGACCCGGCAGGCGCGCCTGGCGCCCGGCCATCCGCCGCCCGGGCCCTCCGCTCGGGCACGGGCTGACGCGCGATCGGCGGACTCCGGGATTCACTCGTGGGGACGCGCCCGGTGGCCCCCCCCGGAACGCTGGAACGGTCTCGGCCCATCAAGCGAGCCCGCGGCGCCACCACAGGGAGGAGCCCTCCCCTGGCGATCCACCACGGCAGGCGACTCCTCGGCGCACAGCGCCCGGGCGGCCGGGGGAACAGTCTTCGCCGGTGAGCTCGTGCACGTCGACGACCTCTTCAGCGCCTTCGAGGGCATCGCAGGCATCGCGCCCTGCCGGTGACGGGCGGAGGGTCCGCCGGGAGCCGGGAGCCGGGAGCCGGGAGCCGGGAGCTGGGAGCCGGCTGGGCGCGGGGAAGGGGCATCGGCCTCGCCGCGCTCCCGGGAGGGCTGCAAAGGCTGGGAGAGGGTCGAGAACTGGTTCCGCGTGTCAGCCGGCCAGGGCGGCGAGGGTGGCTTCCAGGTCAGTCTTCCCGGGCTGGTTGTGGGGGAGTCTGGCGAGGATCTTGGACATGCCGCAGGTGTTGGTGAGGGCGGAGAAGACCAGCCCGCCGGCGACGCCCGCGGACAGCCAGCGTGCCGCGCTCCAGCGCTGCCCGGCCAGCAGACCGGTCAGTACGAGGGATCCGGCGGCGATGCGGACCTGCCGGTCCATGGCCCAGGCGGTGCGGGCTCCGGCGGGGCGGTGGGTGTCGTGGCCGAGCTGAACCCAGGCGCTGGTGCCGCCGGTGAGGGTGGCGGCGTTGATCCCCTGATCGGCCAGACGCTCGCAGGCGGTCGCCGAGCGGGCGCCGGAGGCGCACACGACGAGGAGGGCGCCGCGGTCGGCCGCGGTCCTCAGGGCGGGCAGGGCCGCATCGAGGTGGTCGAGGGGGATGTTGTGGGCGCCGGGCAGGTGGCCGGAGGAGTATTCGCCGGGGGTGCGGACGTCGATGACGGTCAGCTCGTGGAGGCGGGCGTTGGCCTGGTCGGCGGTGAGGGGGGTGTTCGGTGCCACGGGGGATCTTCCTTTGCTCGGTGGGGGGTACCCCTTCGGTAGGATACCCAAGGGGGTATCTCGACGAGGGAGTGTTGGCTGTGGAACTGGCGATGGCGGCTGAGGAACTGAAGACGGTGGTCAACCGGCTGCGCCGGGCGCAGGGCCAGATCGCCGGTGTGATCAAGATGATCGAGGAGGGCCGGGACTGTGAGGACGTGGTCACGCAGCTCGCGGCGGCGTCCCGGGCTTTGGACAGGGCGGGATTTGCGATCATCGCGACGGGTCTGCAGCACTGCCTGACCGATGCGGACATGGCTGCTTCCGGCGACCGGGAGCAGATGCGTGCCCGTCTGGAGAAGCTGTTCCTCTCGCTGGCCTGAGCCGTGGTGTCGTAGCCGTGGTGCCGTAGCCGTGGTGGCTGCGGCGCCTGATCGGCCGTCCGGATTTGTCAGGTAAGGGCGTCGGCGAGCATGAACGCTGCCACGGCTAGAAGCACGATGGCGAAGGTGCGTTGCAGCAGGGTGCCGGTGACCTTGGCGGCCAGGCGTTTGCCATCCCAGGCCCCGAGGATCGCGGCGCCGGTGAAGGGGCCGATGACCGCCCAGTCGATGCCGGCGGTGGTGGCGCCGCGGGTGGCCAGGGAGGCGAGCGAGTTCGCCGAGATGACCAGCAGGCTGGTGCCGACTGCGGCCTGCATCTCGAAGGCCAGCACGGTGACCAGGGCGGGGACTGCCAGGAAGCCTCCGCCGACGCCGAGCAGCCCGGTCAGCGCCCCCAGGCCGGCTCCGGTCCCCGCGGCCTTCGCCGGCCGCACCGGCGCGGTG
>NZ_JBHJTK010000035.1:0-73814 GCF_042267665.1 Streptomyces sp. NPDC056224
CTAGGCCTTTCAGCGCCGATGGTACTGCAGGGGGGACCCTGTGGGAGAGTAGGACGCCGCCGAACAATCATTGCGGAAGCCCCGCACCAGACCCTTCGGGGTCCGGTGCGGGGCTTTTCTGCGTTCAGGGCTCAAGCCTAAAATTCCCGGTATGAGTGCCGAACAGAACCAGTACCAGATACGTCCCGTCCGCGCCGAGGAATGGCAGCAGGTCAAGGAGCTGCGGATCGCCTCGCTCCGCGATCCCGTGGCCCCCATCGCCTTCCTCGACACCGCCGAGCTCGCCGAGGCCCGGCCGGATGGTTTCTGGCAGGAGCGGACTGCCGGCGCGGCCTCGGGACGGGCCGTGCGGCAGTTCGTGGCCGTGGGGCCTGACGGGGTGTGGGACGGGACCGTGGCCGTGTTGGTGGAGGAGCTGGGGACCACCGACTTCCTCGACCGGGAGATCGAGACCACCCAGGGACACATCGTCGGCGTCTTCGTCCGCGAGGGTCGGCGGGGTACCGGGCTGGCGGAGGAACTGTTCCGGGCCGCGCTGGAGTGGGCCTGGTCGCTGGAGGATCCCGCGCTGGAACGCGTACGGCTCTACGTGCACGAGCGCAATGAGCGGGCCCAGGCCTTCTACCGTCGCGTCGGGTTCGCGGACAGCGGTGTGCGGGTGCCTCTGGTGAGCGATCCGTCCGCCAAGGAGCTGGAGTTCGTCTTCCAGAGGCCGTAGGGCCGGTAGACGGCTTACGGGAGGTCGGCTCCGGGCCAGCGGTTGCGGGCCTGTTCGCGGCTGCGGCACAGGGCGAGGAGGGGGAGCGTCTCGTCGGTCAGGAGTTCCGGGAGCTGGGGGAGGGGGGCTACGGCCGCCACGTCGTCCAGGATCAGGGACAGTGGTGGGTCGAGCCGACCGTGGGATGACCGTGCGGCCATGCGACGGCCGTGCTCGACCACGTGAGCGGCGAGTGCGGTGAGCAAGGGCATCGCACCCGGGTGGGTGCGGGGGTCTTCCAGAGGCTCGCCCACCACGTAAAGGCTGCCCCCTTCGGCCAGGAACGAAGCCAGGGTGAGGGAATCGCTTCGGTTCGGGTTGCAGGCCTCGCGGATGTGGATCGAGGTCAGGCAGGCGAGGGCACGGGCCGTCAGGTACTGGGCCTGCTCGCGCCGTTCGGGGTGGGCGGTGAGCGCGCTTTCCAGCTCGCCGGCCGCGCCGGGGGCGGCCTCGGGATGGGTGCGCAGGATGCGGACCGGCTCCTGGGCGCTGTTGCCCTGGGTCCAGCGGTGGAGCTGCTTGAACGGGCGGCCGTCCAGGGCGGCCGCATGGAGCCAGCTTCGCAGGAGGGTTTCCGCGGTGTCCGCGACGGCAGCGTCCAGACGGGCCTGCGGGCGTACGGGGGCCAGGAGGGCGATCGCGCGGGCGGTGGCGGTGTCGCGCTCGGCGCAGCCCTCGGCCGGGTTCCAGTGCATGCGGGCCGGGGTGTCGCACAGGTGCGAGGGGTCGTAGAGGAGGACGGGGCCGAGCTTGGCCCGGGCGTCCTTGGTCTCGGCCCAGAGCGTGGGGGAGGAGGTCACGACCAGCGCGGCGCCCTCCGTCTCCTGGAGGCGGTGTGCCGCCGCGCGGAACCTGTCGTTCGGGCCGCCGTAGCCCATGCGGGGCTGCCGGGCGGTGGGGACGGCCGGGGCGTGGCCGAAACCGTAGCGGTAGGCCTCGTCGTCCGGGGGCGCCGTAGGGGCGGCTGCGCGTGCGCGGACCGGTGGCTGCGGTCCGGCCGGGGACGCCGCGAACAGCGGCTCCGCGGCGGGTACGGGCGATTCCGCGGGCGCGGGCGCGGGGATGGGCGCTGGGGCTGGCGTGGTGGCGGTCGTGGGGGGAGCCGGCTGGGGGGCCGGGTCCGGATGCCGGGGTTGCGGCGGTCCGGGGTGCTCCGCCGGGGACCGTCCGGCCAGGGCGCGGCGGGACTTGGTGCGGGCGAACACGCCGATGGCGAAGACGATGAGCACGAACATCACCAGCAGCTGGCTGATGAAGAGACCCCAGAACAGGCCCCAGCCGGAGAGGGCCGCCGGGTCGGTGTCCGGCCAGGCGCCCGGGACGTCGTGCGGTTGCGCTATCAGGGCGCGGACGGCTCCCGGCGTACGGGTGAAGGTCACGGTGTCCGGCCAGGCCCCCTTGGCGAAGAAGGCGGCCAGGCCGGTGGCGGACCAGACCAGGCACGCGAGGCCGAGGAGGAAGGCCAGGAGGCCGACCAGCAGGCCGTCCGGGACGCCGCCGGACGCGGGGGGCTCCGTACGTCTCGCGTCGTGCATGGTCAGGCCACCGTGGTCGCGGATCCCGGGCCGCCGTTGCCGCGGCGGCGTTCGATGGACAGGGCGCGTTCCTCCGCTTCCAGTTCGGCGGCGAGCATGTCGTCGTGGAGCCGCGCGGGGGCGGAGGACTCGGTCATGGCGCGGTCCGTGTAGACGAGGGGGCGTTCGGCTTCGGTGATGAGGTGTTTGACCACCTGCACGTTGCCGTTGACGTCCCAGACGGCGATGCCGGGGGTGAGGGTCGGGATGATCTCGACCGCCCAGCGGGGCAGGCCGAGTACGAGGCCCGTGGCGCGTGCCTCGTCCGCCTTCTGGGCGTAGATGGTGCGCGTGGAGGCCATTTTGAGGATGGCTGCGGCTTCGCGGGCGGCCGCGCCGTCGACGACGTCCGAGAGGTGGTGGACGACGGCGACGAAGGACAGGCCGAGACGACGGCCGAACTTCAGGAGGCGCTGGAACAGCTGGGCGACGAAGGGGCTGTTGATGATGTGCCAGGCCTCTTCGACGAGGAAGATGCGCTTCTTGCGGTCGGGCCGGATCCAGGTGTGCTCCAGCCAGACGCCGACGATCGCCATGAGGATCGGCATCGCGATGGAGTTGCGGTCGATGTGGGAGAGGTCGAAGACGATCAGCGGGGCGTCGAGGTCGATGCCGACGGTCGTGGGGCCGTCGAACATGCCGCGCAGGTCGCCGTCGACGAGGCGGTCGAGGACGAGTGCCACGTCGAGGCCCCAGGCCCGGACATCGTCTATGTCGACGTTCATCGCTTCGGCGGACTCGGCTTCGGGGTGGCGCAGTTGGTCGACGATGTCGGTGAGGACCGGCTGGCGGTCGCGGATGGAGTCGACGACGTAGGCGTGCGCGACCTTGAGGGCGAAGCCGGCGCGCTCGTCGAGGCCGTGGCCCATGGCGACTTCGATGATGGTGCGGAGCAGCGCGAGCTGTCCGGTCGTCGTGATCGCCGGGTCGAGGGGGTTGAGGCGGATCCCGTCGTCGTTGGCGGCGATGGGGTCCAGGCGGATGGGGGTTATTCCCAGCTGCTGGGCGATGAGGTTCCATTCGCCGACGCCGTCTTCGCCCTGGGCGTCGAGGACGACGACCTGGCGGTCCTTGAAGCGGAGCTGGCGCAGTACGTAGGTCTTCTCCAGGGCGGACTTGCCGTTGCCGGATTCTCCGAGGACGAGCCAGTGGGGTGCCGGGAGCTGCTGTCCGTAGAGCTGGAAGGGGTCGTAGATGTAGCCCTTGCCGCTGTAGACCTCGCGGCCGATGATGACGCCGGAGTCGCCGAGGCCGGGGGCGGCGGTGGGCAGGTAGACGGCTTGCGCCTGCCCGGTGGAGGTGCGTACGGGCAGGCGCGTGGTTTCGACTTTGCCGAAGAGGAAGCTGGTGAAGGCGTCCGTCAGGGCGGACATGGGATCTCGCATGGGCGGCACTTCCCTCCAGCTAGCGTCGGATGCCGGTGGCGAACGGCAGGGTGTTGACGAAGGCGCGGTGGTGCTCGCGGTCGCACCACTCCAGCTTCAGGTAGGACTTGCCGGCCGAGGCGCGGATGGTCCGCTTGTCGCGGGCGAGGGCTTCGGGTGAACGCGAGGACACCGTGATGTACCCGACCAGGTTGACTCCTGCCGCACCGCTGGCGAGATCTTCACCCCTCTGGTCGAGTCGGCCGTGGGCGGCGATGTCGCGCGGGTCGACGGTCCGGTTCATCTTGGCGGCGCGGGAGGCGTCGGCCTCGTCGTTGGTCTTCTCCGTGAGCATGCGCTCGATGGCCACCTCGGTGGGCTCCAGGTCCATGGTGACGGCGACCGTGCGGATGACGTCCGGGGTGTGGACGAGGAGGGGGGCGAGGAAGTTGACGCCGACGGGGGTCATCGGCCATTCCTTCACCCAGGCGGTGGCGTGGCACCAGGGGGCGCGGGTGGAGGACTCGCGGGTCTTGGCCTGGAGGTAGGTGGGTTCGACCGCGTCGAGTTCGGCGGGCCAGGCGTTGCGCTTGGTCATGGCCTGGATGTGGTCGATGGGGTGGTCCGGGTCGTACATGGAGTGCACGAGGGAGGCGAGGCGGCCCTGGCCCAGCGGCTGGCGGACGCGGATGTCGGCTTCGGCGAGGCGGGCGCAGATGTCGGTGAGCTCGCGGGCCATGACGATGGCGAGCCCGGCGTCGCGGTCGAGCTTGCGGCCCTTGTGGGGGGTGCCGGCGCGGGCGATGGTGTGGGCCTCGGCGGCGAGTTCGCGGCTGTAGTGCATGCAGGCGACGAGGTACGCGCGGTGCTGCTCGGAGGAGGTCGACACCATCGACTGGAGCTGGTCGTAGGACTCGCGCAGCCAGCCGGGGGCCTGGGTGTCGCCGCGCAGGGCGACGTCCTTGGCGTGGGCGTCGGGGTCGGCGGGCAGGGTGCGGGCGAGCATCTGGAGGCGGGTGACGAAGCCGTCGCCGTTGGCCACGTGCTTGAGGAGGGTGCCGAAGCGGTCGACGAGGGCTTCCTGGTCCTCGCTGTCGCGCAGGCCGACGCCGGGGCCCTCGATCTCGATGGCGGCCGTGACCGTTCTGCGGTCGGCGTGGAGGAGGACGGCGATCTCGTCGGGGCCGAAGGGGGCGGCGAGCCAGTTGATGCGGCCGATGCCGGGGGGCGGGCCGACCTCGACCTCGCGGCCGTCGGCGCCGCGTACGCCGGCTTCCATGGCTCCCGAGCGGTAGGTCGTGCCGCGGCGCAGGGTGCGCTTGTAGCTGCGGCTGATCTCGAACCAGCGGTAGAAGGTGCGGCCCTTGTACGGGACGTACACGGCGGCGAGCGCGAGCATGGGGAAGCCGGCGAGGCTGACGATGCGCAGGGTGAGGTCGGGGACGAGTAGTCCGCTCATCATGCCGAAGAAGGCCCCCGCGATGATCAGGGCGATCTCGCCGGTTTCGCGGTTCTTGCCGACGATCGCGTTCGGCCGGGCCCGGCCGATGAGATACGTGCGGCGGGGCGCGACCGGGTGCAGCTGGTGGGACTGGGTCGTCAACGCCCGTCACCTCCTGTGTTCCTCGTGCTCGAACTCGTGCGGGGCGGGGGGGCGGCGGAGGGGACAGATCCGCCGCCGGAGCCGCCGCCGGAGGTGGGGCGGCTGCTGTGGGCGGCCACGCCTCCGGAGATGGGGTTGGCGGGGCGGGGCGCGCTGTTGGCGCCGCCGTCGCCGCCGCGGTGGGCGCCGCGGCTGCTGTGGGTCTTGATGCCCTGCGAGACGAGGGAGGCCGGGGAGCTGATGACGGCGGCGGCCTGGGCGCCGTCGGTGGCCTTGCTGCGGTTGGAGCGGGCGGAGGCGATCTCGTCGCCGAAGCCGGGGACGAAGCGGTAGATCATCGCGGAGGCGAAGATCGCCAGGAGGATGATGGCGAGGCCGGTGACGACGGCGGAGAAGGCGCCTTGGCCCTTTTCGCCGGTGAGGGCTCCGGCGAGGCCGAGGACGATGACGATGACCGGCTTCACGAGGATTACGGCGATCATGATGCCGGCCCAGCGGCGGACGTGGCCCCAGAGGTTCCGGTCGACGAGGCCCGCGTAGACGACGACGCCGAGGAGGGCGCCGACGTAGAGGAGGGCGGCCCGGATGAAGAGCTCCAGGAACAGGACGCCGGCGGCGAGGACGGTGACGAGGGCGACGACGATCAGCATGATCGGGCCGCCGCCGATGTCGTCGCCCTTCTTGAGGGCCTCGGAGAAGGAGCCGAAGAAGACGTCGGTCTGGCCGCCGCCTGCGGAGGCGATGACCTCGGTGACGCCGTCGGTGGCGGAGACGACGGTGTAGAGGATCAGGGGGGTGAAGGCGGAGGCGAGGACGGTGAGCCAGAGGAAGCCGATGGCTTCGGAGAGGGCGGTGGTGAGGGGGACGCCGCGGACGGCTCGCTTGGCGACGGCGAAGAGCCAGAGGACGAGGGTGAGGATGGTGGAGGCGGCGAAGACGACGGCGTACTGCTTGAGGAAGGCGGGGTTGGTGAAGTCGACGTTGGCGCTGCCCTTGACCGCTTCGCTGAGCTTGCCGACGATCCAGGCTGCGGCGTCGGCGCAGCCCTTGGCCAGGGAGGCGAGGGGGTTGAGGGCGTCGGAGGGGTTGCTGGGGGCGAGGCCGGTTGTGGGGGCCTGGCCGCTGGCTCCGCGCTCGCAGTAGTCCTTGGCGGGGCCGCGGATCAGGTCACAGGGGTTGTTGCTCGCCTGTGGACCAGGAGTTGCGCCGGGAGTCGGGGTGGGGGTGGGCGCCGCGACTGCTCGGGTCGCGAGGAGCACGGCGGTGGCCTGCACCACGGCCACGACGGCCGTGAGGGACAAGCCGCGGCGGTCAGCGCGCATAGGTGAGTCCCCCGAACTGTGACACCGCGGCGGCCATCTCTTCCGCCGAGGCAGCGGACTGGTCACGGCCCACCGGAGCGGGGCCGTCCTTCTGCGTGAAGTCGGAGACGCGCCAGTCGTCGCCCAGCCACCGGAGCTCGAACGTGTTCGTGTACCAGCTTTCGGAGACCGGGTTCTTCGAGCCCTCGCCCGCGAGGCCGAACAGCGCCGAGTACCAGACGGAAACGGTCGCGGTGTCGCCGCTGAACTTCTCGACCTTCGTACCCACCGGGTTGACGCGGGAGATGAAGGTCAGGCCCTTGGGGGCCTTGCCGCCGGCTTCGAGACCGATGCGGGCCAGGAACCCCTGGTCCGCGTACACCTTGTCGAGGTCGCTCTGGCGCGCTGCGGCCACGTCGGGCAGGTAGACGGCCTGGACGATCGCCCGCCTGCGGGCGGCGTCGAACATGCCGTCAGAGCTGAGCGCCACCGCGTAGTTGGCGGCCGCCGACTGGGCTCCCTGTTCGTCGTGGGCGAAGCCCTTGGGGATGCCCGAGGTCTTGCCCGTGACCGGGTCCGTGCCCGTTGGGGACGTGGAGGTCGTGGTCGGGGGCTTGTCTTGCGAGGGGGGGCCGGGGGTGTCCGGGCCCTGGTTCGCGAACGCGATTGCGGCGATCAGGAGGACCACCACGCCGACCACCGTGATCAGGCTGCGGGAGGTGCGGGGGGTGCGGCGGGCGGGGCCGTACGGGTCGGCGGGGGAGTCCGGGAGGCGGGTACGGGTCTGGCCCGTGCCGCCGTACTGGTCGTCGTTGCTCATTGCGTTTCGGCCCCCTCGTTCCCGCGTAGGCGCGGTGTGGTGATTCCTCATCAAGTACGGCCGCGGTGGCCCGCTAGACGGCCATTCCGTAGACGATGGTGAAGAGGGTGCCCAGGGAGCCGATGATGAAGACGCCCGTGAGGCCGGCCACGATCAGGCCCTTACCCTGTTCCGCGCTGAACGTGTCGCGCAGGGCGGTCGCGCCGATGCGCTGCTTGGCCGCGCCCCAGATGGCGATGCCGAGGCAGAGGAGGATCGCCACGGCCATGACCACCTCGATCATGACCTTCGCTTCGTTGCCGAGACTGCCGAACGGCCCCCAGTTCGGGGCGATTCCGCCGATGATGGTGGTGATGTCGCCCTTTTCGGCTGCCAGGATCATGTAACTCACCGCCCCTGTATGGGTAGTTCCGAAAGCCCGTGCCCGACGGCAGGGGTCACGCACTATCTTCGCTGATGAAACCGCCGCCGTCGTCGACTTGACGGCTCTCTTTACCCGATCCTCCGGTCCGCGCCCCGTCCCTGCGCTCTGACCTGGGCGGGGGCGGTGAGTGTGCGAAAGAACGTACGGTCACTCTGTGTATCACGGGGGGTGACGCCGGGCAATGATTGTCGTCTCGGCGTACGGGGGGTGGCGTGCCCCGTCGGCGGCGCCGTCACCGGCGTTGTCAGTGGGGTCCGGCACGCTGGGGGCATGACGACGACTCCGTGGACCCTTGCCGATGTAGAGGCGGCCATCCGTGCGGGCTGGTCGGCCGAGACCGCCGAGCCGGCCGACATCACGGGGATCCCCTGGACGGCGGAGAATCCGGCCTGGGGGCACTGCGACATCACCGCCGTGCTCGTGCAGGACGTCGTGGGCGGGGAGCTGGTGCTGGGCGAGGTGTTCCACGAGGGCCGGCAGGAGGGGTACCACTGGTGGAACCAGCTGCCCGGGGGGATGCGGATCGACCTGACGCGGGAGCAGTTCCGGCGGGGCGAGACCGTGACGCCGGGGCGGGTCGTGAAGCGGCCGCCGGGGCGGCTGTCGAGGCGCTGGGAGGAGTACCAGCTGCTGCGCCGGCGGGTGATCGACAAGCTGGGGCCGCTGCCGGGCGTGACGGAGACGGCGGACGGGCGGCGGCTGGCCTACGCGGACTTCGGCGGTCCGGGGGCGCCGCTGCTCGCGCTGCACGGGCACTTCCAGGACGGCGGGAGCTTCGAGGGGCTGGCCCGGGAGGTGGGGCCCGGGTGGCGGGTGATCGGTCTCGACCAGCGGGGGCACGGGGCGTCGGACCGGGCCGCGGAGTACACGCGGGAGGGGTACGTGGCGGACGCCGCGGCCGTCCTGGAGCACCTGGGGCTGGGGCCCGCGGTGGTCGTGGGGCACTCGCTGGGCGGGGTCAACGCGTACCAGCTCGCGGCGCGGCGGCCGGATCTGGTGCGGGCGGTGGTGGTCGAGGACATCGGGGCGGTGGTCGAGGGCGACCTGGCGTACGTGCGGGAGTGGCCGAGGCGGGCCGTGACCCGGGCGGGCTTCCTCGCGGGGGTGGGGAGCGCGGCGCCGCACCTGGAGGGGTCCCTTCGGGAGTACACGGACGGGTGGGGGACCGCGAGCGATGTCGAGGACGTGGTGGAGTCGCAGCGGGGGCTGAACGGGGACCACTGGGAGGACTGGCTGGCGGTGCGGAAGCCGACGCTGCTGGTGCGGGGGGACCGGAGCGGGGTGCTGTCCGCCGAGCACGCGCGGGAGATGACCGTGCGCAGGGCCGGGGTGCGGCTGGTCGAACTGCCGGCCGGGCATGCCGTGCGGGCCGGGGACCCGGAGGGTTTCTACGCGGCGGTGCGGGGGTTCTTGGCGCGGCTGTGAGCGGGGGGGGGCGGCCGCCGTGCGGGGCGGGGTGCGGGTGCGGGCGCGGCGCCGTTGTCTCGGCCCCCGGCCCCCGGCCCCCGGCCCCCGCGCCTCGAACGCCGGGCGGTTGCCGGGCTCGGTCGGCTCGGTCAGGTCCAGTGGGTGGGGCGGGTCAGGGACGAGGGGATGCGGGTGGCGGGGTCGCCGTGGGCCGCGTTGAGCTGGGGCTGGGTGAGGAAGACGGCGTCGCGCAGGTCTGCGCCGCGGAGGTCGGCGTCGCGGAAGTCCGCGCCGATCAGGTCGGCCGTGCGGAGGTCGGCGCGGCTGAGGTCGGCGGCGATCAGGTAGGCGCCGCGCAGGTTCGCCCCGCGCAGGTCCGCGCCGGAGAGGCGGGCGCCCATCAGGTCGGCGCCGCGGTGGTTCTTCTTGCGGCCCGGCACCTTGGCCCGTACGAGTTCGCTGGCCTTCAGCAGCAGGGTGTTGATCTTCTGGCGCAGGGCGCCCACGTCGAGGTCCGCCAGGGCCCGGGCGTCGGCGCGCGTCCACTGTTCGGTCTCCGCGAGCGCGTCGCGCAGCTGTGCGTGGACCGGGGCGGCGTCGGGGAGGGCCAGGGCCTCGGCGACGTAGAAGAGGAGTTCGTGCAGCTGCCGCATCACGGGGAAGACGTCGAACATCCGGCGGGCCGTGCCGGGGTCGGTGCGCCAGTCGTGTCCGCCGAAGGTGACCTGGGAGACCTGCTGGCCCGCGCCGAAGCAGTCGAAGACGGTGCAGCCCTGGAAGCCCGAGTCGCGCAGCCGGGTGTGGATGCCGCAGCGGAAGTCCTCCCGGAGGTTCTTGCAGGGGGTTCCGGCGGGCTTGTTGACGGCGAAGTCGCTGGACTTGGCGAAGGGCAGGGCGACGCAGCACAGTGCGAAGCAGTTCGCGCAGTCGGCCTGCAGGACGGGCAGGACCGGCAGCTCGGGCAGGCCGGGCCGGGCGGCCGGGTCGGGCTGGGCGGCGGGGGTACTGGAGGACACGTCGTCCATTGTCACCGCCCGGGGGCGGTGAGCCGCATCTGGTGGGCGGTCCACGGGACGCCGTCGACCTCCTCGACGTCCTCGATGATCTCCTCGGTACGGAATCCGAGCCGCTCGTAGATGCGGATCGCCGCGGTGTTGTGGGCCCAGACGCCGAGGCTGAGTTCCGGCAGGCCCAGCTCGCCGAAGCAGAGTTCGACGGCCTGGGTGACCAGGGCCCGGCCGTAGCCCATGTCGCGGGTGTCGGGGGCGATCAGGATGCGGCCGAGGCGGGTGCCGGACACCGATACGTGCCCGACGCGGTACCTGTCGGGGGTCACGGCGGTCCAGATGTGGCGGCTGGGCTCGGCGGCGTAGGCGGCGAGCTGCGCGTCGTCCAGCGGCCAGGTGAAGGCGGGGCCCGCCCAGGTCATCAGCTCGGCGGGAGTGGTCACCCACTCGCGCAGCAGCGGGGCGTCCTCGGCGGGCCGGTAGGGGTGCAGGGAGAGCAGGTGGGGGAAGGTCATCCCTCAAGTATCCGGATGGCGAACGGTGTTGATAACGGTGTTGATCGGCAGCCCGGCCCCGGTGAGCATGCCGGTATGACAGAAGTGATCGCAGTCGCCGTCATCACCCTTCTCGCCGTGATCAGTCCCGGCGCCGATTTCGCCATGGTGGTCCGCAACAGCTACCTCTACGGGCGGCCCACCGGGCTGTTCGCGGCCGCCGGGGTCGCGGCCGGGGTCCTGGTCCACGTCTCGTACACGATGCTCGGGGTCGGTCTGCTGATCGCCTCCTCCACCGCCCTGTTCACCGTGATCAAGCTGGCGGGCGCGGCCTACCTGGTGTGGATCGGGATCCGTACCTTCCGGGCGCGGGCCGAGGTGGCCCTGGATCTGGAGTCCGGAGCGGGGCTGACCCGGCTCGGGGCGATGCGGTCGGGGTTCTTGACCAATGTGCTGAACCCGAAGACGACGCTGTTCGTGGTGTCGACCTTCACGCAGGTGGTCGATCCGGGCACGCCGGTGTGGCAGCAGGCGGGCTACGGGCTGTTCATGTCGGCGGCGCACTTCGGCTGGTTCGGGGCGGTGGCGCTGTTCTTCTCGAACTCCCGGCTGCGGGACCGGATGCTGAAGGCGCAGAAGACGCTGAACCGGGCCATCGGATCGGTGCTGGTGGGGCTGGGGGTGGGGCTGGGGTTCGCTCGCTGAGCGGCCTGCGGGCGGCCTGCGGGCGGCCGACAGGCGGCCTGCGCGTGGTCGGTCCGGCGGTCGGTGCGGGGGTGGTGTCCCTGATTACCTGTCGGTAGCGTGCGGGGCATGGGTGCTGTCGAGGGGTTCTTCGAACGGGTGGACACCGGGCGGTTCACCGCCACCGAGTACACGCGCGGGCCGTGGGACCCGGGCGCGCAGCACGCCGGTCCGCCGGCGGCCCTGCTCGGCCGGGCCGTCGAGGAGCGGCCGGGTGCGCGTACGGACATGCGGATCGCCCGGATCACGTACGAGATCCTGCGCCCGGTGCCGATCGGCGGGCTGGAGATCACCACCAGCGTGCTGCGGGCCGGGCGCGGTACGGAGGTGGTGGAGGCCGCGCTCACCCCGGCGGGCGCGGACGCCCCGGTGATGCTGGCGCGGGCCCTGCGGATCCGGGTGGCCGAGGAGGCGGTGCCGGCCGTGGTGCCGGGGCCGCAGCTGCCGACGCCCGGGGAAGCCGTGGTCACGCCGTTCTTCCCGGTGCCGTGGGACACCGGCTACCACACGGCGATGGAGGCCCGTTTCACCGAGGGCGCCTTCGTGGAGCTCGGCCCCGGCACCTGCTGGATGCGGATGAGGGTGCCGCTCGTCGCCGGGGAGGAGATCCGTCCGCTGGACCGGGTGCTGGTCGCCGCGGACTCCGGCAACGGCATCAGCTCGGTGATGGACTTCGGCCGGTTCGTGTTCGTCAACGGTGACCTCACGGTCCACCTGCACCGCCATCCCGTCGGTGAATGGGCCTGTGTGGAGTCCCGTACGAGTGTGGACGCGGCCGGCATCGGCCTCGTCGACGCACGGCTCCACGACGAGAAGGGCCCCATCGGGCGCAGCGCGCAGAGCCTCTTCGTCGCCCCCAGGTAGCGGTTCCCGGGGAGCGGCCGGACGGGCGCACGCCCGGGCCGCCGTGCCCCCGGCCGCCGGTCGTGCGGACTGGACTGCGGTCTTCTCCCGCGTCGAGGATGATCCTACGAAGTACGTGGGCGTCGTCTGTTCGGGCTTCCGAGTGGGGTAGTACGACATGCGACACGGCCGAATCACACGTTGAAGTGACGGCAATGGGGGAGGGTTGACGGGTGCGTAGATTCTGGATGGCCGGCGGGATCGGGATCGGGCTGTGTCTGACCTTCGTGGTGCTGCTCGTCGTGGGGACGTATTCCGCGGCCGCGGGCCTGGTCGGTGCGGGGGCGGGCGGTCGTGCCGTCGGCCTCGCGAAGGGGGCGGTCCCCGCGAAGTACCAGGCGCTGGTGGAGAAGTGGGGCAACCTCTGCCCGGCCATCAGCCCGCCGCTGCTCGCTGCCCAGCTGTACTCCGAGAGCGGCTGGAACCCGAGCGCCGTCAGTCCCGCCGACGCGCGCGGGATCGCCCAGTTCATCCCGGGTACCTGGGCGGGGCACGGCGTCGACGGTGACGGCGACGGAGACCGGGACATCTGGGACCCGAACGACGCGATCCCCTCGGCCGCCTCGTACGACTGCGAGCTGGCCAAGGACGTGGCGAGCGTGCCGGGTGACGCGACGTCCAACATGCTCGCGGCCTACAACGCGGGTGCCTACGCGGTCATCAAGTACGCGGGCGTGCCGCCGTACAAGGAGACCCAGGGCTATGTGAAGACGATCACGACGCTGGCGAAGAGCTTCGAGCGGCCCGTCGGCCGGGTCGCGCCCTCGCAACAGGCTGCGGGAGCCATCTACTTCGCGCAGAAGCAGCTCGGCACTCCGTACCTGTGGGGCGGCAACGGGACGCCCGACCAGGACGGGCGGTTCGACTGCTCGGGGCTGACCAAGGCCGCGTACGAGACGGTGGGGATCGAGCTGCCGCGCGTGGCGAACGACCAGTACAACGCCGGACCGCATCCCTCGCGCGACCAACTGCTCCCCGGTGACCTGGTGTTCTTCTCCGATGATCTGACGAACTCCCGGGAGATCCGGCACGTCGGGCTCTACGTGGGCGGCGGCTATATGATCAACGCCCCGTACACCGGCGCCGTGATCCGTTTCGACAAGATCGACACGCCCGACTACTTCGGCGCCACGCGCGTGACGAAGGACGGTGCGCAGGCCCTTCCGGACCGCGCGGCGGCGAGCAAGGCGCCTTAGTGACGCCCCGTTAAGCCAAGGCCCTGAGCTGCGACGACGAGTCTCTCTTCGATAACGTTGGAGTGATCATTCGGTGGAGAGTGGAACGCAGTCGCCAGAACGGGCGTTCCATGGACGCGGGGGTTGATCACAACGGGGGTCGAAGGGGCGCACACCGGCGTGCGCCCGCAGGCGAACCACGGCAAGGGCAAGGGGCCGCATCACCATGGCTGGACTCACGACCGGTGGGCCGAACCTGGATGTCAGCCTGCTGTACGAGATCAACGGAGCGGCCCGGCACGCGCCGGACTGGCTGGACCGGACCGTGGTCCTGGCCGGTGAGTACGGGATCCCGCTGACCCTGGTCCTCCTGGTCCTGTGGTGCTGGCACGGTGCCCGCCACCAGGACGAGAGCGCGGCCGTGGAGTCCTTCGCCGCACTGGTGTGGGCCCCGCTGGCCGCCGGGCTGGCGCTGCTCGTGAACGCGCCGCTGCGGGAACTGGTCGGCCGGCCGCGACCGTTCCTCCAGCACGAGGGCCTGCAGGTGCTCGATCCCGCCTTCCGCCCCGGCCTCGGCACGCGCTTCGCGCAGCCGGATTTCTCCTTCGTCAGCGACCACGCCACCCTCGCGATGGCCCTGGGCGTCGGCCTGTTCGTGGCCAGCCGCAGGTTCGGGCTGATCGGTATCGGGCTGGCCTTCGCCGAGGGGGTCTGCCGTGTGTACTCAGGCGCCCACTACCCCACCGACGTGATCGGCGGGTTCGCGCTCGGCACCGCCGTGGTCCTGGTCCTCGCGCCGCTCGCGATGGCGCTGCTGACCCCGGTGGTGCGGGCGGTGGCCGGCTCGCCGCGCCTGGGTCGTCTCGTACGGGCCAAGGGGCGGACCTGGCCCCGGCCCGTCGGCCTGGCCCAGCCGCAGACGCCGCCGGCGGGGCAGCGCACGCACGAGAGCGACCTCGCCGCATGACGCCGCGATCCGCTGAGGCCGCGATCCGCTGAGGCGCCGACCCGCCGACCCGCCGACCTGCTGACCCGCCGACCTGCTGACGCCCTGGTTCCGCACGCGCCCTGACACCCTGACACCCTGGCGCGCTGTGATGTGACGCGGCCGGTCAAGCGCGGGCGTACGACCTCCATACGGTGAGCAGCAGGGCCGCCAGCAGGCACAGCCCCGCCACCGCGAAACAGACGCGCACCGCCGTAGGACGATTCCTCGGCGGCGTCACGGGTCGCCGCCCTCGGCCGCCGCGTCGGCCGGCCCGTCCGTACCGTCGGAGCGGCGGCGGTGGGAGCGCAGCCACAGCCCGGTGGCGGCGGCCGCCAGGGTCGTCAGTCCGACGGCCAGGGCCACATCGCCAGGTCCGTCCGCCGAGCCCAGGGGACGGGCCCAGGCCGTGGCGGCCGTGGCCCCCAGGATGTCGAGAGCGAGGAGCAGGGCCCAGAGAAGGGCCGCGGGGCGGGCAGCGGGTCCTGGCATGAGTCAAGGGCATCCGCTGCGCGGTGCACCGGCCAGCCGGGCCGTCCGAACGGGCGACCAGGCCCCGGCCCGCTAGCCCGCGGTGTGCCGGGCGGCGTCCTTGCGCGCCAGATCGCGGGAGCGGCGGGCCGGGCCGGCCCATCCGCAACTGCAGACGGCCAGGCAGAACGCGCCGCGTTCGGTGGTGGAGGCGGAGTGCCCGGTGGGCTGCTGGGGCTGCTGTAGCGGCTGTGGCGGCATCGGGCCTTCCGGGGCGGGCCGCGGCGGCTGGAGCGGCACGGAAGAGGCAAGCGGAGGAGACAGGGTCGCTTTCGTGTGCGGTTCCACGCCACCACCGTACCGGGCCGGACGGGGGCCGGGGAGGGGTCGGGGCCGTGACGGGAAACCCCTGACCTCGTTAAGCGGAGCGGGTGGGGGCCTCGGGCAAACAGCGGTCACGCGTTGGGGGTTGGCAGGCGATGGTGGTTCACCAGCACAGGCGGCCGCGCGGACGGGCGGGTGGGGCGCTGCTCGCCGCCGGGGTCGCCCTGGCGGTCTCGGCGCTGAGCGGCTGCGCGGGCGCCGGCGGCGGCGCCGGCGACGACCGGCCCCCGGCGGGCAAGACGAACAAGGCGGGCAAGGCGGACAAGGCGGACGCGGCGGCGGTGGTCCGCGGGGCCGCCGACGCGCTCGCGAGGGCGGGCAGCGCCCAGGCCCGCACGGCCATGGAGATGGCCACCGGCGGCACCCGGGTCACGATCCGCGGCGAGGGCGGGGTCGACTTCAAGAGCCGCATGGGCCAGCTGCTGGTCATGCTCCCGGCCGATGTGAAGGGCAAGGCCGAGCACCGGCCCATCACCGAGCTGCTGGTGCCGGGAGCGCTCTACATGAAGAACCGGGGTGCGGGCGTCCCCGACGACAAGTGGGTCCGGGTCGACACGACGGCCCTCGCCGACGGGAACCTGGTCACCGGCGGGGCCACCGATCCGCTGATCGCGGCCGAGCTGCTGCGGGGCGCGCTGGAGGTCACGTACGTGGGGGAGACCGAGGTGGCCGGCACCAAGGTGCGGCACTACCGGGGGACCACCGACATCGGGCGGGCCGCGGCGAGCGCGTCACCGGAGGCAAGGGGTGCACTGGAGGCGGCGGCGAAAGGGTTCAGCACGGACACCGTGCCGTTCGACGCGTACCTGGACGGAGAGGGGCGGCTGCGGAAGGTCCGCCACCGCTTCACGTACGTCAACAATGGCGTGATCGATGTCTCGTCGACCACGCTGCTGTACGGGTTCGGGACGCCGGTGACCGTCGTATTGCCCGAAAGCAGGGACATTTTCGCCGGGAAGATCGCCGAGTAGTGGGGGCGGGCCAGGGCGGGCGGCGCGATCGGGCCAGGGCCGGGTATCCGGAAATGGTCCATCCGTGTCATGTGCCGGATGCCACGCCTTCCCTACGCTGAGAAGCCGAGCGCGCCCGCGACTGACAACCGAAGACCGAAGACCGAAGACGGCAGACTGAGGTGAAACGCGTGACTCCCGCAGGCGGTACGACGGTGCAGGACCACGTGGCGCTCGCCGAGATCGAGCTGTGCGGTGAGCTGATCATCGCGGCGTCGGCGGCGGCCGAGGAGCGGTTGAGTCAGGACCGGATCGACGAGGTGCTGATGGGGATCTGGTCCGGCTGACCGGCCGCTGCCCGGGGCGGGATCAGGTGCGCAGGAGGCGGGCGATGGCCTTGGTGGCCTCCTCCACCTTCGCGTCGATCTCGGTGCCGCCCTTGACGGCGGCGTCGGCGACGCAGTGACGGAGGTGCTCTTCGAGCAGCTGGAGCGCGAAGGACTGGAGCGCCTTCGTACTGGCCGAAACCTGGGTGAGTATGTCGATGCAGTAGACGTCCTCGTCGACGAGCCGCTGGAGTCCGCGGATCTGGCCCTCGATCCGGCGCAGCCGCTTGAGGTGCTCGTCCTTCTGGTGGTGGTAGCCGTGGACGGCTCCGGAGCCCTCCGCCTCGATGGTCGTCATGCTTCCTCCCGTGGTCGAAACGAACCGTGCATACCCCTCATGGGTATAGGGTACTGGGCCGCGCCGTGAGGGACAGGGCCCCGTCGCCCTCACTCTGCCTGATGGAGGACACTGGGGAACCGCCGGTTAGCCGTGGCCGGGGGATGCGCCTAGCATCAGCCTGACCGAATCCAATGCACCCCGAGGACCTCACGTGCGATTTCGTCTGACCCCCAGGGAGACGAGCTTCTACGACATGTTCGCCGCATCCGCGGACAACATCGTCACGGGCTCCAAGCTCCTGATGGAACTGCTCGGAGCGGACTCCTCCGCCCGGGCCGAGATCGCGGAGCGGATGCGGGCAGCGGAACACGCGGGGGACGACGCGACCCACGCGATCTTCCACCAGCTGAACTCCTCCTTCATCACGCCGTTCGACCGCGAGGACATCTACAACCTGGCCTCGTCGCTCGACGACATCATGGACTTCATGGAGGAGGCGGTCGACCTGGTCGTCCTCTACAACGTGGAGGAGCTCCCCAAGGGTGTCGAGCAGCAGATCGAGGTGCTGGCGCGCGCGGCCGAGCTGACCGCCGAGGCGATGCCGCACCTGCGGACGATGGACAACCTCACCGAGTACTGGATCGAGGTCAACCGCCTTGAGAACCAGGCCGACCAGATCCACCGCAAGCTGCTCGCCCAGCTCTTCAACGGCAAGTACGACGCCATCGAGGTACTGAAGCTCAAGCAGATCGTCGACGTGCTCGAAGAGGCGGCCGACGCGTTCGAGCACGTCGCGAACACGGTGGAGACCATCGCGGTCAAGGAGTCCTGAACCTCGTGGACACCTTTGCTCTGGTCGTGACCATCGGTGTCGCGCTCGGCTTCACGTATACGAACGGTTTCCACGACTCGGCGAACGCGATCGCGACGTCCGTCTCCACACGGGCGCTGACCCCGCGGGCGGCCCTCGCGATGGCCGCCGTGATGAACCTCGCCGGCGCCTTCCTGGGCAGCGGTGTGGCCAAGACGGTCAGCAGTGGCCTGATCGAGACGCCCACGGGCGCCACCGGCATGTGGATCCTCTTCGCGGCGCTGGTCGGCGCGATCGTCTGGAACCTGATCACCTGGTACTTCGGCCTGCCCTCGTCCTCCTCGCACGCGCTCTTCGGCGGCATGGTGGGTGCGGCGCTGGCCGGCGGCACGGAGGTGATCTGGTCGGGTGTGCTCGACAAGGTCGTCATCCCGATGTTCGTCTCGCCCGTCGTCGGTCTGGTCGTCGGTTACCTGGTGATGGTGGCCATCCTGTGGATGTTCCGCCGGTCCAACCCGCACAAGGCGAAGCACGGTTTCCGTATCGCGCAGACCGTGTCCGCGGCCGCCATGGCCCTCGGCCACGGGCTCCAGGACGCGCAGAAGACGATGGGCATCGTGGTGATGGCGCTGGTCATCGCCGACGTGCAGACGGCCGACGAGGCGATCCCGGTCTGGGTCAAGATCGTGTGTGCCGTGATGCTGTCGCTGGGTACGTACGCGGGCGGCTGGCGCATCATGCGCACCCTCGGCCGCAAGATCATCGAGCTGGACCCGCCGCAGGGCTTCGCGGCCGAGACCACCGGCGCCTCGATCATGTTCGGCTCGGCGTTCCTCTTCCACGCGCCGATCTCCACCACCCACGTGATCACCTCGGCGATCATGGGTGTGGGCGCGACCAAGCGCGTGAACGCCGTCCGCTGGGGCGTCGCCAAGAACATCGTCCTGGGCTGGTTCATCACCATGCCGGCCGCGGCCCTGGTGGCGGCGCTGAGCTTCTGGGTCGTGGACCTGGCGTTCGTCTAGCCCCCGAACGAAACAGGGCCGGCTCCCCCCACCCAGGGGGAGCCGGCCCTTTCTTTCTTTCGCCTTGCGGTGGCACCGCCATGCAGCACCGCAGGACGTTCGTGACCTCGGGAGGCTCAGCCGAAACGGCCCGAGATGTAGTCCTCGGTCGCCTGGACGGACGGGTTGGAGAAGATCCGGTCCGTGTCGTCGATCTCGACGAGCTTGCCGGGCTGGCCGACCGCGGAGAGGTTGAAGAAGGCCGTGCGGTCCGAGACGCGGGCCGCCTGCTGCATGTTGTGCGTCACGATGACGATCGTGAAGCGCTCCTTGAGCTCGCCGATCAGGTCCTCGATCGCGAGGGTGGAGATCGGGTCGAGAGCCGAGCAGGGCTCGTCCATCAGCAGGACCTGCGGTTCGACCGCGATCGCGCGGGCGATGCACAGACGCTGCTGCTGGCCGCCGGAGAGGCCGGAGCCCGGCTTGTTCAGGCGGTCCTTGACCTCGTTCCACAGGTTGGCGCCCTTGAGCGACCGCTCCACGACGTCCGCGAGCTCGGACTTCTTGAAGTTGCCGTTCAGGCGCAGGCCCGCCGCCACGTTGTCGAAGATCGACATGGTGGGGAAGGGGTTCGGGCGCTGGAAGACCATGCCGACCGTGCGGCGGACCGCGACCGGGTCCACGCCGGCGCCGTACAGGTTCTCGTCGTCCAGGAGCACCTTGCCCTCGACGCGGCCACCCGGGGTGACCTCGTGCATGCGGTTGAGGGTGCGCAGGAAGGTGGACTTGCCGCAGCCGGAGGGGCCGATGAAGGCGGTCACGGAGCGGGGTTCCACGGTCATCGAGATGTCGTCGATGGCCTTGTGGGTTCCGTAGAAGGCCGACAGTCCGCTGACGTCGATTCGCTTCGCCATGAGGGTCACTTCGCTTTCATACAGTCGCGTCAGCGACCGGTCTTCGGGGCCTTCCAGCGGGCGATGCCGCGGGCCACCAGATTGAGGATCATGACGAAGGCGATCAGGACGAGCGCTGCTGCCCATGCCCGGTCGTAGGAGGCTTCACTGCCGACCTTGTACTGCTCCCAGATGTAGAGCGGGAGCGAGGACTGGGCGCCTTCGAAGGGGTTGGCGTTGATCAGCTGGGTGCCGAAGACCAGCAGCATGATCGGCGCGGTCTCACCGGCGATGCGTGCCACGGCCAGCATGACACCGGTCGCGATGCCGCCGATGGCGGTGGGGAGCACGACCTTGAGGATCACGCGCCACTTCGGCACGCCGAGGGCCAGGGCGGCCTCGCGCAGCTCGTTCGGGACGAGCTTGAGCATCTCCTCGGTGGAGCGGACCACGACGGGCATCATCAGGATCGACAGGGCCATGGCGCCGGCGAAGCCGGAGGGGCCGAAGCCGAGCATCAGGTTCCAGGTCGTCAGGATGAACAGGCCCGCGACGATGGAGGGGATGCCGGTCATGACGTCGACGAAGAAGGTCACGGCCCTGGCGAGCGAGCCCCGGCCGTACTCGACCAGGT
The DNA here is from genome assembly GCF_042267665.1 of Streptomyces sp. NPDC056224. Lineage (NCBI taxonomy): Bacteria > Bacillati > Actinomycetota > Actinomycetes > Kitasatosporales > Streptomycetaceae > Streptomyces > Streptomyces sp. NPDC056224. Next base: position 20,372 of record NZ_JBHJTK010000035.1, read on the forward strand.
AGACGGCGGTCAGCAGGCCGATCGGAGCCGCGATCAGGGTGGCCAGGGCGACCTGCTCGATGGTGCCGAGCAGGGCGTGGTAGACGCCGCCGCCCTCGTCGAAGCTGGTCACGCCGTTCATGGAGTGACTGAGGAAGTTCGCGTCCAGCATTTCGAGGCCGCGGCTGATCGTCGTCCACATCAGCGAGAGCAGCGGGACGACCGCGAGGACGAAGCAGACCCACACCAGGGAGGTCGCGACGCGGTCCTTGGCCTGACGGCCGTTCTCGATCACCGCGCTCGCGGTGTACGTGATGGCGACGAACAGGAGGGCCGCGAGCAGGCCCCACTGGACCTTGCTCTGGAGGCCGAAGACGACGCCGATGCCGCAGCCGAGGGCGGTCGAGAGGACCGCGATGCCGGCCGGGGCCCAGCGGGGCAGGCCGCCGCGGGTGAGGCCGGCGGGGGCGGCGGACTTGGTGGCCCGGGCGGGCCGCTGGTCCTGAAGTGCGTGGCTCATCAGGCGTTCGCCCCCGAGAAGTCCTTGCGGCGAGCGATGATCAGCCGAGCTGCACCGTTGACCAGCAGGGTGAGCAGGAAGAGGACCAGACCCGAGGCGATCAGCGCGTCCCGGCCGAACTCGTTGGCCTCGTCGAACTTCGCGGCGATGTTCTGCGCGAAGGTGCCGCCGCCCGGGTTCAGGACGTGGAACGAGATCAGGAAGCTCGGGGAGAGGACGGTCGCGACGGCCATGGTCTCGCCGAGGGCGCGGCCGAGGCCGAGCATCGAGGCGGAGATGACTCCGGAGCGGCCGAAGGGCAGCACCGACATCCGGATGACCTCCCAGCGGGTCGCGCCGAGGGCCAGGGCGGCCTCCTCGTTCATGCGCGGGACCTGGAGGAAGACCTCGCGGCTGACGCTGGTCACGATCGGCAGGATCATGATCGCGAGCAGGATGCCGACGGTGAAGAGCGAGCGGGCGACGCCGATCTGGGTCTTGTCGAAGACGTAGGTCCAGCCCAGGTACTCGTCGAGCCAGAGGTTCAGGCCGTTCAGCTGCGGGACGAGGAAGAGGGCGCCCCAGATGCCGTAGATGATCGACGGCACGGCGGCCAGCAGGTCGACCACGTACGCGAGGGGCGAGGCCAGCTTGCGCGGGGCGTAGTGCGAGATGAACAGGGCGATGCCGACGGCGATCGGAACCGCGATGGCCATCGCGATGACCGAGCTGACGACGGTGCCGAAGAGCAGGACGGCGATGCCGAAGACGGGCGGGTTGGCCGACGCGTTCCAGTCGAAGGTGGTGAGGAAGTTCCCCTCGTTCTTCGACAGGGCGATCGAGGCGCGGTAGGTGAGGAAGGCGGCGATCGACGCCATGATCACCAGGAGCAGGATGCCGGATCCCTTGGAGAGCCCGGAGAAGATCTTGTCACCGGCGCGGCCGGTGGACCTTCCGCTCTTGGCGACGGGCGGAGCCGTGTCCATCTGGGTGGGTGTGGTGGAAGCCATGGTCTTTCCGGTCTGTGTGGGGGGCGGGCCCCCTGGCGGCGGTGCACCGGATTCCCCCGGACTCCGTCCGGGAGGGACCCCCACCGGGTGGAGTGGGGGAGGGTCCCCCGAGGTGTCGGCTGCCCGGACGGGGGCGGCCGACACCTCGGGGGTCAGGATTTAGCCCAGCGAGTTGATGACTTCGCGGACCTTGGTGTTGATCTCGGCCGGGATCGGGGCGTAGCCGTTGTCGAGGAGGACCTTCTGGCCCGCGTCCGAGGCGGTGTAGTTCAGGAAGGACTTGACGGTCGGGAGCGTCTCGGCCTTGTTGCCCTTGTCGCAGACGACCTCGTACGTCACCAGGACCAGCGGGTAGGCGCCCTCGGCCTTGGTGGTGTAGTCGAGCTTCAGGGCCAGGTCGGAGCCGGTGCCGGCGATCTTGGCGGCGGCGATGGCCTTGGAGGCGTTCTCGCCGGTGGCCTTGACCGGGGCGGTGGCGCCCGTGTTCAGGTCGACCGTCTTGATGCTCTGCGAGCTGGCGAAGGAGAGCTCGAAGTAGCCGATCGCACCGTCGACCTGCTTGACCTGGGCGGCGACACCGGCGGAGCCGGAAGCGGCCTGGCCGCCCGGAGCGGCCCACTTCTTGGCGGGCTCGTGCGGCCAGGCGTCGGGCGCGGCGGACTTGAGGTACTTGGTGACGTTCTCGGTGGTGCCCGAGTCGTCGGAGCGGTGGAAGGCCTGGATGGCGGTGGAGGGAAGCGTGACGCCCGGGTTCAGCTTCTTGATCGCCTCGTCGTCCCACTTCTTGATCTTGTCGTTGAAGATGTTGGCGACCGTGGCGGCGTCGAGGTTCAGCTTGTCCACGCCGGCGACGTTGAAGCCGAGGGCGACCGGGCCGCCGACCATCGGGAGGTTGATGCCCTGGCCACCGGTGCAGGTCTTCTTCGACTCTTCGACCTGCTCCGGCTTCAGCGCCGAGTCGGAGCCGGCGAAACCGACGGTGCCCTGGTTGAAGGCGACGATGCCCTCACCGGAGGAGGAGGACTTGTAGTTCACCTCGACGCCGGAGCAGGCGGCCATGTAGTTCTTCACCCACAGCTCGACCGCGTTCTTCTGCGCGGACGAACCCGAGGCCAGGAGCTTGCCCTTGGCGTCGGCGCACTTGATGTCGCCCGCGGCGGCCGCGGAGGGCTTCGCCGTGCCGTCGGCGGTCTTGGTGTTGTCGTCCGAGCCGCACGCCGTGAGGACCAGGGCGCCGGACACGACGAGCGCGCCGAGGGCGGAGGCACGAAGCATGTTCTTGCGCTGAAGCTTCACTTTCGGGTGTTCCTTCCAGAAGCCGCCGGCCGCTTTCTGAATCGGGGCGGCGTGCGAAGAGGACTGCGTCGGTTGCCCGGGCGGGGGTCGCTCGTGCTTCCGGCGATCCGCTCCTTGCATCAACGAAATTAGGCAGAACAGGTGAAGCGGCCGACCGGGGCGAGTGAACGGATGGTGAACCGTGGCGTACGACCCGGTGCGTCCCGGCGGGTCCGCACGCGGGTGTAACCAGTCGTTATCCTGCCGTTATCTCGGCGTGATCGCAGGCTCGGGGAGCCAGACCTGCCGGAAGTCGAAGCGCGCGGCCTCGGCCTCGTGGCGCTGGTCCGCGTGCAGGACGCCCAGGGCGTACGCCGTGGCCGGGGCGATGCGCGGGGTGCGCGCCGCGGTCGCCGAGGCGGCCGCGGCCTCGGCCGCGTCGCGGTGGCGGTCCAGGGCCTGGCCCGCCGCCGCCTCCCGTGTCACGTCCTCGCCCAGCGCCTCCCGGGCGTACCGGTGGACCCGCAGGAGGCGGCGCACCTCGTGCCAGCGGCCGTCGTGGTCCGCGTTGTACGGGTGTGTGTCCCCGGCCGGCGGCAGCGTCGCGACCGCGGCCGACAGGCGGGTTTCAGCCGCGGCTGCCAGGGGGACCAGGACGTCGCCCACCCGCCCCCGGGCCGCGACCGCGTCCAGCGGGACGTCGGAGGCGAGCACCGCGACAGCGTCCGCCACCGCGTGGAAGCGGGCGGATCCGAGTGCCTGGAGCGTGGCCGAATGCGAGCGGGTCCGGGCCAGGGTCAGCTGGCGTTCCAGTAAGGCGCCCGCCCGTGCCGCGCCCACCGTGAGCGCGCCGGCCGAGGCGCGCGGCGCCGGGACCCCGGGGCTCCCCGACAGCCGGTGCAGTGCGTCCATCAGCCGGTCCAGCCGGGAGGCGTACGCGTGCTCGTCGGCCAGGGTCGAGGACAGCCACACCAGCTCGGTGCGCAGCCCGTCCGCCCAGGAGGACTCGGTCACCACCCGGAAGGTGGCCAGGGACCCGCTGATCCGGCGCGCGGCCCCCCGCAGGCTGCGCGCCGCACCGCTGCCCTCCGCGGCACCGGTCCCGCCCGCCGCGCCTTCGTCGTGCAGGCGCAGCGCGCGGAGGAAAGCGGTGGCCTGGGCGCGCAGGTACGCGCCGAGCACGTCACCCGCGCAGGCCGTCGATTCATGGTTTGGCTGAGCCACGCCGGCGCCTCCGGGCGTCTATGAGCATCTCCTGTACGTGCCGCAGCGGCTGGCCTTCCGCGTCCGTGCTGTGCCGGGTCCATTCGCCGTCCGGGCCCAGGTGCCAGGAGGAGGTGGCGTCGGACATCCCGGTTTCCAGCATCCGGTCCAGGGCCGCGCGGTGGGCCGGGTCGGCGACCCGGACCAGTGCCTCGATACGGCGGTCGAGGTTGCGGTGCATCATGTCGGCGCTGCCGATCCACACCTCGGGCTCCCCGCCGTTGCCGAAGGCGAAGACCCGGGAGTGCTCCAGGAAGCGGCCGAGGACCGAGCGGACCCGGATGTTCTCCGAGAGCCCGGGGACTCCGGGACGCACCGCGCAGATGCCGCGGACCCAGATGTCGACCGGGACGCCCGCCTGCGAGGCCCGGTACAGCGAGTCGATGAGGGCCTCGTCGACGATCGAGTTCATCTTCAGGCGCACGTACGCGGGGCGGCCGGCCTGGTGGTGGGCGGTCTCCTTGTCGATCCGCGCGATGAGCCCGTCGCGCAGTGAGCGCGGCGCCACCATCAGCCGGCGGTAGGTCTCGCGGCGCGAGTAGCCGGACAGCCGGTTGAAGAGGTCGGAGAGGTCGGCGCCGACCTGCGGGTCCGCGGTGAGCAGGCCGAGGTCCTCGTAGAGCCGGGCGGTCTTGGGGTGGTAGTTGCCGGTGCCCACGTGCGAGTAGCGGCGCAGCGTCTCGCCCTCCTGGCGGACCACGAGGGACAGCTTGCAGTGGGTTTTCAGGCCCACCAGCCCGTAGACGACGTGGCAGCCGGACTCCTCCAGCTTGCGGGCCCATTTGATGTTGGCCTGCTCGTCGAAGCGGGCCTTGATCTCGACGAGGACGAGGACCTGCTTGCCGGAGTCGGCGGCGTCGATCAGGGCGTCCACGATCGGGGAGTCGCCGGAGGTCCGGTACAGGGTCTGCTTGATCGCGAGGACGTCCGGGTCGGCCGCGGCCTGTTCCAGGAAGGCCTGTACCGACGTGGAGAAGGAGTCGTACGGGTGGTGCAGCAGCACGTCCCGTTCGCGCAGCGCGGCGAAGATGTCCGGTGCGGACGCGGACTCGACCTCGGCCAGGTCCCGGTGGGTGCCGGCGATGAACCTGGGGTACTTCAGCTCGGGCCGGTCCAGGGAGGCGATCCCGAAGAGCGCGGTCAGGTCCAGCGGGCCGGGCAGCGGGTACACCTCGGAGGCGTTGACCTTCAGCTCCTGCACCAGGAGGTCCAGGACGCCCGGGTCGATGGACTCCTCGACCTCCAGACGCACGGGCGGCCCGAAGCGGCGCCGCATGAGCTCCTTCTCCAGGGCCTGGAGCAGGTTCTCGGCGTCGTCCTCCTCCACCTCCAGGTCCTCGTTGCGGGTCACGCGGAACATGTGGTGCGCGAGCACCTCCATGCCCGGGAACAGTTCCTCCAGGTGCGCGGCGATGACGTCCTCCAGCGGGACGTAGCGCTGCGGGGAGGCCTCCAGGAAGCGGGAGAGGAGCGGCGGGACCTTGACCCGGGCGAAGTGGCGGTGGCCGCTGACGGGGTTGCGTACGACCACGGCCAGGTTCAGGGAGAGGCCCGAGATGTACGGGAACGGGTGCGCGGGGTCCACGGCCAGCGGGGTCAGCACCGGGAAGATCTGGTTGCGGAACAGGGTGAAGAGGCGGGCCTGCTCCTTCTCGGTGAGGTCCGGCCAGCGGATGAGGTGCACGCCCTCCTCGGCCAGCGCCGGGGAGATGTCCTGCTGGAAGCAGGCGGCGTGGCGGGCCATGAGCTCGCGCGAGCGCGTCCAGATGAGGTCCAGCACCTCGCGGGGCTGCAGGCCGGAGGCCGAACGGGTGGCGACACCGGTCGCGATGCGCCGTTTGAGGCCGGCCACGCGGACCATGAAGAACTCGTCGAGGTTGCTCGCGAAGATCGCCAGGAAGTTGGCGCGCTCCAGGAGCGGCGTCGTCGGATCCTCCGCGAGCTCCAGCACCCGCTCGTTGAAGGCCAGCCAGCTGCGCTCGCGGTCGAGGAAGCGGCCGGGCGGGAGCTCGCCGCTGTCCTTGTCGTCGTAGGCGTCCAGGTCGGCGTCGAGATCGGGCTCGAGATCGACGTGCGGGCGGTGCGCGGAGATGGAGCCTATCCGCGCGTGTGCGCCGGTGACGGCCGTGTTGCCTGCGGCCGTGTTGCCTGTGGCGCCGTACGTGTGAGACGGGTGCTGGGCGGGGACCTCGGTGGGGCCTGCGCTGGGCTTGTGGCTCATGACTCCATTCTTCCGCGCAAGCGGGAGGACAGGCGCGTCGGAAGCGTCGGCCGTCAGTCGGAGTCGGGGGTGCATGCGGGGAGAGTCGCAAGCGCGTCTTAATGCCCGGTTAATGGCGCGTGGCCTCCCGGGTCTGCCGGGGTGCACGACTGCGTCGTGGCGGGGCCGGGGTGCGCCGGAGCGTGTTCCGGTACGGCGCCGCCGCCGGGGGCGCTGCCCGGACCCTTTCCCGGTCGCGGCCGGATCCGGCGCCGCCCCTGCGTTCAGCTCTCCGTGCGGTACATCAGGTCGACCTCGTGGGTGGTGAAGCCGAGGCCCGCGTAGACGGCGAGGGCCGCCGGGTTGTCGGCGTCCACGTACAGCATCGCCGTCGGCAGGCCCGCCGCGGCGAGGTGGCGCAGGCCGATCGCCGTGAGGGCCTTGCCGAGGCCGCCGCCCTGGGCGCCGGGGCGGACGCCGACCACGTAGACCTCGCCCAGCCGCTCGGCCGCGTGGATCTTCGTCCAGTGGAAGCCGACCAGCTCTCCCGCGCGCTCGGCGAGGAAGAAGCCCTTGGCGTCGAACCACGGCTGGGCGATCCGGTCGTCGAGGTCCCGCTGGGTCAGCGCGCCCTGCTCGGGGTGGTGGGCGAAGGCGGCCGCGTTCGCCGCGAGCCAGGCCGCGTCGTCGCTGCCCGGCACGAAGGTCCGTACGGTCACGCCCGCCGGGAGCGCCGGCTCGGGCAGCGGGTCCGCGTCCGGGCCGAGCGGCCGGCGCAGCTGGCGCAGCTCGCGGAAGAGGGTCAGGCCGAGCACCTGGGCCAGGTGCCGGGCGGCCGACTTGCCGCCGTGGGCCCACACCCGGATCCGCTTGCCGGAGGCGGCCAGCAGGGCCGTGCCCAGTGCCCGCCCGTGGCCGCGCCCGCGCAGTGCCGGGTGGATGACCAGCTCGGCGGCCGGGGCCTCCACCGGGTCGGTGTCCTCCAGTTGCCCGTATCCGGCGAGGCGGCCGCCCTCGGTGAGCAGGAAGTGCCGGATGCCCTCGCGCGGCCCGCCGCGCAGCTGGAGCCGGCCCTGCTCGGACACGGCGGTGGTGCCGTCGGTGCGCGCCGCGTCCTCGATCAGGGCGAGTACGGCTTCTGCCTGTTCCTCCGTCAGCTCGTCGAGGGTCTCGATCTGCCGTCCCGGCTCCAGGGCCGCTGCTGCTGCGTCAGTCATACCCCGAGCCTACGACCGCCGGGCACGCATGGCGGAGTGCGCCCCAGCGGCGATCCGTCTTCTGCGCGTAACCAGCTCGATACCGGCTACCCCCTGTCGTGCTACGCGCGTTGACAATAGGCTGCGGCGGACCTCCCAAGTTTGTCTCGCTGTCCACAAAGGGGACTAAATGTCAGCGACGCCACAACGGCACCCCCGCGCCCGCCGGTTGACCCTCACCGCCCTCGCCGTCACGGCCGGGGCCGGGGCGATGGTCGCCGCCGCACTGCCGGCCGGAGCCGCGAGTGGTGGCGGTGCCGCCAAGAGCCGGACCGTCGACGTGCAGCTGCTGTCGTTCAACGACTTCCACGGCACGCTCGAGCCCCCGCAGGGCTCCTCCGGCAATGTGACCGAACGTCAGGCCGACGGCACCACCAAGGCCATACCCGCGGGCGGGGTCGAGTACCTCGCGACCAGCCTGCGCGAAGCCCGCAAGGGCCACGAGTACTCCGTCACCGCAGCGGCCGGTGACATGATCGGCGGCAGCCCGATGCTGTCCGGGCTCTTCCACGACGAGCCGAGCATCGAGGCGCTGAACAAGCTCAAGCTGGACGTCACCAGCGTCGGCAACCACGAGTTCGACGAGGGCAAGACCGAGCTGCGCCGCATGGCGTACGGCGGCTGCCACCCGGTCGAGGGCTGCTTCGAGTACGGCAAGGAGTTCACGGGCTCCGAGTTCAAGTACCTCGCCGCGAACGTCACGGACGAGAAGACCAAGCGTCCGATGATGAACCCCACCTTCATCTGGAAGAAGGGGGACGTGAAGATCGGCTTCATCGGCGTCACCCTGGAGGGCACTCCGGACGTCGTGACCGCCGAGGGCGTCAAGGGCCTCAAGTTCGGCGACGAGGTCGAGACGATCAACAAGTACGCCGCCGAGCTGAACAAGCAGGGCGTGAAGTCGATCGTCGCGCTGATCCACGAGGGCGGCCTGCCCGCGAACGGCGCCTACAACTACGACTGCGACGCCCCGGGCGCCGGCGCCGGCATCTCGGGCGCGATCGTGGACATCGCCAAGAACGTGGACCCGAAGGTCGACGCCCTGGTGACCGGCCACACGCACCAGGCGTACGCCTGCAACATCCCCGACCCGGCGGGCAACCCGCGCATGGTGACCTCGGCCGCCTCCTACGGCCGGCTGTTCACGGACACCGCGCTCACCTACGACCGGCAGACCAAGGACATCGTCCGCACGCCGGTCAGCGCGCCCAAGCCGGTCAACAAGGTCGTCACCCGGGACCAGCCCAAGGCCGCGGACATGACCGAGCTGATCCAGCGCTGGAGCGCGCTGGCGGCCCCGGTCGCCAACCGCCCGCAGGGCTTCATCTCCGCCGACATCCCGGGCCGCGGCTCGGAGGCGTACGAGAAGCCGCTCGGCGACCTGATCGCCGACGCGCAGCTCGAAGCGCTGGCTCCGGCCGACAAGGGCGGTGCGCAGCTGGCCCTCATGAACCCGGGCGGCATCCGCGCCGACCTCGCGTACAAGGCCTCGGGGACCGAGGGCGACGGTGTCGTGACGTACGGCGAGTCCTACACGGTCCAGCCGTTCAACAACCTCATGAACATCGTGGACCTGACCGGCGCGCAGCTGATCACCGCGCTCCAGCAGCAGGTCAGCGGGCCGGTCAACGGTCCGAACCCGAAGATCCTGCAGGTGTCGAAGGGCTTCACCTACACCCTGGACATGACGAAGACCGGTGCCGACCGCATCGTCGTGGACTCGGTGAAGCTGAACGGCGCGGCGATCGACCCCGCCAAGACCTACCGGGTCGCGATGAACGAGTTCCTCGCGGGCGGCGGTGACGGCTTCACCGTCCTGAAGGAGCACAAGAACAAGCTGGTCGGCGCGCCCGACCTGGAGTGCTTCAACGCCTTCCTGGCGAAGTCGACGGCGACGACCCCGATCGCCCCGCCGGCGGCGGGCCGGATCACCGTCGTCAAGTAGCACCCGGCAGTACCCGCGTACAGCACGCCCGGAGGGGCGGTGGGCCCGAGACGGCCCGCCGCCCCTCCGGCCTTTCCGCTCCGGCCTTTCCGCTCCGTCCCCCCGTGCCGGAGCGGTCGGACGGGGGCGGTCAGAGGGTCGACAGGAACGCTGCGACGGCCTCGTGGACGCCCTGCGGGTCGGTGAAGGGCACGAAGTGGTCCCCGTCCAGCGGGGCGTACGAGGTCTTGGGGCGCCGTGTGACCATCGCGTCGGCGGTGCCCTGCGGGAGTCCCTGGCTGCGGGTCCCGTGGATCAGTACGGCCGGGCAGGTGCTCGCGAGCCACGCGTCCCAGTGGTCGCCCCGGCAGGCCTCGATCGAGTCGAGCATGTCCTGCGGGTGGAACGGCAGCCGCCAGCCCTCGCCGGAGGGCAGCGGGCGCAGGGCCTGGGCGACGAACTGGGCGCCCACGGGTCCGGCCGCGTCGAGGAGTTCCTCGCGGGTGGGCGCGGTGTACCGCATGCCGCGGAGGAAGTCGAAGAGGGTCCCTTCGGTGTTCGGGTTGATCTCGATGTTGGCGTCGATGCCGATGAGGGCGGCGATCCGGCCGGGGTGGGCGGCGGCCAGGTGGTAGGCGTTGAGCCCGCCGAGGCTGTAGCCGAGGAGGGCCACGGGGGCGTCGAGGCCCAGGTGGTCGAGCAGGGCGACGGCGTCGCGGACGTAGCCCTCGCGCCGGTAGTCGGGGGCCCGGTCGGAGTCGCCGTGGCCGCGCTGGTCGGGGGCGATGACCCGCCAGCCGTCGCCGAGGTGCTCGGCCAGGCCGGTGAAGGCGAGGCCCTCGGCCATCCCGCCGTGCAGGGCGAGGAGCGGCCGGCCGGCGCCGCCGAAGTCGAGGTAGGACAGGACGCGGTCGTCGATCTTCAGCTCGTGGCGCATGGCGTTGCTCTCCCCTGTGTGCTGGTCGGTGGGCCGGTCATCAGCCTGCCAGGAGTTGGGCAAGCGCGCAATACGTTCGTATAGCGCGCTTGCCCAAAAAGGGGCGCGGATACGATCCCGGCATGGGAAATCGCGAGGACCTGCTGGCCGGAGCCCGGCGCTGCCTGGAGGAGAAGGGGTATCTGCGTACGACCGTGCGCGACATCGCCACGGCCTCGAACGTGAGCATGGCCGCGATCGGCTACCACTTCGGATCGCGCGACGCCCTGCTCAACCAGGCGCTGTTCGACGCCATGGAGGAGTGGGCCGCCGGGTCGGGCAGGCTCCGCGGCCAGGGGGACACCGCCGGGGAGCGGTACGCGGACACCTGGGACCGCAAGATCCGGGACTTCGGCGAGATGCGCTGGCTCTGGACCGCCTCCGTCGAGGCCTTCGTGCACGCGCAGTCCCGGCCGGAGCTGCTCGCGATCCTGGCCGAGGGTCAGCGCCGCAACCGGCGCATGGTGGCCGCCGTGCTGGCCGGGGTGTCCGAGGAGGAGGTCGCCGAGGAGGACGTACGGTCCCTCGGGTCGCTGCACATCGCGCTGCTGACCGGGGTGATGGTGCAGACCCTGACCGACCCGGAGCAGGCCCCGAACGGCCGCGAGCTCGCCCAAGGGCTGCGCAGGATGGCCGAGTTGCTCGAAAGCTGACCTCTACCGACGGGTAGTAAAGCCTGGTGCCGCACGCCATAATCCGGAGCCACCAACCGGGTCGGCAAAGGGGCGGGCATGGCACTGGATCGTCGGGCATTTCTGATCGGAGCGGCGGCGGCCGGAGCGGCGGCGGTGACGGGGACGGCGGTGGCGACGCCCGCCGCCGCCGGCACGCTCGGCACCCAGGACTGGATGGCGGGCCTGGCCGACTCCACGGCCCTCCAGCGGATGACCATTCCCGGCACGCACGACTCCGGCGCCCGCCAGGGCGGGCTCTACGTCGCCTGCCAGAACACCTCGATCGCCGAACAGCTCGACTCGGGCATCCGGTTCCTCGACGTCCGCTGCCGGGTGACGGGCGGCTCCTTCGCCATCCACCACGGGGCCTTCTACCAGAACCTGATGTTCGGCGACGTGCTCGTGGCCTGCTGGAACTTCCTCGCCGCGCACCCCACCGAGACGGTGCTGATGCGGCTCAAGCAGGAGTACTCCGAGGACAGCGACGCCACCTTCCGCGCCGTCTTCGACGATTACCTCGACCAGCGCGGCTGGCGCCCGCTGTTCCGGATCGCCGACACCCTGCCCGCGCTCGGCCAGGCCCGCGGCAAGGTGGTCCTGCTCGCAGACAACGGCGGCCTGCCGGGCCTGCGCTACGGGGACGGCAACGTCTTCGACATCCAGGACGACTGGAACGCCGAACCCTTCGCCAAGCGCGGCAAGATCGAGAACCACTTCCGCAAGGCCGTCCAGCAGCCCGGCAAGCTCTTCGTGAACTACACCAGCACCTCGGCGTACATGCCGCCCCGCTGGAACTCCGACCGCCTGAACCCCCAGGTGCACGCCTTCGTCGACGGCGGGGAGCTGGCCGGCCGGACCGGGCTCGGCATCGTCCCGATGGACTTCCCGAACACCCGCTCCGGCCTGGTCGCCTCACTGATCCGGCACAACTGACGGCCCGGGAGGCGGCGGCGTGGGCGCCCCCGGGATGCGGAGCACCGCCTCCGTGCCCGGGCCGCCGCCCGCCGCCGCCCGCAGCTCGGCGCTCCCGCCCGCGCGGGCCACCGTACGGGCCACGATCGACAGGCCGAGGCCGCTGCCGGGCAGGGCGCGGGCCGAGGGGGAGCGCCAGAACCGCTCGAACACGTGCGGCAGGTCCTCGGGCGGGATGCCCGGACCGTGGTCCCGCACCGTCAGCTCGCCCGCCCGCAGCGTCACCTCGACCGCGCCGCCCGGCGGGCTGAACTTCACCGCGTTGTCCAGGACGTTGACCACGGCCCGCTCCAGCGCGGCCGCCTCGCCCCGTACGTACCAGGGCTCCAGGGACGAGCTGAAGTCCAGCTCCGGACCGCGCAGCCGGGCCCGGGACAGCGCGGCCCCGGCGATCTCGTGCAGGGCCACCACCTGCAGCGGGCCCGGGGACACCGCGTCCGGGCGGGACAGCTCCTGGAGGTCCCCGATCAGCGCGGCCAGCTCCGTCATCTGCGCCTTGACCGAGGCCAGCAGCTCCTTGCGGTCGTCGGGCGGGATGGCCCGGCCGGTGTCCTCGCTGCGCACGAGCAGCTCGATGTTCGTGCGGAGCGAGGTGAGCGGGGTGCGCAGCTCGTGCCCGGCATCGGCGATCAGCTGGGCCTGCCGGTCCTGGGAGGAGGCGAGCGCGGCGGTCATGGAGTTGAAGGACCGCGACAGGCGGGCGATCTCGTCGTCGCCCTCGTCGGGGATCCGTACGGTCAGGTCCTCGGTCCGGGCGATGTGCTCGACGGCGCCCGTGAGTTCGTCGACCGGCCGCAGCCCCGTACGGGCCACCCACAGCCCGGCCGCGCCCGCGCCGACGACTCCGATCCCGGAGACCAGGAGCAGCACCCAGGCCAGGGTGGACAGCGGCTTGTCGATGTCGGCGAGCGGCTTGGCGACCGCGATCGCGAAGAGCGGGCCGCCGGGCTGGGCCCGCGCGGGGATGGTGTAGACGCGCATGCCGACGCCGTCGTCCGTCGTCTCGTCGTGCAGGACCCTGCCGAGCCGTCCGGCCGCCACGTCCTTGTCGGTCTGGGTGACCGGCAGGTCGGTCCGGCCGCTCACCCAGCAGTGACTGCCGTCGGCGGCGAGGATCTGGACCGTCGGGTTGAGGTTTCCGGCGATGTCCGGCTGGGCCTGGGCCGGCGGGGACGCACAGCCCTGGTTCAGTCGGCGGAGCACCTGCTCGCTCGGGTTCGTCGCCCGCAGGGACTGGTCCAGCTGGTTGCGGAGCTGGGTCCGCACCATCACCCAGGACACCGCGGCCACGGCCGCCACGGCGAGCGCCACCGCCACCGTGACCAGCAGCGCGAGGCGGGAGCGCAGCGGGAGGGCGCGGAATCTGGCGGCCGGGCCCATGCGGCTCACTCGGGCCCGCTCTCGCCGGCGCGCAGGACGTAGCCCACCCCGCGCACGGTGTGGACCACGCGCGGCTCGCCGCCCGCCTCGGTCTTGCGGCGCAGGTACATCACGTACACGTCCAGGGAGTTGGAGCTGGGCTCGAAGTCGAAGCCCCAGACGGTCTTGAGGATCTGCTCGCGGGTCAGGACCTGGCGCGGGTGCGCGAGGAACATCTCCAGCAGCGTGAACTCGGTACGGGTCAGCTCCACCGGCCGCCCGGCCCGGGTGACCTCGCGGGTCGCCAGGTCCATGCGCAGGTCGCCGAAGGTCAGCGCGTCCTCGTGGCCCGCCTCGCCGGCCTGCGGGACGGCGTAGGAGCTGCGGCGCAGCAGGGCGCGGACGCGGGCGAAGAGCTCGTCGAGTTCGAAGGGCTTGACGAGGTAGTCGTCGGCGCCCGCGTCGAGGCCGGTGACGCGGTCGCCGACGGTGTCGCGGGCGGTGAGCATCAGGACCGGGGTGACGCTGCCGGCGGCGCGCAGCCTGCGGGCCGCGGTGAGGCCGTCCATCCGGGGCATCTGGATGTCCAGGACGATCAGGTCGGGGGCGTACGAGGCCGCCTTGTCGAGGGCGTCGAGCCCGTCGACGGCGGTCTGCACGGCGTACCCCTCGAAGGCGAGGCTGCGGCGGAGGGCCTCGCGTACGGCCGGCTCGTCGTCCACGACGAGGATCCGCTGCTGGTCGCCTTCGGCCGGATTCATCTCGGTCCCCCAGGGGTGGTGTTCGGTGGCACGTACCAGGATCCAGGGTCTCAGTAGGAGGTGCCGAAGCCGTTGGCGGCGCTGCCGGAGCCGCTGCCGCCGGAACCGCCGCCGGAGCCCGTGCCGCCGGGGCCGCCCTTGCGCAGCGAGGCCAGGTCGGCCTTGATCGTGTTGACCGGGATGGCGAAGCCGAGGCCGACGCTGCCGGCGGCGGAGCTGTCGCCGGCGGGGGAGTAGATCGCCGAGGGCATGCCCACGATCTCGCCGTTCAGGTTGACGAGGGCGCCGCCGGAGTTGCCGGGGTTGAGGGAGGCGTCCGTCTGGATGGCCTTGTACGAGGTGGTCTGCGAGCCGGTGTCGCCGTTGAACTGCTGCCCGTCGTACGAGAACGGCCAGCTGCCGCTGCCGCCCTGACGGCGCTGCGGGGACTGCTGCTCGGACTTGGGGACGTTGACCTCGCGGTCGAGCGCGGAGACGATGCCGCTGGTGACCGTGCCGGTGAGGCGGTCGGGGGAGCCGATGGCGACGACCTGGTCGCCGACCTTCAGGCCGTCGGAGTCGCCGAGCACGGCGGGCCTGAGACCGGTGGCGCCCTCCAGCTTGATCAGGGCCAGGTCCTTGTCGGGGTCGGTCCCGACGGTCTTGGCCCGGTACTTCTTGCCGTCGCTCATCGTCACCTGGATCTCGGTGGCGCCGTCGACGACGTGGTTGTTGGTGACGATCTCGCCGTCGGCGGTCACGACGATGCCGGAGCCGGTGCCCTGGCCGGAGCCGGTGCGGGTGTCGATGCGGACGACGGAGGGGCTGACCTGCTCGGCGACGCCCGCGACGGTGCCGTTGCTGGACTGCGAGACGTTGGTGCCGTTGACGCCCGCGCCGCCGGCGGCGATCCGGGAGCCCATCAGCTGCTGGACGGCGGCCGCGGTACCGCCGCCGACCACGGCCGCGGCGAGGGCGACGGCGGCCAGCAGCGCGACCGGCCGCTTGGCGCGGGGGGCGGCGTGCGCCGCAGGGGCGGGGGCGGGGGAAGCAGCCGGGGCCGCCGGGGCCGCCGGGACGGTCTCGCCCTGGATGACGACCGGGGGCTGGTGCGCCTCGTACCACCCCGGCGCGGCGGGCGGGAACCCGGGCGGCGGCGGGTAGCTCCCTGCCGCGGCGCCCTGCGCCGGCTGGGTCGGGCGGTTCTCCTGCGGGTACTCGCCTTCGCGGCGGAAGCTGTCGGTCATGGTGATGACCCTGTCCGCGGATCATGAGAGCTACCTGAGTTCCGGCTGAGAAGCCCGACAGAACCGCGTATGCCCGATATGAAGACGGGGGCCGGTGCCCGGAGCCGACCGGGCCGGGGCACGCCGTCCGGCGCGCTGCCGGACGGCTCGACAGAACCGGGTGCCCTTAGCGGCAGCCGCAGGACCGGCGGATCACCAGGGCCGACGGGAACTGCTTCAGCCGTTCCCGTCGGGAGCCGGCCACGCGCAGGGAGTCGTCCAGGACCAGGTCCACCGCCGCGCGGGCCATCGCCGGGCGGTCCGAGGCGATGGTGGTGAGCGGCGGGTCCGTGAGGGCCGCTTCCTTGACGTCGTCGAACCCGGCGACGGCCAGCTCCCCGGGCACGTCGATCCGCAGCTCGCGCGCGGCCCGCAGCACACCGATGGCCTGGTCGTCCGTGGCGCAGAAGATCGCCGGCGGCCGGTCCGGCCCCGACAGCACCTCCAGGGCCACGGTGTACGCGTCGTAGCGGTTGTACGGGGCTTCGAAGAGCCGGCCCTCCACCGAGCGCCCGGCCTCCAGCATGGCCCGCCGCCAGCCCTCCACGTGGTCCGCGACCGGGTCGCCGACCGACGGGGTGTTCTCGACCCCGCCGATGCAGGCCACGTACGCGTGCCCGTGCTCCAGCAGGTGCCGGGTGGCGAGCTGCGCGCCGCCGATGTCATCGGTGATCACCGCGACGTCGTCGATGGCCTCGGGGCGCTCGTGCAGCAGCACGATCCGCGCGTCCCAGGCCTCGATCTCCGAGGCGGCCCGTTCGCTCATGCCCTGGCTGACCAGGATCAGGCCCGAGACCCGCATCCCGAGGAAGGCCCTCAGGTAGTGGACCTCGCGCTCGTCGCGGTAGTCGGAGTTCCCGACGAGCACCATCTTTCCGCGCTCGGCGGCGGCCTGTTCGACCGCGTGCGCCATCTCCGCGAAGAACGGCTGACGGGCATCGGGGACGATCATGCCTATGAGGTCGGTGCGCCGCGACGCCATCGCCTGTGCGACCCGGTCCGGGCGGTAGCCCAGATCCTTGATCGCGGCGAGGACACGCTCGCGCGTGGCCGGGGCAACCGGCCGGGGTCCGTTGTTGATGACGTAGCTCACGACGGCGGTAGAGGTACCCGCAAGTCGCGCCACGTCGTCCCGCGTCACCTTGGCCACGCGCGGAAGTCTACGCGGGGTGACCTACCTCTGGGCAGGGCGTCCGGCCGAGTGGATGCTCACAGGGTCTTCCTCCGGATGGGTGACGCCCGCCCCGGTCGGCGCGGCGGGCTGGGTGGCGGGCTGGGCCGCCGCCTTCGCCGCCGCCTGTGCGGCGGCCTCCGCCGCCGCCCGCTCGACCTTCTCCGGCGTGACGAAGCGGTAGCCGACGTTGCGGACCGTGCCGATCAGCGACTCGTGCTCGGGACCGAGCTTCGCGCGCAGCCGCCGTACGTGGACGTCGACCGTCCGGGTACCGCCGAAGTAGTCGTAGCCCCACACCTCCTGCAGCAGCTGGGCGCGGGTGAAGACCCGGCCCGGGTGCTGCGCGAGGTACTTGAGCAGCTCGAACTCCTTGAAGGTGAGGTCCAGCACCCGCCCCTTGAGCTTGGCGGAGTACGTCGCCTCGTCCACCGACAGGTCGCCGTTGCGGATCTCCATGGGGGAGTCGTCCGAGCCCAGCTGCTGGCGGCCGGTGGCCAGCCGCAGCCGCGCCTCGACCTCGGCGGGGCCGGCGGTGTCCAGGAGCACGTCGTCGATGCCCCAGTCGGCGGTGACGGCCGCGAGGCCGCCCTCGGTGACGACCAGGATGAGCGGGCAGCCCGGCCCGGTGGAGCGGAGCAGCTGGCACAGCGACCGCACCTGCGGCAGGTCGCGGCGGCCGTCCACGAGGATGACGTCGGCACCCGGGGTGTCCACGAGGGCCGGGCCCTCGGCGGGGGCCACCCGCACGCTGTGCAGGAGCAGGCCGAGGGCGGGCAGTACTTCGGTGGACGGCTGCAGGGCGTTGGTCAGCAGCAGGAGTGAACTCATGCCCGACCACCCCGCCCGCCGCCGGTCGGTCGGTCGAACACGTTTCGCTGGTCCATCACGTCGGTTCCTCCTCGGTCCCGTCGAGGACGTGCGCGGTACTGCTTCGTACGTGGTGCGTCTGTGCGGCGTCCGCCCGGCCCCGCGCCCTGAGGCCCGGCCGGATGCCGTCGGTCTCGTTCGTTCTCGTCTGTTCTCGGTTCGTTCAACGCGCTGAAAGCACAAAAGGACCCGGGGGCAACGTTGCCCGGATCCTCTTCGCAGCAGAATAGCCCACTGGCCGTTACGTGGCCGAGGCCTGTGTTCCTTCCCATTCTGTGGTTCCTGCCACGCCCCGCCCCGTGTATGCCCCGGTTTCACCGGATCGGGGGCCCGCCGAGGGGTACCGCCGGGCCCGCCGGGCGCAAAGGGGGCGTGCGCGGGCACGCGGGAGTGCGGGGTGGGAGGGGTCATCATGGAGGCCGACGGTAGAGAGCCGACGATAGGAGCTGCAGTGGCAACCGGAACCATCCGCTACTGGGCGGCGGCCAAGGCCGCGGCCAAGACGGCGGAGGAGCCGTACTCGGCGCGCACACTGGCCGAGGCGCTCGACGGCGTGCGGGAACGCCACCCCGGGGAGCTGACCCGGGTCCTGCTGCGCTGCTCCTTCCTCGTGAACGATCAGCCCGTGGGCAAGCGCCCGCACGATTCCGTCCTGCTGACCGAGGGGGGCACCGTCGAGGTGCTCCCGCCGTTCGCGGGCGGGTGAGCGGGAGCCATGAGCACGCCTGAAGAACAGCAGCAGTACCAGCAGCACCAGCAGCACCAGCAGCACCAGCAGGAGTACGCGCAACAGCAGGATCCGTACGGGACGCAGACCTGGCAGTCCGACACCTGGGACACCGGCTACCAGCCGGTGCCGCCGCCGGGCGGGGTGCCGGGGCAGCCGTTCGCGCCCGAGGGCTGGTTCCGCGACGAGGCCGCCCCGGCCCCGGCCCCTGCCCAGGAGTGGGCGGCCGAGACGGCGTACTTGCCGCCGTACGCGGACCCCGCGCAACCGCAGCCGCAACAGCCGGTGGCCCCGGAGGGGTGGTACCGCGAGGAGGCCCCGGCCCCGGCCCCGGCCCCGGCACGGCCCCAGGCTCCGGCTCCGGCCCAGGACTGGTCCCGGGAACCCGCCGCCGCCCAGACCGCGTACCTGCCGCCCTACCCGGGTCCGGCCGCGGCCGAGGAGACCGCGTACCTGCCGCCGTACCCGGATCCCGCGCAGCAGCAGCAGCAGCCGCAGCAGCTGCAGCAGGCGACGCCGGAGGGGTGGTTCCGCGACGAGGTCCCGGCTCCGGCTCCGGCCCCGCACTGGTCCCCCGAGGCTCCGGTCCCGGCGTCGGCCCCGGCATCGGCGTCGGTCCCGGTCCCGGTCCTGCCGGAGACTCCCGAGGAGGAGCCGGAGTACTCCCCGCCCACCCTCGCCGGCAACACCGTCCGCGCCGTCGACCCGGCACAGGCCCGCGCCGAGGGCCGGTCGCCGATCATCGACCCCGGTCCGCAGTCGGCCATACTGACGGCCGCCCTCGGGGTGCTGCTCGCCGTGGCCGCGGCCCTGGGGCAGTACGCGCTGCTCCTGCCGCTGGTCGCCCTCCAGGGCCTCACCGCGGCCGGCTGGTTCCGCCTCAACGGGATGTGGCCGGCCCGCCAGGGCATCGCCCTCGCCTTCGCCGGAGCCGTCGTCGCCGACGTGGCCGTGCTCGCGGTGGACGGGGTGAACGGCCCCGGCGCGATCATCGGCACCCTCGGAGCCTGGGTGCTGCTCACCCTCGTGCTCCAGCTGCGCAGCCACGCCGACCCCGACGAGCGGATGTACGGCCTGATGGCCTCGGTGGCCTCGGCCGCGCTCGCCATCATCTGCGCCGGATACCTGGCCGCGGACGCCGCCGCCGTCACCGTCGGCGCGGCCGCCGTCGCCGTCGCCGTGTTCGCCCGCGCCCTGCCGCTGCCCACCCCGGCTTCCGTCGGCGTCTCGCTGGCCGCGGCCGGCGGTGCGGGCATCGCCGTCGGCGGGCTGACCGACATCGGGGTGGGCGGGGCGCTGCTCGGCCTCGCCGCCGGGGTGTGCGCGCTGATCGGGCTGCGCGTGGCGGCGTACGACTACCCGTCGAAGTTCGTCCACATGACGGCCGGTGTCGCGCTGCCGCTGGCGGCCGCCGCACCGGCCGTGTACCTGATCGGCCGGGTGGTGAGCTGATCTGTCCCCGACAACGGACATGGTCAACTAGAACGCACGTACCGACTAGTAGGGGGTGGCCCGTGCGTTTCCTGCGCGCCATAGTGATCATCGGAGTGGTTCTGGGGGCCCTGTTCGTGGGCGTGGACCGCTGGGCGGTCGGCTATGCCGAGAACCGGCTGGCCGACCGGATCCAGGCCCGGCAGGGGCTGGCCGGGAGCTCGGAGGTGGAGATCCACGGATTCCCGTTCCTCACGCAGGCGCTCAGCCGCGACCTGGAGCGGGTGGACCTGAGGCTCCGCGGTGTGGAGATCGCCGCGGAGGGCCGCAAGACGCGGCTCTCCGAGCTCGACGCGAGCTTCCGCGGGGTGAAGCTGAACGGGGACTACAGCGGCGGTACGGCCGAGCGTGCCGAGGGCACCGGCCTGATCACGTACGCGGACCTGACCGCGGCCTCGCAGACCGGCGCGACCCTCTCCTACGGCGGGGCGCCGGGCAAGGTGAAGGTGACCGCGGCGGTGGACGTCCTCGGCAAGACGCTGACGCGCAGTGTGGTGTCGACCATCACGCTGGAGGACGCGCAGGACGGCAAGGGCGGCCGGATCGTCCGGGTGCGCGCCGACGAGGTGCCGGGCGAGGGCATCCCCGGTGTCGAGAAGCTGATCCGCAGGAAGACCGACTTCGACCGCACCCTCGACAGCGGGCTGCCGTCCGGGCTGCACCTGTCCGCCCTGACCTCGGACGAGTCCGGTGTGCACCTCACGCTGGGCGGTACGGACGTGGCGCTGGCCGGATCGTGAGACGGAGCGGTCCGATCCGCAGAAGGGCGGGCCGCACGGCGGCTCCGGAGGGCGGCGCGGGGGCCGCCTACGGAGCAGTGGTCCCACTATCCGGACGATCCTGTCTCGGAATATGACACACCGGTGACAGGGCGGCCGATTCGTCCCTACGATCCATGGCTATGAAGCATCAGCAGGCGGACCTCACGAAGCGGCGGGCAGTAGACCTGTGTCGCGTCGCCGCCATGCTCTGTCGATCCATGTGACCTGTGAGCGCATCCGCTCCATCAGCCGGACGACTTGCCCCTTCCCGCGTGACCGCACCTGCCTCCTGATCCCCTGACGCCTTCCTGCACCGGGGGAGACTCCGAGGCACCCGGACGCACGCACGAGCAGCACCCGCAACCGGTCCCGCCGGTTCGCAGCAGTATCCGCACCGCCCCGCCGCACACTGCCCCGGAGGAGAACACCATGAGCCGCAGCGACGTCCTCGTAGACGCCGACTGGGTCGAGGCCCACCTGAACGACGCCGACGTCGTCATCGTCGAGGTGGACGAGGACACGTCCGCCTACGAGAAGAACCACATCACCAACGCCGTCCGGATCGACTGGAAGCAGGACCTCCAGGACCCGGTCCGCCGCGACTTCGTGGACCAGGAGGGCTTCGAGAAGCTCCTCTCCGCCAAGGGCATCTCCAACGACGACACCGTCGTCCTCTACGGCGGCAACAACAACTGGTTCGCCTCGTACGCCTACTGGTACTTCAAGCTCTACGGCCACCAGGACGTGAAGCTCCTCGACGGCGGCCGCAAGAAGTGGGAGCTCGACTCCCGCGACCTGGTCGACGGCAAGGACGTGCCCAACCGCCCGGCCACGCAGTACAAGGCCAAGCCCCAGGACACGTCGATCCGTGCCTACCGCGACGACGTCGTGGCCGCGATCGGCTCCCTGAACCTGGTCGACGTGCGTTCGCCCGACGAGTTCTCCGGCAAGCTGCTCGCCCCGGCCCACCTCCCGCAGGAGCAGTCGCAGCGTCCCGGCCACGTGCCGAGCGCCCGCAACATCCCGTGGTCGAAGAACGCCAACGACGACGGCACCTTCAAGTCGGACGAGGAGCTGACCGCCCTCTACCAGGCGGAGCAGGTCGACCTGGCGAAGGACACCATCGCCTACTGCCGCATCGGCGAGCGCTCCGCGCTCACGTGGTTCGTGCTGCACGAGCTCCTGGGCCAGGAGAACGTCAAGAACTACGACGGTTCGTGGACCG
The DNA here is from genome assembly GCF_042267665.1 of Streptomyces sp. NPDC056224. NCBI lineage: Bacteria > Bacillati > Actinomycetota > Actinomycetes > Kitasatosporales > Streptomycetaceae > Streptomyces > Streptomyces sp. NPDC056224. Next base: position 42,030 of record NZ_JBHJTK010000035.1, read on the forward strand.
AGTACGGCTCGCTGGTCGGCGTGCCGATCGAGCTCGGCGCCAACAAGTAACCCCGCCGGGCACGCAGGGCCCGTAGAAGCCAGTACGACCTCTCTAGGACAGGACAGAGAACATGTGTGGAGCACCCATCGGCGGGCCCGACCTCGCGACGCTCAAGCCCGGTGAGACCGCGATCCAGGGTCAGGTGACCAAGGCGGGCGAGCCGGTGTCCGGCTACGTCCGACTGCTGGACTCGACCGGCGAGTTCACCGCCGAGGTCCCGACCTCGGCGACCGGCCAGTTCCGTTTCTACGCGGCCACCGGCTCCTGGACGCTGCGGGCGCTCGTCCCGGGTGGCACGGCGGACCGTCAGGTCGTCGTCGCCGAGGCCGGCGGCGTGACGGACGTGGCGATCGCGGTCTGACCGACAGCCGAACCGGCCGAAGGGCCGCACCCCAGGGGTTGGACGCCACTGGAACGGGGTGCGGCCCTTCGTGCCGTCCGCGTGGCCTTGCCTTCGCACGGGCCGGCCCTACGCTGGAGGCATGTACGCCCGGCGCCGGCGCGTCTACTTCCTGCTCATGGGCGGATGCCTGGTCCTCTTCGTCTCCGCCTGGACCTTCGTGCGCCTGCTCTCGGTGGAGGCCGCGGTGGCCATGTGCGTCGTCGCCATGGTCATCCCGCCGGTCGCCGCGATGATCGCCAACCGGCGCGGCCCGGACGACCGCTGGTGGGACGACCCCTCGGGCGATCCCAAGTCCGACGAGTGGTGGGACGAGCTGGACGGAAAGCGCCGTCACGAGGACTGAAACGCGGCGCGCACCCAACGAGATAAGAATGTAATAAGCATTCATACAACTGCGTCCCCCCGGAACGGATCATGGATACGCGCGGGTAATCGAACCCGTGTCGCACGTCCTGTGGGGGGACCCTTTGGAACACGAACGAACCAGCCCCGAGCAGCGCGGAGAGGGGGAGGGCGGTCCGGCGCCGGACACTTCGGCCCCTCCCTCCGCCGTCTCCGCCGCTCCCGCGGCCGCCGACGCCCCCGTCCCCGGCACCACACCGGCTCCCCGCCGGGGCCGGGCGCGCACGCCCCTGCTGATCGCCGGCGCGTCCGTCCTCGGCATCCTGGCCGGCACGATCACCGGCTACGCGGTCCAGTACCACCGTCCGCCGACCCCGCTGCCGCCGCTCGCGCAGCAGAAGCTCCCCGCGCCCGGGGCGCTCGCGCCGGACGACGCGACGACGCACCAGACGATCAACGCCAACCGCTGGCATACGTCGGACGGCGACCTCACCAAGCTCCTGATCGGGGCGCCGGACGGCGCCGAGACCCTCGAGGAACCCGGTTACGAGACGCTCGACTCCTTCGCGACGAGCTTCAAGGCGCCGGACGCCGTCCTCAGCGACTTGGCGCACGACGGCCTCCGGCGGATCGCGGCCGTCACCTGGCGCAAGGACGAGCAGATCACGGAGGTCCGGCTGGTCCAGTTCAGGGACTTCTCCGGTGCCGACGAGTACCAGCGGGACCAGTCGTCCTACATGGGCGAGAAGGACTACGCGGGCAATGGCGGGGTGGCCATCCCGGGCGTCCCCCCGGGCCTCGGACACGTCTGGGTCCATTCCGAGACCGACGAGAAGCCCGGGTACTACCCGGTGCGCCAGTCCCGGGCCGTCGTCCGCCGCGGCGACATCGTCGTGCAGATCTTCCACAACGACCAGCGCGGCAGGAACATCGCCGAGAGCGACCTCATCGAGCTGGCCAAGCGACAGCTGGAGCGCCTGTGACCGAGCCGCAGAACGACGCGACCGAGGCTCCCCGGCCGCCCGAGTCCGAGCCGGTGGAGCCCGCGCGCAAGGTCGGCCGCAGGAAGCTCGCGCTCGTCGCCGCGGGCGTGGCCGTTGCCGTCCTCGCGGGCGGCGGTGTCTGGGCGGCCTCGGCCCTCGGGAACGCCGACCGGAGCGCGCCCACGGCCTACTGGGTCGCTGAGGGCGAGCGGATGCCGAAGGCCGGGGAGACGGGCCCGGTGCCCGCGAACGCCCTCACGGGCAAGCTGCTCCCGGTGCCGCAGGACTACTCGCCGGGACCGGACCTCGACGGTGACGGCAACGACTTCTTCGTCACCGGAGAGAAGGCCATCGAGGGCCTCAAGGAGGCGGGCGGCGGACTGTCCACCTCGGAGCGCAAGAAGCGTGACGAGGCCCTGGCCGGCCTGAAGCTCAAGGGCCTGGCCGGGCGCGGCTACACCGGGCGCCAAGGCGACCTGGTCATCGAGGTCCGCATCACGCAGGCCGACCCGCAGACGCTGGGGGCCTTCTCCGAGGTCAGCAAGAAGCTCCTCGACATCACCGGCGACGGCCGCGAGGCGCCGAAGGTGGACGGCTACCCGGATGCCAGGTGTGCGCTGGTGGCCGTCGGCGAGGAGAAGAAGGAGAAGATCGACTCCCTTTACTGCGTGGCGGTCGAGGGCGACGTGATGCTCAACTTCCGCGCGTACGGCCGCAAGCCCTTCCCGACCTCCGATGCCGTCGGGTTCCTCAAGAACCAGCTGAGCCACCTGAAGTCCCCCGGGGAGTCCGTGTGACCGAGCAGAACACCGCCGAAAGCGTCTCCGGCGCTCCCTCCGGGCGGCCGTCGGCCCCCGGGGCCCCCGCAGCGGAGGCCCCCGAGGCCGTTCCGGCAGCTCCGGCAGCTCCGGCCGCGCAGGCTCCGGACCCGGCCCCGGAGACCGCGGCTCCCGAGCCGGTGCAGACCCCCGCCGGGTCGGCGGCGCCCAAGGACCGGCGCACGCTGTACGCCGTCCTGCGCTGGACGGCCGCGGCCGTCGCGTTCGCCGGCTTCGGCACGGGCGCCGCGTACGCGATCAGCCAGCCCGCGCGCACCGACGTCCCGGGTCTCTCCACCCACGACGACGGCCGCTGGGTCTACCCGGCCCTGGCCAAGCCGCCCCTGCCCCCCGGCGCGCCCCTGCCCTTCGCCAAGGACAACCCGGACGGCATCCACTACGCGGGCCTGACCGAGCTGCTCCTCCCGGCACCGAAGGGCTCCACGCCGGACGCCGCGCTCAAGCTGGAGAAGGACTCCGTGGTGTCCCAGGAGACCTTCCTGGAGGAGTACGACCCCACCGTGCGCGAGAAGCTGAAGCAGGGCTTCACCGACAACGGTCTGCGCCAGATCGTGGCGCGCGGCTGGACCACCGCGGACGGCACCCGCACCCGGGCCTACATGCTGCGCTTCCACTCGTCCGGCTTCGCCGACGCCTTCACGGGCTGCGGCGCCGACATGACGCTGAACGGGGTCAAGCGCATCGAGGCCGACGGCGACTGGGCCAAGGCCAAGGCGTCCCAGTCCCAGCCGTACCTGCGCGGGATCTCGGTCCGCAAGGAATCGGCCCCGTTCGGCGACGAGCAGGTCAGGGCCGCGTGCATCCAGTCCGGTGACATCCAGGCCGTGATCCTGCAGACCCGCAAGGGCGAGGTGGCCGCCGTCCCCCTCCACCAGACGGTGATCCTGCAGCACCAGTTGCTGGGCTGAGCCCCGGCGGCCCCCGCGACGGGCGCAACGGGCGCAACGGGCCACCTCACAGAGTGCGCCGGTCCCCGGGCCAGTAGGCTTGGGGACCGGCCGTACCTCCCCCGAACGAATCCTCCGAGGAGCACCCCGTGCTTGAGGCAGTCTTCACCTCCCTGCTGGTCCTGGTCTGCGTCGGCGTCCTCGCCTTCACCGGCCTGGCAGTCAAGAAGCTGTACCAGGGTCAGCGCTGAGCATCCGCCCAGCAGACCGCGCCGGAACCCCTCCCACAGATCGCCTGAGCAGCCAATCATGATCCAGATCCCGTCCGACCTGAATCCGGGACTCGTCCCCCTCGCCTTCCTCCTCGGCAACTGGGAGGGCGCGGGAGTCTTCGACTTCCCGGGCGAGGAGAAGTGCAACTTCGGCCAGGAGGTCGTCTTCAGCCACGACGGCCGGGACTTCCTCCACTACACGTCCCACACCTGGGTCCTCGACTCCGAGGGCCAGAAGGTGAGGCCGCTGGAGTCGGAGTCGGGTTACTGGCGCATCGACAAGGACCGCAAGGTCGAGATCGTCATGGTCCGCGACCAGGGCGTCGTCGAGATCTGGTACGGCGAGCTCGCCGATCAGAAGCCCCAGATCGACCTGGCCACCGACGCCGTCGCCCGCACCGCCGCCTCCGGCCCCTACAGCGGTGGCAAGCGGCTCTACGGCTACGTGAAGAGCGACCTCATGTGGGTCGGCGAGAAGGCCACCCCGGAGGTCGAGCTGCGCCCGTACATGTCGGCCCAGCTGAAGAAGGTCGTCACGCCCGAGGAGGTCGCCGAGATGGCGCGCAACCTCCCGGACATGCCGGACGACGGCATCGCCTTCTTCCGCTGACCGGAGCCGGGCCGGACCGGCCGGACATATCCACAGGCTGTGCAGGAAGGGGACCGCGGGCAGTCCGCGGTCCCCTCCGCGCGCTTACACTGGCCGGGTGGTGAGCACCGAGAGCACCGAAGGCACCGACTGGAAGACCGACCTGCGGCAGCGCGGATACCGCCTGACGCCGCAGCGCCAGCTCGTCCTGGAAGCGGTCGACGCCCTGGAGCACGCCAGCCCGGACGAGATCCTCGCCGAGGTGCGCAAGACCGCCTCCGGCGTCAACATCTCCACCGTCTACCGCACGCTGGAGCTGCTGGAGGAGCTGAAGCTCGTCTCGCACGCCCACCTCGGCCACGGCGCGCCCACGTACCACCTCGCCGACCGGCACCACCACATCCACCTGGTCTGCCGCGACTGCAGCGACGTCATCGAGGCCGATGTGGACATCGCCGCCGAGTTCACCGCCAAGCTCCGCGAGACGTTCGGGTTCGAGACCGACATGAAGCACTTCGCGATCTTCGGCCTGTGCAAGAAGTGCGCCGCCAAGCACCGCGACGGCCACGCGTAGGCAGCGTGGGCCCCGTCCGGGCAGGGTCGTACGCTTGGTCCCATGACCAGCAGCCCTTTGCTCCATCTCCCCGGCGCCGTAGCGGCCGAAGGCCGTGACGAGGGCGTCGCCGCCCACTACGGAGAGCTGTACGGCGAACAGCGCGCCCTCGCGGACGGCCGCGGTTTCGTCGACCTCTCGCACCGCGGAGTCGTCACCGTCACCGGACCGGAGCGGCTGAGCTGGCTGCACCTGCTGCTGACCCAGCACCTCACCGAGCTGCCGGCCGGGCAGGCCACCGAGGCGCTGATCCTCTCCGCCCACGGACACATCGAGCACGCGCTCTACCTCGTCGACGACGGCGAGACCACGTGGGCGCACGTGGAGCCGGGCACCGAGGGCGAGCTGATCGCCTACCTGGAGTCCATGAAGTTCTTCTACCGCGTCGAAGTGGCCGACCGCACCGGGGAGTTCGCGGTCGTGCACCTGCCGGCCGGCTCCATCGCCGAGGTCGCCGAGAAGCTCGTCGTACGGGAGACCGCGCACGGCCGGGACGTCTTCCTGCCCCGTGCCGAGCTGGAGGCCTTCGCCGCCTCGCACGGCCCGGCCGCGGGCCTCCTCGCCTACGAGGCCCTGCGCGTCGAGGCGCACCGGCCGCGGCTCGGCCTGGAGACCGACCACCGCACCATCCCGCACGAGCTGGGCTGGATCGGGACCGCCGTGCACCTCCAGAAGGGCTGTTACCGCGGCCAGGAGACGGTGGCCCGCGTCCACAACCTGGGCAAGCCCCCGCGCCGCCTGGTCTTCCTGCACCTGGACGGCTCCGAGGTGCTGCTCCCGGCGCACGGCGCGCCCGTCCGGCTCGCCGCCGACGGGGAGGAGGGCCGACAGCTGGGGTTCGTCACCACAGCCGTCCGCCACCACGAACTGGGCCCGATCGCGCTCGCGCTGGTCAAGCGGAACGTGCCGGTGGACGCGCCGCTGCTGGCCGGCGGGACGGCCGCCGCGCAGGAGGTCGTCGTGGCGCCCTGACCTGCGGTGCCACCGGCCCGCGAACCTGCGGGCTCACGGGCTCACGGGCCGACGGGCCTATACGTCGATGACGATGGTGAACGGGCCGTGGTTGGTGAGCGAGACCCGCATGTCCGCGCCGAACCGGCCCGTCTCCACCGTCGCGCCCAGCGCCCGCAGCTGCGCCACGACCTCGTCCACCAGCGGCTCGGCCACCGGTCCCGGCGCGGCCGCGTTCCACGTGGGCCGACGGCCCTTGCGGGCGTCCCCGTAGAGCGTGAACTGGGAGATCACCAGCAGCGGCGCGTCCACGTCACTGCAGGACTTCTCCGCGTCCAGGATCCGCACGGACCACAGCTTGCGTGCCAGCACCGCCGCCTTCTCCGGCGTGTCGTCGTGGGTCACCCCCACCAGCACGCACAGCCCCTCGCCGACGATCTCGCCCACCGTCTCGCCGGCCACGACGACGCTCGCGCCGTCCACCCTCTGCACCACAGCTCGCATACCACCTGTGTACCAGGCGTGCACCCATCAGGGGCCGATCGGGTGGCGTGGGACTGCACCGGCACCACGGAGAGTGGCACGATGCACGCAGGCGGTGCGGGTGCGCCGCACCGGTCGAGGGGACGGACTCGTTCGCATGAATACTTCTGGTACCTCGGTACCGGCATCGCCCGGGCCCATGTCCGCTGCCGCGGTACGACCGCCCGCGCAGCGCACCTCCGACGCGCCGGGAACGGCCACGGCGACGACCGCCGTCACGGTGGCGGCCGCCCCGACCAGCGCGCTCGGGCTGCCCGAACTGCGCGCGCTGCGCCGCGACGCGCAGCGCGACGAGGCCGACCTGAGCTACGTGCGCCGCCTGCTCCAGGGCCGCATCGACATCCTGCGGGCCGAGCTGGCCCGGCGGACCGATCCCGAGACGCCGGTGGTGGACCGGCTCTCCGAGATCCTCGCCGACGCGCCCTCCCGCCGCAGCGCCTCGGCCCGGCACGTCACGCTCGGCACCCCGCACAGCGAGGAGTACCGGCTGCTGGCGGCGGAGATGCTGGCCGACGTGGAACTCTCGGACCTCGGCGCGCGCACGGACGGCGAGCTGTACGACGGCATGGGCAAACTGGTCCGCTACGAGCAGCAGGTCTCGTGGCGCCGCCAGCAGCTCCAGCGCACGGTGGACGAGTGCAGCGAGGAGATCACCCGCCGCTACCGGGAGGGCGAGGCGCAGGTGGACGACCTGCTGGTCTGAGGCGCCGCAGGCCGTCGCAGGCCGTCGCAGGGCGCCGGAAAACCGGGCGACTTGGGCAGGCCCGGCGATTAGCGTGGAACATTATGAGTGCTGACGTCCGGCCGATCGCCGAATCCGAACTCCACGAGTGGTCGAATACCCTGAACGCGGGGTTCCTGACCCCGGCCCGGGTCACGGAGGCCGATGTCGCCCAGCGGGCCAAGCACAACGACCTCGCCCGCGTCCAGGGCGCGTTCGACACCGACACCGGCCGCTGCGTGGCGGCCTTCCGCTCCTTCGCGCAGGAGTTGACCGTGCCCGGCGGGGCGGCCGTTCCCGCGAGCGCCGTATCGAACGTGGCGGTGCTGGCCACGCACCGCCGCCAGGGCATTCTGACCCGGATGATGGCCGCGGAGCTCGCCGCCGCCCACGCCCGCGGGGACGTGGTGTCGACGCTGGTCGCCGCCGAGTACCCGATCTACGGGCGGTACGGCTACGGGCCCGCGGCCACTGCGTCGGAATGGGAGATCGACGTACCGCGGACCGGACTGGACCGGCACCTGCCCCCCGACCTGGACGGCGGCCGGATCGACTTCGTGGACGCCGCCGAGGTCCGGCGCGTGGGTCCCGGGCTGCACGAGCGGCTGCGCGCGGTCACGCACGGGGCGGTGGACCGTGACGAGCGCTGGTGGAGCCTGACGACCGGCCTGGAGGAGATGTCGTACCGCCCGTACCGGGACAAGTTCCACGCCGTGTACCGCACGGCGGCCGGTGAGGTGGCGGGCCTGGTCACCTACCAGGCCGACGACCACTGGACGGACGCGAAGCTCCCGCAGAACACCGTGCAGGTCAGGGACCTGCTGGCGGTCACTCCCGAGGCGCAGCGGGCGCTGTGGCACTTCCTGTGCTCCATCGACTGGGTGCTCAAGGTCCGCACCGGTTACCGGGCCCCCGACGACCTGGTCACGCAGCTTCTGCCCGACCCGCGTTCCGCCCGCCCGGTGACTTGCGCGGACTTCCTGTGGGTGCGGCTGCTGGACGTCGTACGGGCGCTGAGCGCGCGGACGTACGCGGTGGGCGGGGTGCTCGTGCTCGACGTGACGGACGCGACGGGCCCGGCGGGCGGCCGCTACCGGCTGGACGCGGGCGCCGGTACGTGCGAGCGGACCGGGGAGGCCGCGGACCTGCGGCTGGACGTGTCCGTACTGGGCTCCCTGTACCTGGGTGACGAGTCCGCGGTGCGGCTGGGCGCGCTCGGCCGGGTGGCCGAGGAGCGGCCGGGGGCGCTGGCGCTGGCCGACGCGGTGTTCCGCACGGCGCGCCGGCCGTGGTGCCCGGACGTCTTCTGAGCCCTCGGCCGCGTGAACCGTCGCCCCCGGGCTGCTTTGCCCCTGGGCCGCTTCGCCTCCGGACCGCTGGACGGCGGCGCGTGCGGGGCGGCGACCCTATCGTTTGATCATTCTGATGGCCGACCTGTGAGCACCGAGGACTGAGGTATTTGACGACTGTCGTGGAACAACTGCGTGCGGCGGGCTGTGTCTTCGCGGAGGAGGAGGCGGACCTGCTGGTCGCGGCCGCGCGGGACGAGGGCCACCTGGCGGAGCTGCTGGGCCGGCGGGTCGGCGGCGAACCGCTGGAACACGTGGTGGGCTGGGCCGACTTCTGCGGGCTGCGGATGGAAGTGGGCGCCGGGGCCTTCGTGCCCCGCCGGCGCACCGAGTTCCTGGTGGCGGAGGCGGTGGCGCTGGCCCCGCCCGGCGCGGTCGTGCTGGACCTGTGCTGCGGCGTGGGCGCCCTGGGCGCGGCGGTGGCGGCGCGGGTGCCGGGCGGTGTGGAGCTGCACGTGGCGGACGTCGACGCGGCGGCGCTGGCGTACGCGCGGCGCAACGTGGCTCCGTACGGCGGCAGCGTGTGGGAGGGCGACCTGTACGCCCCGCTCCCGGCGTCGCTGCGCGGACGGGTGGACGTGCTGGTGGTCAACGCCCCGTACGTACCGACGGAGGAGATCGGTTTCATGCCGTCGGAGGCGCGGGACCACGAGCCCCTGGTCTCCCTGGACGGCGGCGCGGACGGCCTGGACGTCCACCGCCGGGTCGCGGCGGGCGCCCTGCCCTGGCTGGCCCCGGGCGGGCACCTGCTGATCGAGACGAGCGATCGCCAGTGCCCGTCGACGGCCGCGGCCCTGACCTCGGCCGGCCTCGCGACCCGCGTGGTGACCTCGGAGGAGTTGTACGCGACGGTGGTCGTCGCCGCGGTCTGACCGCTTCACGGGTGGGAGATGTTGCAAGCGTCTGCTTGCAATAGTTAGCAAGATGGGGCAGGATTCAGTACATGGCAACGCTCAACGTCGGAAACCTCGGCGAGTACCTCCGTGAGCAGCGTCGGCAGGCCCAGCTCTCGCTGCGGCAGCTGGCCGACGCCGCGGGGGTGTCGAATCCGTACCTGAGCCAGATCGAGCGCGGGCTGCGCAAGCCGAGCGCGGACATCCTCCAGCAGCTGGCCAAGGCGCTGCGGATCTCCGCGGAGACGCTGTACGTGCAGGCCGGGATCCTGGATGAACGGGACCGGGACGAGGTGGAGACGCGGGCCGTCATCCTCGCCGACCCGTCCATCAACGAGCGGCAGAAGCAGGTGCTGCTCCAGATCTACGAGTCGTTCCGCAAGGAGAACGCGCTCGACACGCCTGATGAGGCCGACGAAGAGACCCCGTCGAAAACGACGGACTGAACTTGATCCGGGAGGACCAGCACATGGCCATCGCCGATGACCTGAAGAAGACCCTCACCGACCCCACCCCGCTCTACTTCGCGGCCGGCACGGCCGACCTCGCCGTGCAGCAGGCCAAGAAGGTGCCGGGGCTCATCGAGCAGCTGCGCGCCGAGGCCCCCGCGCGCATCGAGGCCGTGAAGAACACCGACCCGAAGGTCGTGCAGGAGAAGGCCAGGGAGGCGGCCAGGGAGGCGCAGGAGGCGGTCGCCGCCAAGGTCACCGAGGTGTTCGGCGCGATCGACCCGAAGAAGCTCGGGGAGACCGCTCAGGACCTGGCGCTGCGCGGCGTCGGCGTGGCCGCCGAATACGCGGTCCGCGCCAAGGAGACGTACGACAAGGTCGCCGAGCACGGCGAGCAGGCCGTCCGCGCCTGGCGGGGCGAGGTCTCCGAGGAGATCGTCGAGATCGCCGTGGCCGTCGAGCCCCACGCCGAGCCGGCCGCCGGGTCCGTTTCCGAGCCCGCCGCCGCCGAGGCGTCCGCCGGTGAGGAGAAGCCCGTCGCGAAGCGGACCACCGCGCGCAAGAGCACGGCCAAGAAGGCCACCGTCACGGCGGGCGACGAGAGCTGAACAGCATGACCGACGGCGGGCCGGGCACCTTGAGGGTGTCCGGCCCGTTGTGGTTCATGAGGGCGTTCGTGCCGGTAGCGTGGAATCAGGCGCGTGCAACACGAGCATGAGAAGGCGGTCGAAGCGATGTTGATGGATGGGTTCGATCGAGGCGTGATCCCGCTGCTCGGGCTCGCCATGCTGGCGCTCGCCGTGGTGGCCTTCGTGTTCGCGCTGCTGGGGCGTGAGGACGCCTACCGGGCGGCCGGCAAGCAGACCAAGACCTTCTGGCTGGTCATCCTGGGCATCACCGTCGTCGTGGACTTCTTCCTGCCCGGGATGCTGTTCCTGACGATCGCGGGCCTGGTCGCGACCATCGTGTTCCTCGTCGACGTGCGCCCCGCGCTCAAGCAGGTCTCGGGCGGCGGGCGGCGCAGCGGCGGCAGCAGCAGCGACGGGCCGTACGGGCCGTACAACGGCGGGCGGTAGCCGCTTCCGCCGCTCCCGCCGCTCACGGCTGCTGCGGTGTGCCGGTCGCCAGACCCGCCGTCAGGACCGCCCTCAAGACCGCCGTCAGGATTCGGCGCGGGAGAGCAGGACCACGGCCACGTCGTCGGTGAGCTCGCCCCCGTTCAGGCGGCGCGCCTCGGTGACGGCGGCCTCCAGCAGCCCCTCGCCGCTCAGCCCCCGGTCCAGGTGGCGGTTGATCATCTCGACCATGCCGTCCTGCCCGAGACGTTCCTTGCCCTCGCCGATCCGGCCCTCGATCAGCCCGTCGGTGTAGAGCATCAGGCTCCAGGTGCCGCCGAGCTCGACCTGACGCCGCGGCCAGCGGGCCTTGGGCAGCAGGCCCAGTGCGGGGCCGCTGTTCTCGTACGGCAGGAGCCGCGCGGGGCGGCCCGGCCTGGATATCAGCGGGGCCGGGTGCCCGGCCAGGCACAGGCCCGCGCGGCGGCCGTCGGGCGAGATGTCCACGGTGCACAGCGTCGCGAAGATCTCCTCGCAGGGGCGCTCCACCTCCAGGACCTCCTGGAGCGTGGCCAGCAGGTCGTCGCCGCACAGGCCGGCCAGGGTCAGGGCGCGCCAGGCGATGCGGAGCTCGACGCCGAGGGCGGCTTCGTCGGGGCCGTGGCCGCAGACGTCGCCGATCATGGCGTGGACGGTGCCGTCGGGGGTGCGGACCGTGTCGTAGAAGTCGCCGCCCAGGAGGGCCCGGCTGCGGCCGGGACGGTAGCGGGCGGCGAAGCGGAGGTCGGAGCCCTCCAGGAGGGGGTTGGGGAGCAGCCCGCGCTCCAGACGGGCGTTCTCCTGGGCGCGCAGTTTCGATTCTGCAAGCTTGTACTGGGCGATGTCCGCCCGTTTCCGCTCGACCGCGTAGCGGATGGCGCGGCTCAGCAGCCTGCCGTCCAGCTCGTCCCGGAAGAGGAAGTCCTGGGCGCCGACCCGCACGGCCTCGGCGGCGCGCTCGGCGTCGGCCTCGGGGGTCAGGACGAGGACGGCGTGGTGCGGGGCGATCCGGAGCACCTGGCGGAGGGCGGCCAGCCGGTCCACGGCGGTGGCGGTCGTGGTGGCCGACGCGGACGCTGACGGCGGCGGCGGCGACGGTGTGCGGGGGCCCGTGTCCGGGAGGGACAGGTCGAGCAGGATGCAGTGCACGTCGGGGGTGAGCAGCCGTGCGGCTTCGGTGAGGTTGCGCGCGGTGCGGAGCCGGATGCGGTGGCCGTCGGCGTCGAGGATCTCGGGGACGGTGAGGTCGCCCGTCGGGTCGTCCGCGATGACCAGGAGGGTCAGTGAGGTCGTGTGCGGGGCCGGCTGCGCGATGGCCTCCGCGGCCGCCTCGGTGAGGGGCGGTACGGCGGTGTGCAGAAGGGGCTGACCGCTCTCCGTGGCCGGGATCTCCCTCTGCCGCGGTACGGGTACGGGCATCGTCTCCGGTTCCTTCCCTCCCCCCGAGGGTGCGCTCGTCCGGCAGACCCTAGCGCTCCGGTACCGGCGAGCGGAATGCCGTTCTGGGCCAAGGCCACGGTCATATGCCGTTATCGCGGGGGAAAATCGGCCTCACTGGATGACAAAGGTCACGCGGGGGCCGTGTCCGTCCCGTCTTGCGAGACGCGTCGGCCGCCTGATCGGTTGCCTCCACCACCCGGGGCCGGGGCCGCCGGAGCAGGACCGGGGCCCGCTTCGGCCAGTGACCAGCACCGCCCGCCTGCGATCCCGGCCCGGGCGAGGTCGTCTGCGGGCCGCGCGCGAAGCCCGACCACCGCGTCCCTGCCGGTGCCGGCCCGTGACCGAGGGCGGGGCCTGTGCCGGGCCGCGGGGGAGTCCCGGCAGCCCGGCCCGCGCGGCTGACCGCGCGAGCCCGGAGCGAGGCGTCCGGCCCGGGCCCCGTGCCGTCCCGGCAGGAGGCAGGTCCGACCCGGGGCCCAAGCGGGGCTGCCCGCAGTCGGTCTCCGCGCGGCTGACGCCCGTTGCCCGTGCGGCTGACGGCCGGGGGTGAGGTGTCCGGGCCTCGTGGCGTCCCGGCCAGGGCAGGCCCGGCCCGGGGGCCCGTGCCGGGCCGCGGCTGACCGCCCGAAGCCCGTCGCCCGTGCGGCTGACGGCCGGGGGGTGAGGTGTCCGGGGGTCGGCCCTCGTGCCATCCCGGCCAGGGCAGGCCCGGCCCGGGGCCCGTGCCGGGCCGGGCCGAGTGCCCGCAGTCGGTCCCCGCGCGGCTGAGTGCCCGTGGCCCGTCGGCTTTGCGCCGGGGGTGAGGTGTCCGGGCGCCGGGCCTCGTGCCGTCCCGGCAGGGGCCGGTCCTTGGCCCGTGCCGGGCCGCCAGGGAGTTCCGGCAGGGCCCGGCACGGGTCGGCGGCTGGGCGGCCCGGGCTACGCGTCCGGGCGGACGACCGCCTTGATCGGCATGGACCCCGCGCCCGCCATCGTCACGTTCCGGCCGGGGCGCGGGGCGTGGACCATCGCGCCGTCGCCCACGTACATCGCGACGTGGCTCGCGTCGTCGAAGTAGATGATCAGGTCGCCCGGGCGCATGTCCTTGAGCGCGACCTTCGGCAGCAGCCGCAGCTGCTCCTGCGAGGTGCGCGGGATCGCCTTGCCCGCCGCCAGCCAGGCCTGGGAGGTCAGGCCGGAGCAGTCGAACGAGCCCGGACCCTGGGCTCCCCAGACGTACGGCTTGCCGATCTGGGCGGTGGCGAACTGCACCGCCCGCTTCCCGGCCTCCGTCGCCGCGCCGTTGACGTCCTTCATCGCGCCGGTCGACAGCCACGCCGTCTGCGCCTTGTACTGCGCTTCCTGCTCCAGCTGGATCAGCCGGGCCTTCTCCTCGGCTTCGAGCTTGTTCTCCAGCTCCTCCGCCGTCTTGATCTTCTCCTCGATCTCCTTCTTCGACGCTTCCTGCTTCAGCCGGTTGGCCTCCAGCGTCGCCCAGTGCGCGTTCGCCTCCTGCGCGTACTGGTTCAAGTCGCTCTGCGTCCGGTCCAGTTCGACCAGCATGTCGGACGCGGCCTTCTCGCCCTGCTTCAGCCGGCCCGCCCCGTCGAGGAATTTGCCCGGGTCGTCGCTCAGCGCCAGCTGCGCGCCCGCCGGCAGCCCGCCCGAGCGGTACTGGGCACGCGCGGCCGCGCCCGCGCGGCTTTTCAGGGCGGTGATCCGCTCCTGGCCGGCGACGATCAGGTTGGCGATCTCGACGATCTTGTCCGACTGGGCCTTGGCCTCGGCCTCGGCGAGGTTGTAGGCGTCCGTGGCGGCGCCCGCCTGGCGGAAGAGGTCCTCTATCTCCTTGCGGACCTGCTCCAGGGACTTGGCTCCCGGCTCGGGCGCGGGCGCGGCCGGCGCGGCGGGTGCCGCCGGTGCCGGCGCCGCATACGCCATGCCCGTCGCCAGGCCCGGTGCAGTCAGTACCGCCATCGCGCACAGCAGCACGAGAGCGCCTGCGCCTCGCTGTCGCCTTTCGGCCCCCATGGTCCCCCCAGGCACCCGCGTCAGACTCCGCATCACCGTGCAAGAAATCTGACTATTCGTCAGTAACTTATCCCGCCTTCGGGATGGTGCCACGAGTCGATGAATTGCAACACCCTCACGGGCGCCCGACCGATCTTGTCCGCCCCCACGGGCCCCATCCCTGACGGCTCAACGGGCGATCCGCATCACCGGTTCCCCATGGCGCTGCTTTCACCCCGTCGGGCGCAACGCCTCCCAGCGCACCGTCAGTTCTCCCTGCCGCCACCGCACCGGCCCGTCCGCCAGCGGCCAATCCCCGGACAGGGCCCGCGCCGTCCGGATCCAGCGCTGCCGGGCCCCGTACGAGGCGTACGGAGCGGCCGCCGCCCACGCCCGGTCGAAGTCGCGCAGGAACGCGTGCACCGGTTCGCCCGGCACATTGCGGTGGATCAGCGCCTTCGGCAGCCGCTCCGCCAGGTCCGAGGGGCGCTCCAGGGAACCCAGCCGGGTCGCGAAGGTCACCGTGCGCGGCCCCTGCGGCCCGAGAGCCACCCACACGTGCCGCCGCCCGATCTCGTCGCAGGTCCCCTCCACCAGCAGCCCGTCCGGCGCCAGCCGCGCGCACAGCCGCTCCCACACCGCAGCGACCTGCTCCTCGTCGTACTGGCGCAGGACGTTCGCCGCGCGGATCAGCGCCGGCCGCTCGCCGCCGCCCGGCCCGTCCAGAGGGACCTCGAAGCCGCCGTGCCGGAAGCTCAGCCCCTCCCGCTCGTACGGTTTCGCCGCAGCGACCCGGGCCGGCTCGATCTCGATGCCGACCACCCGGACCCGCGGCGCCGCCTCGCGCAGCCGGGCCAGCAGCTCGACCGCCGTCCAGGGTGCCGCCCCGTAGCCGAGGTCCACCGCGACCGGCGCCTGGGCGCGCCGCAGCGCCGCCCCGTGGGTGGCGGCGATCCAGCGGTCCATCCGGCGCAACCGGTTCGGGTTCGTCGTCCCGCGCGTCACCGAGCCCACAGGGCGGCCGGGGGCGCGGCTCGGGGGCGGGGTCGTGCGGGAGGCCATGAGCCGAGCGTAAGCGGAGCGCCCTCGCCGGACGAAAACCCGGGCTCTCCCCATGCCCCGCGAAGAAACATCGAGGAAATCCGCAGACCCCGGAATGCGCGGGGCGGCCATCCGGGTTGCACTGCTTGCAGGGCGCCGAGTGCGCTCCTGCAGTCATGCCGTCCGTGTGGCCGGTCCGACCGTCCGAGTGGCCCGTCCGAGCGAGAGGAACTGCTCCCTTGAGCCAGTACGTGTCCCGCATCAGCGGCCGTCTCGCCGCCGCCCGCGCCACCCGCCACGAGCCGCCGCGCATGCGTCTGCCGGCGGTGGGCCACCACCGCAAGCCCCGCCGCGTGGCCATGCTCAGCGTGCACACCTCACCGCTGCACCAGCCCGGCACCGGCGACGCCGGCGGCATGAACGTCTACATCGTGGAGCTGGCCAAGCGCCTCGCGGCGATCAACATCGAGGTCGAGATCTTCACCCGGGCCACCGAGGGCGGCCTGGCGCCCGTGGTCGAGCTGGCCCCCGGCGTCCTCGTACGGCACGTGGACGCGGGCCCGTACGAAGGCCTCGCCAAGGAGGAGCTCCCGGCCCAGCTGTGCGCCTTCACCCACGGCGTGATGCAGGCCTGGGCCGGCCACCGGCCCGGCTACTACGACCTCGTCCACTCGCACTACTGGCTCTCCGGTCACGTCGGCTGGCTCGCCGCCGAGCGCTGGGGCGTACCGCTCGTGCACGCCATGCACACCATGGCCAAGGTCAAGAACGCGGCGCTCGCCGAGGGCGACACGCCCGAGCCCGCGGCCCGCGTCATAGGCGAGACCCAGATCGTGGCCGCCGCGGACCGGCTCATCGCCAACACCGCCGAGGAAGCCGACGAACTCGTCCGGTACTACGAGGCCGACTCCCGCAAGGTCGCCGTCGTCCACCCCGGCGTGAACCTCGACCGCTTCACGGCCGGGGACGGCCGGGCCGCCGCCCGCGCCCGCCTGGGCCTGCCGCAGGACGCCGTCATCCCGCTCTTCGCGGGCCGGATCCAGCCCCTCAAGGCCCCCGACATCCTGCTGCGCGCCGTCGCCGAGCTGGTCGACCGGGACCCCTCGCTGCGCAGCCGCCTCTTCGTCCCCGTCGTCGGCGGTCCCAGCGGCAGCGGCCTCGCCAAGCCGGAGGGCCTGCAGAAGCTCGCCGCGAAGCTGGGCATCGCCGACCTCGTCCACTTCCACCCGCCGGTCGCCCAGGACGGGCTCGCGGACTGGTTCCGTGCGGCGTCCGTACTGGTCATGCCCTCGTACAGCGAGTCCTTCGGGCTCGTCGCCATAGAGGCCCAGGCCACCGGTACGCCGGTGCTCGCCGCCGAGGTCGGCGGACTGCCCGTCGCCGTCGACGACGGGGTCACCGGCATCCTCGTGCCCGGCCACGACCCCGTGGACTACGCGCGGGAGCTGCGCCGCTTCGTCGACGAGCCCGGGCTCGCCGACCGGATGGGCGCCGAGGCCGCCCGGCACGCACAGTTCTTCGGCTGGGACACGGCCGCGAGCGGCACGGCCGACGTGTACACCGCGGCCATGCATGATCATCGCCGTCGCGTACGCTCCCACCATGGCTGACACCGCCGACACCGCCGACATCGCCGGCACCGCTGACTCCGTCGACATCGCCGCGATCATCGAGGGCACCCTGACCGGCGCGGAGCTGAGCTGGGAGAGCCCCGAGCCGGGCTCGTACGTGGTCCAGCTCCCCGGCACCCGCAAGCTGAGCACCACCTGTTCGCTCCGGGTCGGCCGGCACTCGCTGTCGGTCAACGCCTTCGTGATCCGCCATCCGGACGAGAACGAGGCCGGTGTGCACCGCTGGCTGCTGGAGCGCAACCTCAAGCTGTACGGGCTGAGTTACGCGGTCGACCGCCTCGGCGACGTCTACCTGACGGCCCGGCTCCCGCTGTCCGTGGTCACCCCGGACGACCTGGACCGGCTGCTCGGCACGGTCCTGGAAGCGGCGGACGGCGCCTTCAACACCCTGCTGGAGCTCGGCTTCGCGACCGCGATCCGCCGGGAGTACGCGTGGCGCGTGTCCCGCGGCGAACCGACCTACAACCTCGACGCGTTCAAGCACCTCACCCGGCCGTCCTGACCCGACCGGTGCTCCCGGCCGGCACTCCCGGCCGCGGGCCTACGCCTCGGCGGCGGCGGGGAGCGGCGCGGACCCCGCGGTGGTGGTGCCGCCGGCCCCGGCCTCCGCGTCGGCCGTGACCCCGGCCCCGGCCGTGACCTCCGCGTCGGCCGTGACCTGGGCGCCGACCGTGACCCCGGCCCCGGCGCCCGCACCCCGGTCGCCCTCGGGGAGCCCCCGCATCAGCAGCCAGTACCCGACCCCCGCGACCGTCCCCAGGGCCGCGGTCGTCCCCCACAGCCAGCCCGCCCCGAACCGGTCGATCACGAAGCCCGCCAGCAGCGGCGCGATCAGCGAGGCCACCGCCCAGGACAGCGTGTACATCCCCTGGTAGCGGCCGCGCCCGTGCAGCGGGGAGAGCCGCGCGACCAGGCTCATCTGGGTCGGCGAGTTGATGATCTCGGCCAGCGTCCACACGCAGACGGTCAGCGCGATCACCCCGATCGAGCCGCCGAAGGCGGTGAGCCCGAAGCCGTACCCCGCCAGCAGCGCCGAGATCACCAGTAGCTTCTGCGGGTCGCGGTGCTCGATGAACCGCGTGACCGGGATCTGCAGCAGCACGATCAGCACGCCGTTCACGGCGATGGCCATGCCGTAGTCGCCCGTGCTGAAGCCCGCCGCCCCCATCGCCAGCGGCAGCCCGAACGACCCCTGCATGAAGATCAGCGAGATCAGGAACGACAGCCCGACCACGCCCATGTAGTGCCCGTCGCGCAGTACCGTCCCGAGCCCGATCTCCGCCTCGGCCGCCTCCGAGGCCGCGTCCCCCTTCTCGGGCCGCGACTCGGGCAGCTTCACGTACACCAGGACCGCGCAGACCAGGGTCAGCGCCGCCTCGCCCAGGAACCCGGCCAGGTAGCTGTACTCGGCCACGAAGCCGGCGACCGTCGAGGAGACGGCGAAGCCGAGGTTGATCGCCCAGTAGTTGAGCGCGAAGGCCCGCACCTGGTCTTCGGGGCGGACGATGTCGGCCATCATCGCCTGCACGGCCGGGCGCGACGCGTTCGAGGTCATGCCGACCAGCAGCGCGACGGCCGCGATCGCCGCCGGGTGCTCCATGAAGCCCAGCAGCGCGACGGAGAGGGCGGTCGAGGCCTGCGCGGCCATCAGTGTGGGCCGTCGGCCCAGCCGGTCGGTCATCACGCCCGCGACGAGCGAGGAGACCACGCCGCCGAGCCCGTGGAGGGCGACGACGAGTCCGGCGAAGGAGGCCGAGTAGCCCCGGTCCAGCGTCAGGTACAGGGTCAGGAAGGTGGCGACGAAGGCCCCGAGCCGGTTCACCAGGGTGCTCGCCCACAGCCACCAGAACGCACGCGGCAGACCCGCCACGCTCTCCCGGGCGGCCCGTCTCAGACTGGCAGCGGACATAAGGAATCCCCCCGGGTGATGTAAGTGTCCCTGTGGCTCCTGGCACGTTACGAGTGGCGGTCTCGCGGCGCCACTGGATTGACGCCCGCCGTCAATCGGGCGGGCGTGGACACCGCGCGCGAGCGGTCCGGCACGTCCATTAGGCTCGTACGCATGGCCGACGCACCGTACAAGCTGATCCTCCTCCGTCACGGCGAGAGCGAGTGGAACGCGAAGAACCTGTTCACCGGCTGGGTGGACGTCAACCTCAACGAGAAGGGCGAGAAGGAGGCGGTCCGTGGCGGTGAGCTGCTCAAGGACGCCGGCCTGCTCCCCGACGTCGTGCACACCTCGCTCCAGAAGCGTGCGATCCGCACCGCGCAGCTGGCGCTCGAGGCCGCCGACCGTCACTGGATCCCGGTCCACCGCTCCTGGCGCCTGAACGAGCGCCACTACGGCGCCCTCCAGGGCAAGGACAAGGCCCAGACCCTCGCCGAGTTCGGCGAGGAGCAGTTCATGCTGTGGCGCCGCTCGTACGACACCCCGCCGCCGGCCCTCGAGGACGGTACGGAGTTCTCGCAGTCCGAGGACCCGCGCTACGCCTCGATCCCGCCGGAGCTGCGCCCGCGCACCGAGTGCCTCAAGGACGTCGTCGTCCGGATGCTCCCGTACTGGTACGACTCGATCGTCCCGGACCTGCTGGACGGCCACACGGTGCTGGTCGCCGCGCACGGCAACTCCCTGCGTGCGCTGGTCAAGCACCTGGACGGCGTCTCCGACGCCGACATCGCGGGCCTGAACATCCCGACCGGCATCCCGCTCTCCTACGAGCTGGACGCCGACTTCAAGCCCCTCAACCCGGGCGGCACCTACCTCGACCCGGCCGCGGCCGCGGCCGCCATCGAGGCCGTCAAGAACCAGGGCAAGAAGTAACCCTGCTCCACGCCCCACGAAGAAGCCCCCTGCCCGCGGTTCTCCCCGCCGGCAGGGGGCTTTTCGCTGTCCGCGGGTCCCTGTTCCCTCCCGTCAAGTCACGGTTTCCCGTGCCGTGACGCGGACGCGGCCGTCCCGCCTACTGGAGGTCGGGTCACGCCACGGGCCGACCCGCCACGGATCCGGCGGCCTCTGCGCCGGACGCAGACCTTCAAGGAGCAGCAATGTCCCACGACCTCCACACCCCGGCCGCCGGCCGGACCAAGCGCCGGATCGCCCGCCTCGGGATGGCCCTCACCTCGGCGGCCTTCGTCTCCGGAGCCGTCGCGCTGCCGGCTTCCGCGGTGACCGCGCCCTCGGCCCACGCCTCGGTCGTGAGCGTCCGCTCCTACGACGACCCCAACCGCGAGCCCGGCGGCGGCGCCTACGGGCCGAACACGTGCAAACAGGGTTATGTCTGGCGCGACAGCTACGAAGGCGACGTCCTGTGCGTCACGCCGGACGAGCGCCGGCGGGCCCACGACGCGAACCCCAACCGCCAGCCCGGCGGTGGCGCCTACGGGCCGGCCACGTGTCTGCCGGGCTATGTCTGGCGTGACAGCTTCGACGGCGACACCCTGTGCGTCACGCCCGCGGAACGCCAGCAGGCCAGGGACTACCACGGCTCGCACCTCGTCGGGTAGATCCCCCGCCGGGGCCGGGGCACGAGCCCGCCCGCCCGCTGCCCGGCGGTGGCGGGGGGCTCTGCGCGCCCGGGTCGGCGCACGGGATGGAGGGCGGACCCGGCCGGAGTCGAACCGGCGTCCTCGCGGTTTTGGAGACCGCGCGCGACGACCTCTGCGCTACGGATCCGCCCCCGCGGGCATCGTAGGGGGCCCGGCGGGCCGCCCGCCGGGTCGGGTCGGGGCCTCGCCGGACCCGGGTACGGCGAAGGGCCCCGGCCGAGGGAATCGGACGGGGCCCTTGGCGTGCGTCGAGCCGGGCGGGCGGGTGGGTCAGCCGCCGCACTGGCAAGGGGCGCCGGACTGGCAGCCGCAGCCGCAGCCCGAGCCGCAGCCACAGGCTGCGAGCAGGGGCAGGCGCAGTGGTTCCGGCCTCGGCGGCCGCTCCTGCTCCGGGGTGATGGGTACGGGGGAATCGGGCATGGTTCCTCCTCGTGGGCGGCGTGCGGGACTTCGCACGATGGACCGCCTCGCCTCATTCATGCCCAGCCACACCGGCGCGTCAACGGCGCATTGGGGCTCGCCGCCCCGACGGCCCGGGCGCCGCCCGCCCGGTGCCCCGTACGGTCAGACGCCCTCGACCTGGGTCGGCGGCTGCAGCTCGTCCGCGTGCTCGCCCGTCACCAGGTAGACCACGCGCTTGGCCACCGAGACCGCGTGGTCGGCGAAGCGCTCGTAGTACCGGCCCAGCAGCGTCACGTCCACCGCCGTCTCGATGCCGTGCTTCCAGCGGTCGTCCATCAGGTGCTGGAACAGCGTGCGGTGCAGGTGGTCCATCTCGTCGTCGTCCTGCTCCAGCTGGAGGGCGAGGTCGACGTCCTTGGTGATGATGACCTCGGCCGCCTTCGCCATCAGCCGCTGGGCCAGCTGGCCCATCTCCAGGATGGTGGCGTGCAGGTCCCGCGGCACGGCGGTGTCCGGGAAGCGCAGCCGGGCCAGCTTGGCCACGTGCTGGGCCAGGTCGCCGCTGCGCTCCAGGTCCGCGCTCATCCGCAGCGAGGTCACGACGATGCGCAGGTCGGTGGCGACCGGCTGCTGCCGCGCCAGCAGCGCGATGGCGCGGGCCTCCAGGTCGTGCTGCAGGTCGTCGACCTTCTGGTCGGCGGCGATGACACTCTCGGCGAGCTTCAGGTCGGCGTCGAGCATGGACGTCGTGGCCCGCCCGATCGCGGAACCGACCAGCCGGGCCATCTCGACCAGGCTCTCGCCGATCGAGTCCAGTTCCTCGTGGTACGCGTCACGCATGTCTGGTGTCCCTCTCTTGACCTACTGCACAACTGCCCGGGGGTCGGCCGGGGTGGCCTCTTGCCCCACGTTGACACGGTGAGCCGCCAACGCGTCCGACGCCGGCACCACAAGTGAATCAACCCCGTCGCCACGGTGAACTCTGGGCGACGACTGTTCGAGCTGCCACCCGAACGGCTGTGGAAGTGTCGTTGCGCCTGCTTAACCTGGATCCATGGACGTGAACGCGGCGGTCGCCGCAGCTGCAGCGATCGCCGGTCTTTGCACCGGTGTGATCGCCATGCTGGCGTTCCGCTGGAGCGAGCGCGACCAAGCCCGCCCCACCCGGAGCTCCATGCGCCCCGACATCAACGCGGTGCTCCCGCCCGGCGTGGACACCGTCCTCTCCGTGCTCCGTTCCTCCGCCGTCGTCCTGGACGAGGGCGACGCGGTGGTCAAGGCCAGCTCGGCGGCGTACGCACTCGGGCTGGTCCGCGGCGGGAAGCTCGCCGTGGAACCCATGCTCCACATGGCCCGTGACACCCGCCGCGACGGGGAGATACGCCAGGTCGAGCTGGACCTCCCCCGGCGCGGTACCGGCCGCGGCGAGGCCCTCGCCGTCTCGGCGCGCGTCGCCCCGCTCGGCTCCCGCCTGGTGCTCCTCCTGGTCGAGGACCTCACCGAGGCCCGCCGCATCGAGGCCGTGCGCCGCGACTTCGTCGCCAACGTGTCGCACGAGCTGAAAACGCCGGTCGGCGCGATCTCCCTGCTGTCCGAGGCCGTCATGGACGCCGCGGACGATCCCGAGGCGGTCAGCCGCTTCGCGGGCCGCATGCAGATCGAGGCCACCCGGCTGATCAACCTCGTGCAGGAGCTCATCGACCTCTCCCGGGTGCAGAACGACGACCCGCTGGAGGACGCCGAGCCCGTCCGCGTCGACACGCTGGTGGCCGAGGCCATCGACCGGTGCCGCCACACGGCGTCCTCCAAACAGATCACGATGGCCGCGGGCGGCACCGCCGACCTGCGCGTCTGGGGAAACCGCGGACAGCTCGCCGCCGCCCTCGGAAATCTGGTCGAGAACGCCGTCAACTACAGTCCCGCCCGCACCCGTGTCGGCATAGCCGCGCGCCGGGTGACGGCGCCCGGGGGAGACTTGATCGAGATCGCCGTGACCGACCAGGGCATCGGCATCCCGGAAAAGGACCGCGAGCGCATCTTCGAGCGCTTCTACCGCGTGGACCCGGCCCGCTCCCGCGCCACGGGAGGAACGGGCCTCGGCCTTGCGATCGTGAAGCACGTAGCGGCCTCGCACGGCGGGGAGGTGTCGGTGTGGAGCTCGGAGGGCCAGGGCTCCACGTTCACGCTGCGACTCCCCGAAGCAGCCGCGCCGGCCCCGGCGACGGCCCCCGCCTCCGCCCCGTCCCTGCCCTAGTCAGCAACAGTCATTCCTGCCCCGGAGGTCCTTCCGTGACCCGAGTGCTCGTCGTCGAGGATGAGGAATCCTTCAGCGACGCCCTGTCCTACATGCTCCGCAAGGAGGGCTTCGAGGTCGCGATCGCCGCGACCGGGCCCGACGGGCTCGACGAGTTCGAGCGCAACGGCGCCGACCTCGTCCTCCTCGACCTGATGCTCCCCGGGCTGCCCGGCACGGAGGTGTGCCGGCAGCTGCGCGGCCGCTCCAACGTCCCCGTGATCATGGTGACCGCCAAGGACAGCGAGATCGACAAGGTCGTCGGACTGGAGATAGGAGCCGACGACTACGTCACCAAGCCCTTCTCCTCGCGGGAGCTGGTCGCCCGCATCCGCGCGGTCCTGCGCCGCCGCGGCGAGCCGGAGGAGGTCACCCCGGCGGCCCTGGAGGCGGGCCCCGTACGCATGGACGTGGACCGCCACGTGGTCACCGTCGCCGGCGGGAAGGTGGACCTGCCGCTCAAGGAGTTCGACCTGCTGGAGATGCTGCTGCGCAACGCGGGCCGCGTGCTGACGCGCATGCAGCTGATCGACCGGGTCTGGGGCGCCGACTACGTCGGTGACACCAAGACCCTGGACGTCCACGTCAAGCGCCTGCGCGCGAAGATCGAGCCGGACCCGGGCGCGCCGCGCTACCTGGTCACGGTGCGCGGCCTCGGCTACAAGTTCGAGCCGTAGGCCGGACCGTACCGCCGCCCTGCGCCGCGGTCGTGCATGCGGGAAGGGCCCCGGTCGCCGATGCGACCGGGGCCCTTCCCGTGTGCGTTCGCGTACGCCGCTCCGTGGCTCAGTGGCCGGCGCTGTGCGAGGCGCCGCCCGACGGCGTGCCGGTGGCGCTGCCGGAGGGGGACCCGGAGGGGCTGCCCGAGGCCGCACCGGTGGCGGCACCCGAGGGGCTGCCGGACGGGCTGCCGGAGGGGCTGCCCGACGGGGTGGAGCCGGCGGCCGGGGCCGGGGCGGCGGTGGGCCCGTAGGGCGCGTAGTAGCCGGTGGCCGGGACCACGAGGGCCTCCAGCGCGACGTCGCCGGTGCTGCTCAGCTGGAAGACGACCCCCTGCAGGTCGCCGTCCTTGGCGGCCTCGGAGCCGCCCTCGATGACGGCGGAGGCGTTGCCCTTGCCGCCCAGCACCACGGAGCCGCCGGCCGGCACGGTGACCTTGCCGGTGCCCTCGGCGGCCTTCAGCACGACCTTGCCCTTGCCACCCGCGAGGGTGATGCCGTCGAGGGTCTGCGCCTTGGTGCCCGAGTTGAAGAGCGTCGCCGAAACGGCCGCGGGGCCCTTCTTGTCCTTCTCGCCCTGGCTGATCACCAGTGCGTTCTGGACCTGGATCTCGCCCTTGGTGACGGAGGCGTTGTCCGGCTTGATCTGGAGGGTCTGCGCGTCGTTGCCCGCACCGCATGCGGCCAGCGAGGCGATCGAGAACACGACGGCAGTGGCGGCGAGGGCGCCGCGTCGAAGGCTGCGGCTCACGGCGGCGGCAACTCCTTGGACGAACGGAAGGGGCGGGTGGGCTCTTGGAACGGCCGAGGTAAAGCCGCTCTAAGGGTGTGTCAGCGCGCTTAGGTTACCGAGCCGCCGCCCCGCCCCCGCACCCGACCCTCCGCAGCGCGGCGGCCGCTCCGGGCGGGGTGCCCCACCCACCCGGCGATCTTGCATTCCCGCGTCGTTCACCGCGTCGTTCACCGTGCCGTTCGCCGCGTCGTCCCGGTGCCGTTCCGGAGCCGTTCCGCGTGCCCTTCGCCGCGCCGATCTTGCGGCGCGCGCATATCGTGCGCGGGGCGCCCCGTGATCAATTCCCGGATTCCTCCGAACGTCCCTTCGTGATCAATTCAGGATTGGGCCGGAACCCGCTGCGTACGGGGGCCCGCCAGTCGAACGGAGTAGTTCGGTTTCCCGACACCGAAACCGGCAAATCGGGACGTACGTCACACTGGTGGGGGTGGCGGGCAGGTGTAGCGTGGCCCTTTCCCCTGGTCCGCACAGCACCCCCGACCTGCGAATACCCCCTTCCGGAAGCCTTCCGCAGCACGTTCCTGTTGCTGTTGTCAAGCCCCGAGATGTGCCCTGACCTGCGAAAACGCCATTCATAACAGTCAGTTCTCGTGTTACCCTGGATAGCCACGGAAGGGGTACCTGTCACATGACGTTCAAGGTTGGCGACACCGTGGTCTATCCCCATCACGGGGCCGCGCTGATCGAGGCCATTGAGACTCGTCAGATCAAAGGCGTGGACAAGACCTACTTGGTGCTCAAGGTCGCTCAGGGCGACCTGACGGTTCGTGTGCCTGCGGACAATGCGGAGTTCGTCGGCGTTCGCGACGTAGTCGGCCAGGACGGGCTGGACCGGGTCTTCGAGGTGCTCCGCGCACCGTATGCAGAAGAGCCGACGAACTGGTCCCGGCGCTACAAGGCAAATCTGGAGAAGCTCGCTTCTGGCGATGTCATCAAGGTCGCCGAAGTGGTGCGTGACCTGTGGCGTCGTGAGCGTGAGCGCGGGCTTTCCGCGGGTGAGAAGCGCATGCTCGCGAAGGCGCGTCAGATTCTGGTGAGCGAGCTCGCGCTCGCCGAGAACACGAACGAGGACAAGGCCGAGGCCCTCCTCGACGAGGTTCTCGCGTCCTGACGCGAGTTCCCGTTCATCGAAGTTCATCAAAACAGTGTGTACGCAGTTGTGCCGTGGTGCCCGATGACACTGCCTCTCCTCCACGAGAGGTCTGTCGCCGGGCGCTGCGGCATGTCTGTTTCCATGATTTTCTTCATTGGCGTGCCGGGGGTACCCCCAGGGCCATACCCATGTCGGCCGAAGTCACAAACCTGGCTCGGAGCTACTGATGACTGACGAAACGCGCGCCCACCGCACCGCCGCGGTGATCCCAGCCGCCGGCCGCGGGGTACGCCTCGGCCCCGGCGCCCCCAAGGCCCTGCGGGCCCTCGGGGGCATCCCCATGCTCGTCCACGCCGTCCGGGCGATGGCCCGGTCCCGCGCGGTCTCCCTCGTGGTCGTGGTCGCCCCGTCCGACGGCGCCGCCGAGGTACGCCTCCTGCTCGACGAGCACGCGCTGCCCGACCGCACCGAGGTCCGGGTCGTCCCCGGCGGCGACACCCGCCAGGAGTCCGTGCGCGCCGGCCTGGACGCCCTTCCCGCGGACGTCACCTGCGTGCTCGTCCACGACGCGGCCCGTCCCCTGGTCCCCGTCGAGACCGTGGACTCCGTCGTCGACGCCGTCCGCGACGGAGCCCCGGCCGTGGTGCCGGGCCTGCCGCTGGCCGACACCGTCAAGGAAGTCGAGCCCGGCAGGCACGGTGACCCCGAGCCCGTCCTCGGCACCCCCGAACGGGCCCGGCTGCGCGCCGTGCAGACCCCGCAGGGCTTCGACCTCGCCACCCTGCGGCGCGCGCACGAGGAGTTCGCGGCGGGCACGGCCGACGGCGAGGGCGCCACCGACGACGCCGGCATGGTGGAACGCCTCGGCGTCACCGTCGTGGTGGTCCCCGGCCACGAAGAAGCCTTCAAGGTCACCCGCCCCCTCGACCTGGTCCTCGCCGAGGCCGTACTCGCCCGCAGGAGGGCCACCGATGCCTACTAGTCCCCTGATCCCGCTCGTCGGCATCGGCACCGACGTGCACGCCTTCGAGGCCGGCCGCGAGCTGTGGTGCGCCGGGCTGCTGTGGGAGGGCGAGGACGGCCTGGCCGGACACTCCGACGGCGACGTCGCCGCGCACGCCGCCTGTGACGCCCTCTTCTCCGCCGCCGGCGTCGGGGACCTCGGCGCGCACTTCGGCACCTCCCGCCCCGAGTGGTCCGGCGCCGCCGGCGTCACCCTCCTGGCCGAGGCCGCCCGCATCGTCCGCGCCGAGGGCTTCGAGATCGGCAACATCGCCGTCCAGGTGATCGGCGTACGCCCGAAGATCGGCAAACGGCGCGAAGAGGCGCAGAAGGCGCTCGCCGCCGCGGTGGGCGCCCCCGTCTCCCTCTCCGGCACGACCACCGACGGACTGGGCCTCACCGGCCGCGCCGAAGGGCTCGCGGCGATCGCCACAGCCCTCGTGTACCGGACGAACCGGGCCTGAAAACACCCGGCGGCGGCACTTCTTCGGCAACAAAGGTGCCCCGGGGCCCCAAAGGGTCGCGGGGCACTGCTATGCGCGCACTACCCTGGATGCCGTGACTATTCGCCTGTACGACACCAGCGCCCGGCAGATCCGCGACTTCACCCCGATCACCCCGGGCTGTGTCTCGATCTACCTGTGCGGCGCCACGGTGCAGGCGGCCCCCCACATCGGGCACGTCCGGTCCTACCTGAACTTCGACATCATGCGCCGCTGGTTCACCTACCGCGGCCTCGACGTCACCTTCATCCGCAACGTCACCGACATCGACGACAAGATCATCCAGAAGGGCGCCGAACAGGGCCGCCCCTGGTGGTCCATCGGCTACGACAACGAGCGTGCCTTCAACGACGGCTACGACGCGCTCGGCTGCCTCCCGCCGACCTACGAGCCGCGCGCCACCGGCCACGTGCCCGAGATGATCGAGATGATGCGCGTCCTCATCGAGCGCGGCCACGCGTACGAGGCGGACGGCAGCGTCTACTTCGACGTGCGTTCCTTCCCCGGCTACCTGGCGCTGTCCAGGCAGGACATCGACGACCTGCGCCAGCCCGCCGAGGAGGGCATCACCGGCAAGCGCGACCCGCGCGACTTCGCCATGTGGAAGGCCTCCAAGCCCGGCGAGCCGGACTGGGAGACCCCGTGGGGCCGCGGTCGTCCCGGCTGGCACCTGGAGTGCTCCGCGATGGCGCACAAGTACCTCGGCAGCGCCTTCGACATCCACGGCGGCGGGCTCGACCTGATCTTCCCGCACCACGAGAACGAGATCGTGCAGGCCCAGGCCTTCGGCGACGAGTTCGCCCGGTACTGGGTGCACAACGCCTGGGTCACCATGTCCGGCGAGAAGATGTCCAAGTCCCTCGGGAACTCGGTCCTCGTCTCCGAGATGGTCAAGCAGTGGCGTCCGATCGTCCTGCGCTACTACCTCGGCACCCCGCACTACCGCTCGATGATCGAGTACAGCGAGGAGGCCCTGCGCGAGGCGGAGTCCGCCTTCGCCCGCATCGAGGGCTTCTACCAGCGCGTCATCGAGAAGGCCGGCGGGGCCGTCGAGCCCGCCGCCGAGGTTCCGCCCGCCTTCGCCGAGGCCATGGACGACGACTTCGGCGTCCCGCAGGCGCTGGCCATCGTCCACACCACCGTCCGCCAGGGCAACAGCGCGCTCGCCGCCGACGACAAGGACGCGGCCATCGCCCGGCTGTCCGAGGTGCGGGCCATGCTCATCGTCCTCGGCCTGGACCCGCTCGACCCGCACTGGGCCGGCGAGGCCGACCGCGGCGAGGACCTCCACGGCGCCGTGGACACCCTCGTGCGCCTCGTCCTGGAGCAGCGCGAGTCCGCCCGCGCCCGCAAGGACTGGGCCACGGCCGACGCCATCCGCGACCAGCTCCAGCAGTCCGGACTGGTCATCGAGGACAGCCCGACGGGCCCGCGCTGGACGCTCGGCCCCCGCTGAGCCCGCGCAGCTGAACTTGGTGTGCCGCCCGGCGCTCCGGGCGGCACACTCTTCATACGTACATACCGCAGCATCAAAGAAAACAGGTAGAGGTCATGGCCGGGAACAGCCAGCGCAGGAACCGCCGCACGTCCAACAAGAAGGGCGCCACGGTCGGCAGCGGTGGCCAGCGGCGCAAGGGCCTGGAGGGCAAGGGCCCCACGCCCAAGGCCGAGGACCGCAAGAAGCACAAGGCGAACCGCATCAGCAACGCCATCGCCCGCCAGGCCGCCAAGCGCCGCCCCGCCCCCCGCCGCGGCGGCCCCAAGGGCACCAGCGAGATGGTCGTCGGCCGCAACCCGGTCTTCGAGGCGCTGCGCGACGGCGTACCGGCCACCACCCTGTACGTCCAGCAGTTCATCGACAACGACGAGCGCGTCCGTGAAGCCCTCCAGCTCGCGGCCCAGCGCGGCAACATCAACCTGATGGAAGCCCCGCGCCCCGAGCTCGACCGCATGACCAACGGGCTCAACCACCAGGGTCTGGTGCTCCAGGTCCCGCCGTACGAGTACGCGCACCCCGAGGACCTCACCGCCGCCGCGTACGACGAGGGCGACGACCCGCTGATCGTGGCCCTCGACGGCGTCACCGACCCGCGCAACCTCGGCGCGATCGTCCGCTCCGTCTCCGCCTTCGGCGGCCACGGCGTGGTCATCCCCGAGCGCCGTGCCGCCGGCATGACCGCCGGTGCCTGGAAGACCTCGGCCGGCACCGCCGCCCGCACCCCGGTCTCCCGCGTCACCAACCTGACGCGCGCGCTCCAGGACTACAAGAAGGCCGGCATCACCATCGTCGGTCTCGCCGCCGAGGGTACGCACACCGTCAACGACCTGGAGGAGCTCGGCGGCCCGGTCGTCATCGTCGTCGGCTCCGAGGGCAAGGGCCTCGGCCGCCTCGTCGGCGAGAACTGCGACTACCTCGTGCGCATCCCGATGCCGGGCGGCGCCGAGTCCCTCAACGCGGGTGTCGCCGCCGGCGTCGTGCTCTACGAGGCCGCCCGCCGCCGGGCGGACCGCGGTCGCGTCTGATCGGCCCGGATGGGCCTGACCGGCCCTGATCCGCGAGATCCGCTTGATCCACTTGGCTCACGGAAAGTGACCCGTGAGCGTGTCACCCCGCCCGTTACGGGCGGGGTGGCTTGATCTTGACGGGTCTCGGACACATCCCTGCTGTCAAGGCAGTGTCCTAAACACTGATCACTCGGTTAGATGAGTGTGGACACCAGAACGTCAGGGTTCGACGACCAGCCCGCGCTGAGCATGGTCAAGGTGCCGTGCGACCCCGCACAGGTCATCGTCAACCACGCCAGCTTCCGCGTGCGGCTCGCACCGAGCCCGAGCGCGCGTTCCAAGCCCGCGAACGCCCCCGGCCGGGTACCCGTCCTGGGCGGCGCCGTGGTCGCCGCCGCCGGAGCCACCCGCCGCAGATCGCCCGTGGTCTGGAGCGGCAGGTCCCAGGCCGGCGACTCCGCGGCCATGGGCGGGCTCCTCCAGGCCGTGCGCGGCCACGACGAGTACGACGGCGGCTCCACCCAGGTCATCCCGCGCGTCGACCTGGCCCACGACCTCGCCGACGACACCCTGGCCCCGCCGACCGTCATCGGCCAGCGCACCTACGGGGACCCCGACGGGACGCGCACCATGGCCCCCGTACGGGACCTGCCGTACGGCGACCCGCCCGGCACCCGTCCCGGCGCGGACTCCCGGCGGCCCGGTCCCGACACCCGCGCCCAGGCCTCCTACTACCCCGGCCGCCGGATGAACCTCGGCGTCGTGCTGCTCCCGCTGCGCGTCTTCCTCGGGTTCATCTCCATCTACGCCGGCATGGGCAAGCTGTGCGACCCCGTCTACTTCGACGGCGGCGAGCGCGGCTCCATGGTCACCTGGCTGCACACCCTCCACCCCTGGGCCCTCGCCGAACCGCTGCGCGACTTCGCCCTCGCGCACCCGGTCGGCGCCGGCCTCACGGTGGCGTTCTTCCAGGTCATCGTCGGCGTGCTGACCGTCTTCGGCCTGTGGCAGCGGTTCGCCGCCTGCTTCGGGGCGCTGCTTTCCGCCGCGCTGCTGATGACGGTGAGCTGGAAGACCGTCCCGGCCTACGACGCGCCCGACATCATCTACCTCGCCGCCTGGAGCCCGCTGATCATCGCGGGCGCGCCGGTCTACTCCCTCGACGGGCGCCTCGCCGGTGAAGCCTGGCGCACGCTCGGACCGCGCTCGGAGGTTTGGCGGCTGCGCCGACGCGTACTGCGCCGCGGAGCCGTCATGGCCACCGTCGTGTGCGGGCTCACCCTGCTCATCGGCTCGCTGCTCGGCGGCGCCGTCCGCTCCACCACCGTGGTCACCGTGCCCGGGCCGGGACAGGCCCCCAGCAACTACCTGCCGGGCCGTCCGCTGCCGCAGGCGCCGGCCAGGCAGCAGCCCACCCAGCAGCCGTCGTCCAAGGCGCCGCAGCCCTCGGCCACCCCCTCCGAACCGGCCGCGAAGTCCGGCAGGACCCCGTCGTCCGGCGCCCCGGCCCGCGAGACCGCCGGACCCCGCTCCGAGTCGCCCACCGCGACGAAGGGCACCACCAGCAGGCAGACCCCGCGCAGCACGCCGCGGCAGTCCAGCTCACCGAGGGCGCCGGCCACCTCCTCGGGGTCCACGAGCGGCGGGGCCCCGACCAAGCAGCCCGGCCTCATCGGCGGAATCATCGGCTGAGCACTCCCGACAGCCCGACGCAACGGGGGCCCGGCACGCACGGCGTGCCGGGCCCCCCCCGGCGGGCCCGGCCCCCCCGGGGGGGGCCGGGCCCGGGGGGGGGGGGGGGGGGGGGGGGGGGGGGGGGGGGGGGGGGTATTGGCCTCGTCGTCACCCTGCGCTGCGT
>NZ_JBHJTK010000036.1:0-72072 GCF_042267665.1 Streptomyces sp. NPDC056224
CGTCGATCAGGGAGTGGCGGCAGCCGTACTTGTTGTCGAACTTCGACTTGGTGACCGCGTCGTTCACGTTGATCGCCGGGAACAGCAGCGTGCCCTCGTCCATCATCTCGTAGAGACGGTGGACACCCGTGGTGGTCTCCTCCGTCACGCCGCGGATCTCGGACGCGAGCTGCGTCCACTTCTGCGGGGTCTCGCCGAGGGTGCGGTTCAGCAGGGTGAGGATGTGCGCGTATTCCTCGGAGTCCGCCGTGGACGGGTCCGGGGCGGAGCCGGCCTTCTCGAACTCGACGCCCTTGTGGACGAGGAGGGTGGCGTCACCACCGTCGTCGAGGATCATGTTCGGGCCGCCCGTGGGGGTGTTCGGCCAGGTCAGCGCCTGCTCCGTGCACCACCAGTACTCCTCCAGCGTCTCGCCCTTCCAGGCGAAGACGGGGACGCCCTGCGGGTTCTCCGGGGTGCCGTTCGGGCCGACGGCGATGGCGGCGGCCGCGTGGTCCTGGGTGGAGAAGATGTTGCAGGAGGCCCAGCGGACGTCGGCGCCGAGGGCGACGAGGGTCTCGATGAGCACGGCCGTCTGCACGGTCATGTGCAGCGAGCCGGTGATGCGCGCCCCGGCCAGCGGCTGGGCCTGCGCGTACTCGGCGCGGATCGACATCAGGCCCGGCATCTCGTGCTCGGCCAGCGTGATCTCCTTGCGGCCGAAAGCGGCAAGGGAAAGGTCTGCGACCTTGAAGTCCATGGGTGCTGCTCCTCATGGTTCGAGAGGGTGGGTACGGCTGAGCCGTGCGCCGACCGTGCCTGAGCAGGGGAAGCGCACCGAGCACAGTCCGTCGGGGGCCCTCTCTCCCCTCGGCCGGTCGTGAGACCGCCCGACCGCCATCAGCAGCGACGCCTGACACTGATGACGAATCTACACCGATCAACGCGGCGTGCCCCAGTCGGCCGAGGGGAAAGTCTTGCCGCGGCTTCAGGTCTTCCGGCGGCGTTCCGTACGCTGCCCCCGCATGCGGATGCTTCGGAGGGGACGGGCTGATGGAACGCGGGCGTGGCCGGAGACGGGGCCTCTGGGCGATCGTGCTGTTGGTGGGCGGCGGGCTGCTGGTGGTCGGCGGGCAGGTGTGGGCGGCGGTGTCGGCCCGGCACCCCGAGGTGGCGTACGAGAAGCACGGCATCGCGGGCCAGAACATGCGGCCGACCTACGCTCAGGGGAGCACCGGCTGGTTCGCCATGGGCGGCGACGGCCGCGGGCTGGAGATCGGCCGCGGGGACGTGGTGCTGCTGTCGGTTCCGGACTGGGTTCCGGACGGGCTCATGCTGTCGCGGGTGGTGGCGCTGGGCGGCGACCGGATCGAGTACCGGCGGGGAGAGACCGCGCTCAGGCTCAACGGGGAGCCGCTGGACGAGCCGTACGTCCTGGACCGGTCGCTGCCGTCGACCGTGCCCTTCGATGTGACGGTGCCCGAGGGGCGGGTGTTCCTGATGGGAGACAACCGCGGGAATTCCAACGACTCCTCGCTGCACCTCGGCAGGGACCAGGGCGCCGTCAGTCTGTCGGCGGTACGCGGCGAGGCCGTCGCGAGACCGACGGATCTCGTGGTCGCGGGCGGGGCCGTCGTGTTCGGGGTCGGCGCCTTCCTGGTCGGGGGCGGACTCGGGGTCTGGGCGCTGGTGGTGCGCCGGCGGCGTCCGGAGCCGGTCGCACCGGCCTGGCCCGCACCCTGACTCCCGGGCCTTGGGCCCCGGGCCCCGGGCCTCCCGGAACGGCCGAAGGCCCCCGCGGGCTGCTCGCGGGGGCCTTCCGGTGTCCGTGGGCTACTTGGCGGCGTCCGGGCGGTAGATGTCCGGCTCCAGGTAGATCACACGCGCTATCGGGACGGCCTCGCGGATGCGCGCCTCGGCGGCGTCGATCGCTCGGGCCACTTCGGTCGCGGTCTCGTCGTGCTCGACCGCGATCTTGGCGGCGACCAGCAGTTCCTCCGGGCCCAGGTGCAGGGTGCGCATGTGGATCAGGCGGGTGACGGTGACGCCGTCGACGAGCGCGACCTTGATCTTCTCGACCTCTTCGGTGCCCGCGGCCTCACCGAGCAGCAGGGACTTGGTCTCCGCGGCCAGGACGATCGCGATGACGATCAGCAGGGCGCCGATGCACAGGGTGCCGATGCCGTCCCAGACGCCGTTCCCGGTGGCCAGCGCGAGGCCGACGCCGCCGAGGGCCAGGACCAGACCGACGAGCGCGCCGAAATCCTCCAGGAGGACGACGGGCAGCTCCGGAGCCTTGGCGCGCCGGATGAACTGGGTCCAGGTCTGGTTGCCGCGGATCTCGTCCGACTCCTTGATCGCGGTGCGGAAGGAGAAGGACTCGGCGATGATCGCGAAGACGAGGACGCCGACGGGCCAGTACCAGGCCTCGATCGGGTGCGGGTGGTTGATCTTCTCGATGCCCTCGTAGATGGCGAACATGCCACCGACGGTGAAGAGCACGATGGAGACGAGGAAGGCGTAGATGTAGCGCTCGCGCCCGTACCCGAAGGGGTGTTGCGGCGTCGCCTCGCGCTGGGCCTTCTTGCCGCCGAGGAGCAGGAGCCCCTGGTTCCCGGAGTCGGCCAGCGAGTGGACGCTTTCCGCGAGCATCGACGAGGAGCCGCTGAAGAGGAATGCCACGAATTTGGCCACAGCGATGGCGAGGTTGGCGGCGAGTGCCGCCACGATCGCCTTGGTACCGCCCGACGCGCTCATGGGTGCAGGGTGTCCTTCCTAGCCACTGACTACCGGCCGCACATTGTTGCAGTCGACGGGAGGGACGCTACGTCAGACCACCACGGTGGCGCGGAAGACGGTCCCCGTTCCGGACAGTTCGGCCTTTTCCCCCGCCGGTACGAAGACCGAGTCACCGGGGGCCAGGGCCAGTTCGCCGACCCGCGGTGAACCCGCCGTGCAGAGCAGGATCTGCGGGGTGTCCTCGGGGAGCACGCGGGAGATCCCGCCGGGCGCCAGGAGGTAGCGCGAGAGCCGGAATTCGTCGATGGGGGTCTCGTAGACCTCCTCGGCGTCGCCCTCCGGGCGCAGCAGGTGGGGGTCGTCCGACTCGAGCTTCACGATCTTCATCAGCTCGGGCACGTCCACGTGTTTGGGGGTGAGTCCGGCGCGCAGCACGTTGTCGGAGTTGGCCAGCAGTTCGACGCCGAGGCCCTGGATGTAGGCGTGCGGGACGCCCGCGCCGAGGAACACCGCCTCGCCCGGCTGGAGCCGGAAGTGGTTGAGCAGCATGGCCGCGATGACTCCGGGGTCGCCGGGGAACTCGTGGACCAGGGTGGCGTACGGGGCGTACGGGCCGCCCAGGCGCTCGACGGCCGCCGCTACCTCGTGGACGGTGCGGGCCATCTGCTCGCGGTCCGCGGTCAGGACGGCGGTGAGCATCTCGCGCAGCGCGGCGTCCTCGGGGTGGGCACGCAGCAGGTCGGCGTACGGCTTGAGCGAGTCGACCCCGAGGCCTTCGAGCAGATCGGCGGACTGCTGCGGGGGCCGGAAGCCGCACAGTCCGTCGAACGCGGTGAGCGCACAGAGCATCTCGGGCTTGTGGTTGGGGTCCTTGTAGTTGCGGTGGCCCGCGTCGATCGGGACTCCGCGGCGCTCCTCGTCCTCGAAGCCGGCCCTGGCCTGGGTGCGGTCGGGGTGGACCTGGAGGGAGAGGGGGGCGCCCGCGGCGAGGATCTTGAGGAGGAAGGGCAGCCGGGGACCGAACTTGGCGACGGTGGCGGCGCCCAGCTCGCCCTCGGGATCGGCGGCGATGACGTCCGACAGAGCCGTCTCCCCGGCGCCGCGGTCGACGCGGGAGGGGGCGCCCGGGTGGGCTCCCATCCACATCTCGGCCTGGGGCTCACCGGTGGGTTCCACACCGAGGAGCGTGGGGATGGCGGTGGTCGATCCCCAGGCGTAGGGGCGGATCGTGTTCGTCAGGCGGTCCATCGTCGTCTTCCTGGATAGCGCAGGGTACGTACGTACCTCAGCTGTGACCCCCGGAAGCCAACGCCAGGTAGGCGGTGGCGAAATCCGTGACGGCGAGGAGTTCGGCGAGCTGCTCCAGCTCCACGCCCTCCTCCGGTTCGAGTTCGCTGATGGCCGTGTCGTGGCTGAGGGCGAGCTCGCGTGCGGCGGGAGCGGCGGTGAGGCCGCCGGCCGGCCGGTCGCGCAGCAGGACGACGCGGGCGCGCAGAGCCTGGGGCTCTTCGACCCGGTCACGGAAGAAGTCCTCGGGATCGGCGCCGGCGGCGAAGGAGCCGGCGAGCAGGACGCCGTGGGCGGGGAGCGCCTCGGGGAGCGCCGCGGACAGCGCGGGGCGGCCCGCGAGCTCGGCGAGGGTGGCGGCGAAGCGCCGGGCCGCCGGGCCGGCTCCGACGCCCTCGCTCCAGATGAGGGGGAGGGTGTCCGCCAGCTCGGCCGCGAGGGTCTTGGCCGGGTTGGAGTAGGTGGCGATGGCGGGTCCGCAGCGCTCGGCGGTGCGGTCGAGCCGGTCGGCGACGAGCTGGAGGGTGTCGGGGGCGGCGGAGATCAGGCCGACCTTGTCGAGGAGCACCAGCAGCGGGGTCAGCAGGGCCCACAGGGCGCCGGGTCCGGCCGCGGCGGACTCGTCGTACTCCTGGTACGGGGCCTTGGCCATCGGTACGAGGAGTCCGTGTGCGCCGTCCACCGCCTCGCTCAGCGGTGAGCGCTCCGGGGCGACGGCGACGACGGTGCAGCCGCGCCGGTAGGCCTGTTCGGCGAGGACGGCGAGCCCGGGCTCGGTGCCGTCGGTGGTGGCGATGAGCAGCAGGTCGACGGGGCCGGCCCAGCCGGGAAGGGCCCAGCGCAGGGCGCCCGCGGCGTGGGCGACGCCGGTGGGGTCCAGCCGGATGACGGGCGCGGAGGCTCCGGCGAGGGCACCGAGCAGGTCGGCGACGCCGGTGGCGGCCGTGCCGGGCCCGGCGATCAGGACGGTCCGGGGGCGGCCGTCCGGGCGAAGGTCGCCCAGGCCCGCCTCGGCCGCGTGCCGGGTCGCGGTGCGGACCCTGGCCCCGGCTTCGGCGGCACCGCGGAGCAGGCCCCGCCGGTCGGCGCGGGCGAGATCGTCCGGTGCGTCGAGGAGCGACTCGTCGAGCATGGCGGCCTCCGGCTGTTGTGGGACGGAACCAGTCTGCGCGTCTCGTGGTGCGGTGGGGAGGGCGGCGCGGCCTAGGCGGGGCGGCGGGCCTCGTCCACGAGGAGCACGGGGATGCCGTCTCGGACCGGGTAGGCGAGGCCGCAGTCCTGGCCGGTGCAGATCAGCTCGGGAGCCGTCTCGTCGGCCGACTTGTCCTGAAGGGGCGAGTGGCAGGCGGGGCAGGCGAGGATCTCCAGGAGACCGGCTTCGAGCGGCATGGGGCGCGTTCCCTTCGAACATGCGGATTGGGCGTGGTCAGCGTACCGCCGAGTCACCTCCGGTGCGGTCCGGAGGTGTCCGCGTCGCCCCGGCGGCGGGGCGCCGGCGGGGCTGATCCAACCGCAGTGCGGCACCGTCAGCCCCGTCGGCGGGTGGATCAGGCCCGGATGAGGGACAGGACCTCGTCGCGGACCTTGGCGAGGGTGGCCGTGTCGCGGGCCTCGACGTTGAGGCGCAGGAGCGGCTCGGTGTTGGAGGCGCGGACGTTGAACCACCAGTCGCCGCCGGTGGCGGTCAGGCCGTCCAGCTCGTCCAGGGTGACGCCGTCGCGGTTGCCGAAGGCCTCCTTGACGGCGGCCAGGCGGGCGGTCTGGTCGGCGACGGTCGAGTTGATCTCGCCGGAGCCGGCGTAGCGGTCGTAGGAGGAGACCAGCTCGGACAGCGGGCCGTCCTGGCCGCCGAGGGCCGCGAGGACGTGGAGCGCGGCGAGCATGCCGGTGTCCGCGTTCCAGAAGTCCTTGAAGTAGTAGTGCGCGGAGTGCTCGCCGCCGAAGATGGCGCCGGTCTTGGCCATCTCCTCCTTGATGAAGGAGTGGCCGACGCGGGTGCGGACGGGGGTGCCGCCGTTCTCCCGGACGACCTCGGGGACGGACCAGGAGGTGATCAGGTTGTGGATCACGGTGCCGGTGCCGCCGTTGCGGGCGAGCTCGCGGGCCGCGACCAGGGCGGTGATCGCGGACGGGGAGACGCCCTGGCCGCGCTCGTCGACGATGAAGCAGCGGTCGGCGTCGCCGTCGAAGGCGATGCCGAGGTCGGCGCCCTCGGCGAGGACGCGGGCCTGCAGGTCCACGACGTTCTTCGGGTCGAGGGGGTTGGCCTCGTGGTTGGGGAAGGTCCCGTCCAGCTCGAAGTACATCGGTACGAGGTCCAGCGGGAGGCCCTCGAAGACGGTCGGGACGGTGTGGCCGCCCATGCCGTTGCCCGCGTCGACGACGACCTTGAGGGGGCGGACGGCGGTGAGGTCGACCAGGCCCTTGAGGTGCGCGGCGTAGCCGGGGAGGCTGTCCTGCTCGGTGATCGTGCCGGGGACGGTGCCGGCCGCGACGGCGGGGGCGCCCTCGTCGGACCACTTCTCGACCAGTTCGCGGATCTGCGACAGGCCGGTGTCCTGCCCGACCGGGGCGGCGCCCGCGCGGCACAGCTTGATGCCGTTGTACTTGGCCGGGTTGTGCGAGGCCGTGAACATGGCGCCGGGCAGGTTCAGGGAACCGGAGGCGTAGTAGAGCTGGTCGGTGGAGCACAGCCCGATGAGGGTCACGTCGACGCCGCGGGCGGCGGCGCCGCGGGCGAAGGCGGCGGACAGGCCCGGGGAGGAGGGGCGCATGTCGTGGCCGATCACGATCGCCGTGGCGCCGGTGACCTCGACGAATGCGGCACCGAACAGCTCGGCCAGGGACTCGTCCCACTCGTCCGGTACGACGCCGCGGACGTCGTATGCCTTGACGATGTTCGAAAGATCTGCGGCCACTGCCTGCCCTCCTGAAGGTCCTGTGCGGTCCGGCAAACCTACCCTGCCCACTGCGCGGCCCTTCAGGCGATCTGAGCGTCAGGAATCGGGCGAACGCAGGACGCGCAGGTGTCCGCGACGGGTCTCGCCGGTGGCCGGGCCCCCTTGGCCGGGCGCGCCGCCGGACTCCTTGCGGGGGGCTCCCCAGGCCTCGGCCCTGCGCTCGGGCGGGCGGGCCGCCTCGCGTACGGCGTTGGCGAGGGCTTCGAGGTCGTCACCGCTGGGGCGCGACGGCGCGGAGCCGTCGGACAGGCGGACGACTTCCCAGCCGCGCGGGGCGGTCAGGCGCTCGGAGTGCTCGGCGCACAGGTCGTAGCAGTGGGGTTCGGCGTAGGTGGCGAGCGGGCCGAGAACTGCGGTCGAATCGGCGTAGACGTACGTCAGTGTCGCGACGGCAGGGCGGCCGCACGCGGTGCGCGAACAGCGACGTACAAGGCTCACGACGTTGGACGGTACCGCACTCTTGACCGGGCCGCGACGACTCTCCCGCCCCTCACTCCCCCGTGTCGTACCGGGAGCTACCCTGCGGAGGTGACCGACAGCCCCCTGACTTCCCGTCCCGCAGAGCCCCCCGCCGAGCCCCGGCCGCGTCGGCGGGACCGGCACGGGCGCGGGATGCGCGGGCCGGTGGCGCCGCCGCAGGTGCCGCTGTCAGCGAGCCGGTCGGAGCTGTTCGGGGACCTCGTACGGGACTCCGTGGAGCGGCTGGAGCGGCGCTGGCCGCAGCTGGCCGAGGTGGAGTTCCTGATCGGTGACGTGCCGGGCCCGCCGGGCGGCGCGGACGGCGGCTGGAACGACGAGGCGGTGCCGCTGGGGGCGGTCGCGGAGCCCCGCGACGGCCGGCCGGCCAGGATCGTGGTCTTCCGGCGGCCGGTCGAGATCCGTACCAAGACGCGGGACGAGAAGGCGCTGCTGGTCCACGAGATCGTGGTGGAGCAGGTGGCGGAGCTGCTGGGACTGTCCCCGGAGACCGTGGACCCGCGCTACGGCCAGGACTGAGCCGCGGCGCGGGCCGCGCGGTCAGCGGGTCAGGACCGACAGGTCCTGCGTCGCCCTGGGGACCGAGACCGTGGAGTGGTCGTCCGACAGGGTCTGGACGGTGAACATCGCGATGCCCTCGTGCGGGAGGGACAGGGTGCGGGCCGCGTGGACCGGGCCGCCGGAGAGGGTCTCGACGGTGAGGGCGTAGGCCCCCTTCGCGCCGGCCGGGGCCACGGTCACCGTCTGGGTGGTGCCCGCCTTGACGGTCACCTCCTGGGAGGACGCGTCCCCGCCGCCGGTGCCCGGCGAGGCCGTCACCTTGACCTTCGCGTCCTTGTCGCCCGCCGCCGTCAGCGACAGGACGGTCGCGTTCTCGTCGGGCCGGTTGTCGGCCACCGTCGCCCGCGTGCCCACCGGCCCGGAGGCCGGGACGAAGCCGAGCTCCTGCTTGGCGCCGGTGCCGCGCACCACCCGTACCGCCGCGACCAGCGGGGAGGCCTTCTTGGCGTCCACCGGGGTCAGCAGGAGCGAGCCCGGCTCGCCGCGGGTCACGTCCTTGAGGTCGGCGCTCGCCGTCATACCGGCCTTGACGTGCAGTTGTTCGTTGCCCGCCGGGGAGATGGAGCCGCCCGGCCCGGCCAGCCGGATCTTCACGTCCGCGTCCTCCTCGCCGGGTACGAAGGCGACGAGCCGGACGGAGACGGCGTCGGCCGGGATGCCCGGCAGGACCAGGGAGCCCGCCGGGTCGGTGGCGGCGGGCAGCCAGTCGGCGCCCACGCCCTCCTCGCCGGCCTGCACGGAGGCGCCGACCCGGCCTGCCCGGGTCGTCACGTGGGCGGTGGCGTCCGCGAGCTGGGCCCCCGGGACCAGGGACGACAGCAGGACGGACTTGCTGGACTTGGGGTCGATGCGGATGTTCTCGCTGGTGCCCGCGTCGGGCTTGGCCACCCCGTCCGGGCCGAAGAGCTTGATGTCGACGACGGCGGCGGCGTCGTCGGGGTTGGTGAGGTGCACGTAGTCCTCGCGCCCCTTGGCGGTGCTCACCGCGGGGAACCAGAAGTCGGTGCCGGGCGCGGTACAGCCGGCGCCGAGGACGCCCCGGGTCCGGCCGACGGCGACCTTGGTGGTCAGCTGCGCGGTCCAGCCGGGGGCGAGGATCCCGTCGGCGCTGCCGGTGAGCGCGGGCGCGTCGGCGCCGGAGGCGGTGGCTCCGAAGGGCTTGCCCGCCTCCTTGGGTTCCAGCACCGGCTTGGCGTCCTTGGTGGCGCCGAGCAGCCGGGCCGAGCCCTTGCCCTCGGCGGATCCGGCCGCGCCGGGGGTGAACGCCGTGTACGTGGTCTCGGCGATGTCCGAGGAGCTCGGCGCCGGGCAGACCAGCAGGGACCGTTCCACCGGCATCCGGGCGGCGGCCGTGGCCCTGCCGGTGGCGGTGCCCTCGGCGGCGGGGGCGGTGAGGGCCGCGGCGGCGGTGAGGGCGGCCAGCGCCGCGGTCACGGCCGCGAGCGTCATGGGTGCGCGCTGCTTCACTGCTGGGGGCTCCCGTCCGGACGCGGGTCGTACTGTCCGTAGGTGTCGTACGGGTAGGGGTATTGCTGCTGGTCCGGGTCCTGAACCGGCTGCTGTTGCTGTTGCTGTTGTTGCGGGTACGGGTACTGCTCGTACCCCGGCGTCTGGCCGTACGGCTGCGCCTGCGGCTCGTAGGCGTAGCCGCCCTGCTCCGGGTGGGGCTGGTAGGAGTACGCGTCCTCCCCGTACGCCTCCTCCCCGTACACCGGCTGCGCCGGGATGTCCGCGTACGGGTCGGCGGTGACGGCGGCCTCCACCGGTGCGGGGGCGGGCGCGGCCTCGGCGCGCAGGCGGCGGGCGCGGCGGCCCTCGCCGGCCTCGCCCGGGCCGGGCTGGGCGGGGATCGCGG
Source organism: Streptomyces sp. NPDC056224 (assembly GCF_042267665.1). Classification (NCBI taxonomy): domain Bacteria; kingdom Bacillati; phylum Actinomycetota; class Actinomycetes; order Kitasatosporales; family Streptomycetaceae; genus Streptomyces; species Streptomyces sp. NPDC056224. Next base: position 9,859 of record NZ_JBHJTK010000036.1, read on the forward strand.
CCTCCTCCTCGGGCAGGTCGTCGTCGAGCTGCTCGCGGCGGCCGGGCAGGGCCATGACCAGCAGGACCAGGGCGAGGACGCCCTGCGCCCAGTGCCAGACGGTCCGTACGAGGGAGTGCTCGTGGACGAGGTCGAGGCGGCCGGCGTCGGCGGGCAGTTCGAAGCCCTGCGCCCAGCCGTCGAGGGTCTTGGGCTTCAGGGGCTTGCCGTCGAGGGTGGCCCGCCAGCCGGCGTCGGCGCGGTCGGCGATGCGCAGCACGCGGCCCGCTTCACCGGCCGGGATCTTGCCGTGTGCCTCGACGGGGCCGGCGGCGACCGGGATCGGGGCCTCGCCCTGCTTGCCGGAGACGATGACGGCGCGGGGCAGCCAGGGCTCGACGCCCCAGAGGGCGGTGCCGTCCTGCTGGTGGCGGCGGCTGAGGCCCGGGGTGGCGTCGAGGACGCGGCGGATGTCCTCGGGTCCGCCGGGGCGGAACATGACGAAGCGGATGGCGTAGGCGCTGAGCTGGCTGGACTGGTCGGCGCCGGAGCCGGCGACGAGGTTGGAGACGACCTTGTCGAGGCGGGGGTCGCTGCCGGTCCGGGCGGCGGTCTCGGCGTCGCCGAGGCGGCCTCCGGAGCCGCGGACGAGGCTGTAGGAGACGGTGCCGGGCGGCTCCGCGGCGAGGATCAGGGTGCGGGTCTGGTTGTCGTCGCCGCCCGCCTCGGCGACGAAGGCGGGCACCTGCACCGGGTCGCGCCGCTGGAGCGGGCCGTCGGCTCCGGCGATGAGCCAGCCGGCCGCGGCGAGGAGGGGTCCGGCGGCGGCGGTGAGGGCGATGAGCGCGGCCAGCGGCTGGCGCCAGCCGAAGTTGCGGGCGGCGACCCGTTCCCTGGCGCCGTCGGCGCCGAGCGCGGCGGCCGCCAGCAGGGCGAGCCCGTAGACGAGGGTGGCGGGGCCGGCCCAGGCGGTCCGGTTGAGGAGGACGGCGAGGAGCAGCCCGGCCAGGGCGGTGGCCCAGGCGGCGCGGACGGCGAACTGCCGGTCGGTGCGCAGCAGGGCGCCCAGGGCGGCGAGGACGATGCCGAGCAGCAGCACGCCGCCGGTGGTGCCGGGGCCGCCGGGGCTGGTGCCGAGCAGGTCCAGGGCGGAGGCGGAGCCGGTTCCGTAGGGCAGTCCGGCCTCGTGCAGCAGGCGGCCGGGGTGTGTGAGCAGGCCCAGCGACCAGGGCGCGAGCACGAGGACCGGGACGGCGAGGGTGGCGATCAGCCGCGGTGCGTACGTCTTCCACTGCGCCTTCGAGCGCGCGAGGCGCATGACCAGCGCGGCGGCCCCGAGGACCGCGGCGAGGGGCCACACGACGGGGGTGAAGGCGGTGGCCAGGGTCAGCAGGAGGGTGTACGTCCACACCGCGCGCCAGCCGGTCCGTTCCCCGTCGGCTCCGCCGAGGGCGAAGGCGGCGACGGCGGAGCGGGCGATCAGCGGGAGCAGGACGGCGAGGACGGCGGTGCCGAGGCGGCCGCCGGCGAGGGCTCCGGTGACGGCGGGCAGGAAGGCGTAGGCGACGGCGGCCCAGGCGCGCAGCAGCCGGGATTCGACGAGCGGCCGGGAGGCGAAGTAGGCGGTGAGTCCGGCGAGCGGGACGGAGCCGACGAGCAGCAGGGTCAGGGCGGCCCGGGTGGATCCGAAGAGCAGGGTGGCGACGGCGCCGAGGACGGCGATGTACGGGGGTGCGGGGGCGGTGGAGCCGGTGGAGACGGGCTGCCAGCCGTCGGTGTAGGCGCGCCAGAGCTCGGAGCCGCTGTCGGGGGCGGGGAGCAGGGCGCCGCCCATGAGGGAGCCGCCGCCGATGAGGGAGCGGCAGGCGGCCAGCGAGACGAGCAGGAGGAGGCCGAAGAGGACGGGCGCGGGGTTGCGGGCGATCCGCTTGAGGCGCGCGAACCGTTCGGTCTCCAGGAAGTCGTCCTCGCCGGGCGCGTTGAGGATGCTGCCGCCGCCGTGCCGGCCGGCGGGGGCGGCATCGGTGTCGCGGCCGTCGGCGAAGTAGCCGGCGAGCTGTTCGGCGTTGGCCCGCAGGGAGGCGCCCGGCGGGGGGAAGAGCGGGCGCAGGTCCGCGGCCGGGACGGCCGGACGGCGGCGGCGCCGTCGGGCGGCGAGGATCCGGCCGGGGCGGAGCAGGGTGGCCAGCAGGCCGGTGAACTCGTCGACGGCCTGGCCGGGGGCCTTGCCGATGAGGTAGGCGAGGGTGCGCAGGACGGTGCCGAGCAGGACGCGCAGCAGGACGTAGGGCAGGGCGCGGCCGGAGCTGTTGGCGAGCATCGTGTAGACGGCGCCCGCCTTGTCGACGCGGTGCGGGCTCGCGCTCGTACGGCCCGCGCAGTCGACGGTGCGGCGTTCGCGGGCGGAGGCCTCGGCGTGGCGCATGACGGCGTCGGGGGCGACGAGGACGGTGTGGCCGGTGCTCTGGGCGCGCCAGCAGAGGTCGACGTCGTCGCGCATGAGGGGCAGGCGTCTGTCGAAGCCGCCGAGGGCGTCGTAGACGTCGCGGCGCACCAGCATGCCTGCGGTGGAGACGGAGAGGACGGGGCGGACCTGGTCGTGCTGGCCCTGGTCCTGTTCCCGGCGGTCGAGTCCGGTCCAGCGACGGCCGCTGCGGGCGATGGTGACGCCGGCTTCGAGGAGCTGCTTCTTGTCGTACCAGCCGCGCAGCTTGGGGCCGATGACGGCGGCGTCGGGGTTCTCGTCGGCGACGCGGAGCAGCTCGGTGAGGGCGTCGGGCTCGGGCGCGCTGTCGTCGTGCAGGAGCCACAGCCACTGGACGGGTTCGCCGTGGGGGAGGTCGGGGAGGTCGTACGCGTCGTCGCGCCAGGTGCGGCTGACGGGGTCCCAGCCGCTGGGGCGCTTGAGGTACGGGAGGTCCTCGGGGGTCAGTGTGCCCGCGCTGCGGGCGCATTCGTCGACGGCGGTGCCGAAGCCGGTGCGGCGGGCGAGGTGCAGGACGCGGTCGTCGCCGAACGCCTCGGTGAGCAGCCGCGCGGAGTCGTCGGCGCTGCCGGTGTCGGCGGCGATGTGGTTCTGCGCGGGGCGTTCCTGGGCGAGGAGGCCGGCGAGTGTCCGGGGCAGCCAGCGGGCGCCGTCGTGGGCGACGAGGACCGCGGTGACGACGTGCCGGGGGAACTCGGGTGTGGTGGGGGCCTGATAGGAGGCCGCCGACTGGCTGTGCAGGGACATCGCGCTACTGGCCCTCCGGCCTGGGGGTCCTCCCGGACGGAGTCCGGGGGGAGGGTCCGGGGGTGGTGTGCCCTCGGAGGCTGCTGGACAGCGCCCCACACTAACGGCTGGAAAAGCGACGGTCCGCCTCCTGCGGGGAAGGTGCGGGAGGCGGACCGTTTGCTCTGCTCGGTGCCTTGCGGGCCGGGCAGTTCGATATGTCGTGCGATGTGCGGTAGGTGCGGTACGTACTCGCCGGGAAGCGCCCCGGGCGGATCAGACCGCTGCCTTTTTCAGCCGTCGGCGCTCGCGCTCGGACAGACCGCCCCAGATGCCGAATCGCTCGTCGTTGGCGAGGGCGTACTCAAGGCATTCGGAGCGGACTTCGCAGGCGAGGCAGACCTTCTTGGCCTCGCGGGTGGAGCCGCCCTTCTCGGGAAAGAAGGACTCGGGGTCGGTCTGGGCGCACAGAGCGCGCTCCTGCCATCCGAGCTCCTCGTCCGCCTCCTCGACCAGCAGTTCCTGAAACAGCTCGGTCATGTGCGCCCCTCGCTCTGTCTGTGCGTCCCCGTGGTCGTCGTCACTGATCGCTACGTAACGACACGAGTGAAATTACAAGTGTGTGGCTCCGGAGCAGTCAAGCCGGGATCTGCTATTGGGCCCCTTATTCACTCTGCGGAACCAAGCCTAAGCAGAAAGTGTTCAAATCGCCAAAAATCATGACAGATGCAACAGGCGTCACGCCACGCCCGCCTTCACCCGTAATCCACGCGTCCCTCCCGGGAGGGGTTGCGATCCAGCCAAAGAAGCGGCGTAGATCACATTCCGGTCACGAAGCGGACGAGCCTGGTTTGAACTCGGCTGCAGCGCCACATCCCCGGACCCTGACTGCACAAACCTTTCTCCGTGCACAGCAACCGGATGAGGTGAAACTTTTCCCCCAAACCCGACATTGGGTTGACAGTCCGACCCCCGAGCCGCTCTCCTTGTTCCCATGTCAGCGACCGCAGCCACCACCCGGACCCCCATTCGTGGGTTCCTGTGCGCTGCCCAGCTTCGCTGTTGCTGTTGCAGCTGTTGATGCCTCCGGAGCCCCGGCTCCGCACCGCTCCAGCCCGCCCCCGCAGCAACCGCCAGCACCACTGACATCCGTCGAGGTATCCCCACGATGAACAGCGCCAGCACCCCCGCGAACACCGAGAGCGACCTCCAGATCGCCGGCGACATCCTCGCCGTCCAGCACCTCCTCCAGCCCGCCCGCGAGCACCCGGCCACCGTCGCCGAGTTCGCCGGCCTCGCCCGCTCCATCGCCGAGGACCGCGCCTCCTGGGAGCACCTCGTCCAGTACGACGCGACCACCCGGTGGTACCACCGGCTGCGCACCGGCCCCGGCTACGAGGTCTGGCTGCTCAGCTGGGTCCCCGGCCAGGGCAGCGGCCGGCACGACCACGGCGCCTCCTCCGGCGTCCTGACCGTCCTCGAAGGCGAGCTCACCGAACACCACACGCGCGGACGGCTCGCCCTCGGCGCCGGCTCCCAGCGGGTCTTCGCCCCCGGCTACGCCCACGAGGTCGTCAACGATCGCCTCGAAGGCGCCGTCAGCCTGCACGTCTACTTCCCCGGCCTGACCGAGATGCCGATGCACGGCTGCTCGCCCGCACGCCACGAGTCCGTCCCCGCCTGACCTCGGGCCCGGCGGCCTGACGGTCCCACCCTCCCCCAGCTACCGCTGGGAGGTGCCCCCACCGACCACCAGCCTCGACGACGGCCCGCGGCTGACAGACTGCCTGCATGCGCATTGTTGTTCTGGCCGGCGGTATAGGCGGCGCCCGGTTCCTGCGCGGCCTCAAGGCCGCGGTCCCCGACGCGGACATCACGGTCATCGGCAACACCGGTGACGACATTCACCTGTTCGGGCTCAAGGTGTGCCCCGATCTGGACACGGTGATGTACACCCTCGGCGGTGGCATCAACGAGGACCAGGGATGGGGCCGCAGCGACGAGTCCTTCACCGTCAAGGAGGAACTCGCGGCGTACGGGGTCGGGCCCACCTGGTTCGGCCTCGGCGACCGTGACTTCGCCACCCACATCGTCCGTACGCAGATGCTCGGCGCCGGCTACCCGCTGAGCGCCGTCACCGAGGCCCTGTGCGACCGCTGGCAGCCCGGGGTACGACTGCTGCCCATGTCCGACGACCGGGTCGAGACCCACGTCGCGATCACCGACCCCGACACCGGGGGCTCCTCCCAGACGGAGTCTGGGGGAGAACGGCGGGTCGTCCACTTCCAGGAGTACTGGGTCCGGCTGCGCGCCGCGGTGGACGCGGAGGCCGTCGTCCCCGTCGGGGCCGAGCAGGCCAAGCCCGCGCCGGGCGTGCTGGAGGCCCTCGCGGCCGCCGACGTGATCATCTTCCCGCCGTCGAACCCGGTGGTCTCGGTGGGGACGATCCTCGCCGTTCCCGGCATCCGCGAGGCCGTGGCCGCCGCCGGGGCGCCGGTCGTGGGCCTCTCCCCCATCGTCGGCGGCGCGCCGGTGCGCGGCATGGCGGACAAGGTGCTGGCCGCGGTGGGCGTGGAGGCCACGGCCGCCGCGGTGGCCCGCCACTACGGGAGCGGGCTGCTCGACGGCTGGCTGGTGGACACGGCCGACGCGGACGCCGTCGCCGAGGTCGAGGCCGCGGGGATCACCTGCCGCGCGGTGCCGCTGATGATGACCGACCTGGCGGCCACCGCGGAGATGGCCCGGGCGGCGCTGGAGCTGGCGGAGGCCTCCCGGTGACCGACGCGCACGCCGCCGCACCCGTTCCCTCCTACGAGGTGCGGGCCGTCGAGGGGATACCCGAGGTCCGGCCGGGCGACGACCTGGCGAAGCTGATCACGGTGGCCGCGCCCGACCTGCGCGACGGGGACATCCTGCTGGTCACCTCGAAGATCGTCTCCAAGGCCGAGGGACGGATCGTCGCGGCGGACTCGCGCGAGGACGCCATCGACGCGGAGACCGTACGCGTCGTCGCTCGCCGGGGCCCCCTGCGGATCGTCGAGAACCGGCAGGGCCTGGTGATGGCGGCCGCCGGCGTGGACGCCTCGAACACCGCCCCCGGCACCGTCCTGCTGCTGCCCGAGGACCCGGACGCCTCGGCCGCCGCGATCCGCGCGGGGGTGCGCGATGCCCTCTCCGTGGACGTGGGCGTGGTCGTGACCGACACCTTCGGGCGGCCCTGGCGCACCGGGCTCACGGACGTGGCGATCGGCTCGGCCGGGGTGCGGGTCCTGGACGACCTGCGGGGAGGCACGGACGCGCACGGAAACGCCCTGAGCGCGACGGTCGTGGCGACCGCGGACGAGCTGGCCGCCGCCGGCGACCTGGTCAAGGGCAAGGCGGCCGGGCTGCCGGTGGCCGTCGTACGCGGGCTGGCCCACGTACTCGGCGAGGGCTCCTCGGCGCGCGACATCGTGCGCACACCGGCCGACGACATGTTCCGGCTGGGCACCTCGGAGGCGGTGCGCGAGGCCGTGACGCAGCGCCGTACCGTACGGGCCTTCACGGCCGAGCCGGTGGACCCGGGCGCCGTACGGCGGGCGGTGGCGGCGGCCGTGACGGCGCCCGCCCCGCACCACACGACGCCCTGGCGGTTCGTGCTGCTGGAGTCCGAGGCCTCACGGGTACGGCTGCTGGACGCGATGCGCGACGCGTGGATCGCGGACCTGCGGGCGGACGGGAAGTCCGAGGAGTCCATCGCCAAGCGGGTGCGGCGGGGCGAGGTGCTGCGGAACGCGCCGTACCTGGTGGTGCCGTGCATGGTGACGGACGGCGCGCACGACTACGGGCACGCCCGCCGGGACGCGGCGGAGCGCGAGATGTTCGTGGTCGCGACGGGCGCGGGCGTGCAGAACTTCCTGGTGGCGCTGGCCGGGGAGCGGCTGGGCTCGGCATGGGTGTCCTCGACGATGTTCTGCCGGGACGTGGTGCGGGAGGTGCTGGGGCTGCCGGAGGACTGGGACCCGATGGGGGCGGTGGCCGTGGGTCACGCGGCGGAGCCGCCGCGGGAGCGGCCCGCGCGGTCCGCCGCGGACTTCATCGAGGTGCGGTAGCCGGGACGGTCGGCGCCGCGGGCGCTGTTGGCGCTCTCGGTGCTGTTGGCGCTGTTGGCGCTGTCACAGCCGTCCGATGTCCGTCCGGGGCATGCGGGGCATGCGGCGGGGCGGCGTGTGGCCCGCGAGGAGGATGAGGCGGGCGGCGCGGTGGCGCTGGCCCGCGTACGGGGCGAGGAGCTCCAGCATGGCGGCGTCGTCGGCGTCGCGGTCCCCGGCGAGGGCGTAGCCGATGATGCCGGGGAGGTGGAGGTCGCCGGTCGTGACGGCGTCGGGGTCGCCGTTGCTGCGCTGAAGGGTCTCGGCGGAGGTCCACGGGCCGATGCCGGGGACGGCCTCCAGCCGTCGCGCAGCCTCCGGCAGCGCCATGCCGGCCGCCTCCTCCAGGCGGTTCGCCACGCGGGCGGCCCGGACGATCGCCGCGGAGCGCTTGGCGTCGACCCCGGCCTTGTGCCAGTCCCACGACGGGATCATCGCCCAGGTCCGGGCGGTGGGCATGACGCGGAGGCCGAGGTCCTGCGGACCGGGTGCGGGCTCGCCGTACTGGTGTACGAGGCGGCGCCAGGCCCGGTAGGCCTCGTCGGCGGTGACCTTCTGCTCCAGCACGGTGGGGATCAGGGACTCCAGGACCAGGCCGGTACGGGTGAGGCGCAGGCCCGGGCGGCGGCGGTGGCTGGCGTGCACGAGACGGTGGCGGGGGACGAAGACGGCGGGGTCGTCGCCGGCGCCGAGGAGTGCGGGCAGCTGTTCGAGGATCCAGTCGGCGCCCGGGCCCCAGGCCTCGGCGTGCACCTCCTGGCCGGGCCGCCCGCCCAGGCGGAGGGTGGCGGGGCCGTCGGGGGTCAGGGTCGCCCTCCAGACCGAGCCGTCGGGGGTGGTGCGGAAGGTGGGGTCGCCCGGGCCGCGTCTGAGCGGGCCGAGGGTGAGCCCGAGGTCGACGGGACCGTCGGGGGTCCAGCGGCGTTCCCTGGCGCCGGCGCCGGCCCTCTTGCCGTCTGCCGGGGGTACGTCGGTCCGCCCGCCGCGGACTGCGGCGCGGGTGAGGGGATCGAAGCGGCCGGCCATACCTTGAGCGTAGCCCTGCGGGGCCCCTCCCCCGCCCCGCCCCTTCTCCCCCGGCCGCCGCCGGGAGGTGCGGCGGGGCCGGGATCGCCGGCCGGGCGATCCCGGCGGCGACGCGCCCCGGACACCACCGCGACCGCCGACCGCCGACCGCCCGAGGCTGGTGCTGTGGCCGGAAGGGCTGGCCGGGGCCGCGACCCGGTGGCCGCTGCCGGTCACAGTGCTAGGGGCGGCCCTGGAGCCTTGCCGAGGAGGTGCGGGCCGTCGGGAGTCTGCCGTAGAGCTTCTTGCCCGGGCATTCCGTCGCGAAGCCGTCGCGGTGGCCGGAGATCACGTTCATCTTCACGTTCGTGCCCTTGGCGTACAGGTTGCCGCCGCCCGACTTCAGGGTCGTCTTCCCGCGCGGGTCCCTGCCGAAGAGGCCGAGCTTCCAGGCCGTGAGGCGGGCGATCGCGTCGACCGCCGCCGCCGGGGGCGCGGTCGAGGTGTACGTGCCCAGCACCGCGACGCCCATGCTGTCGGTGTTGAAGCCCATGGTGTGGGCGCCGAGCACCGGCTTGGAGACCCCGCCCGCGCGGCCCTCGTACACCGTGCCGCACTTGTCGACGGCGAAGTTGTAACCGAAGTCGCGCCAGCCGCTGCTGAGCACGTGGTAGCGGTACAGGCTGCGCAGCACCGCCGGGGCGTCCTTGCAGGCGTAGTTGTTGCCGGAGGCGCTGTGGTGGACGAAGGCCGCCTTCACGGTGTTCGTGTAGACGAAGCCCTTCTCGCGCAGCCCCTCGTCCGCGCCCCACCCCTTGCGGGTGACGATCCGCGGGCGCGGGCCGATGAAGGGGGCGGCCGCCGCGCTCAGTTCGCCCTCGCTCGCGTAGATCGCGTCGGCGGTGGAGTCGGCCTTGTCGAGGGCGATGATCTCGTTGGCGCCCAGCTCGGCGTGCGGGAGGTTCGCCGCGGAGGCCTCGGCCATCTCCATCGTCAGGCCGGGCGCCCCCAGCTCGCCCTTGTCGTCGCCCAGGGGCCCGCCGTTCTTGCCGTCCGGCCCGGCGCCGGGCACCTCCGCGCCCGGGTCGACCAGCTCGATCCGCATGCCCGTGGGGAGCCGGGACGGCGCGCGGGGGGAGGAGGCCGCCGGTTCCGCCTGGACGCGGACCTCCACGCCGTCGGACTCGCCCACCCACAGCGGGGCGGTAGCGCCGCGGACCCGGCCGGAGGCCCGCTCCACCGCGTCGGGGTCGGCCGCGTGCTCGCTGTTGTGGGTCTCGACGTCCTGCCAGCCGGACCAGGCCGAGGTCTTCACGGAGCGGGTACGGACCTGGACCCGGCCGTGGAGCTCGGCTGCGGCGTCATCCCAGACGACGCCGACCAGCGAGAACGTCTTGACCTCGCGTGCGGCCAGGCCCTGCGCCTCGGGAAGGCGGGGCGAGGTGCTCGTGCCGGGGAGGCCGGGGGTCCGGTCCGCCGAGGGTCCCAGGGGGACGAGCGGCAGCGACTGGGTGGTCCCGGCGGGGGTGACGGGGGAGGCCTCGGCCAGGGCCGGAGTGGGAAGCGCGACGGGAAGGGCCAGTGCGGCAGCCGTCACGACGCCGATCGAGGAAGCAAGGAATCCACGCATGAAAAGGATCGTGAGTAGCCGCGGCGCCCGGCGCCATTCGGGAACTGACGCTCCGTCTGCGACACGCCGATACCCCTCCCCCGTACGGCGCAGCCGCGGGCCGCCGCACGGAGGACGGGCCCGCGTAATCTGTGCCGGGTGAACTCCACTGACCGCACCCCTGCCGACCTGCTGCGATCCGCGCTCGCCGCCGATCCGGGCCGCCCGCTCGTCACCTTCTACGACGACGCCACGGGCGAGCGCGTGGAATTGTCCGTCGCCACCTTCGCCAATTGGGTGGCCAAGACCGCGAACCTGCTCCAGGGCGACCTGGGCGCCGGGCCCGGGGACCGGCTCGCGCTGATGCTGCCCGCGCACTGGCAGAGCGCCGCCTGGCTGCTCGCCTGCGCCTCGGTCGGAGTCGTCGCCGAGGTCGGCGGCGACCCGGCCGGTGCCGACCTCGTCGTCAGCGGGCCGGACTCGCTGGAGGAGGCCCGGGCCTGCTCCGGGGAGCGCGTGGCGCTCGCGCTGCGGCCGCTGGGCGGACGGTTCCCGCAGCCGCCGGCCGGGTTCGCGGACTACGCGGTGGAGGTGCCGGGGCAGGGCGACCGCTTCGCGCCGTTCGCGCCGGTGGACCCCGAGGGCCCCGGGCTGGTCGTCGGCGGCGAGGAGCTCTCGTACGCGGAGCTCACGGACCGCGCCCGTGAGGACGCGACGAGGCTCGGCCTCGGGGAGGGCTCCCGGGTGCTGAGCGGACTCGGCTACGACACGTGGGACGGCCTCTCGGCCGGGCTGTACGCCGCTCTGGCGTCGGGCGGGTCCGTGGTGCTGTGCCGGAATCTTGACCGGCTGGCGAAGGACGCGCTGGCGCAGCGGATCGAGAGCGAGCGCGTCACCCACACGGTCTGACCGCCGCCCGATCCCCGCCCGATCCCCGCCCGATCGCCGTCCGCCCACCGTCCTCCCGCCGTCCTCCCGCCGGTCACCCGGTCTGCTCAACAGCGGGAACGGGCGATTTGTCACCCACACGGCCCTAGACACGCCCCTGCCCCCGGGCCCCTCCCGCAGCCCAGGGGCAGGATCGGCAGTGGCCGCACTCACCCGTACGGCCCGCGGTCGTAGCGGCGAGGGGACGACGCCAGTGACGGACAGCGCAGGCATACCAGGCGGAACGGAGACCGCCGGAGGCGCCCCGAGGCCTCCGCGCAGCCGCCGGCGCCGACTGCTGCGCTGGATCGGAGCCGGGGCGGGCTGCGTGGTCCTGGCGGGCTCCGTCACCGGCTGGTGGCTCTACAGGAAGCTCGACGGGAACATCACCGAGGACACCTCGGCGGCGGCCGAGCTGCGGCGCTACGAGCGCGACCGCCCGGCGCACTTCGCGGGGGGCGCCCAGAACATCCTGCTGATCGGCTCGGACTCGCGCTCCGGCAAGGACAACGCCCGGTACGGGCAGGACCAGGGCGGGCAGCGCTCGGACACCACGATCCTGCTGCACCTGCCGGCGGACCGGCAGAGCGCGACGGCCGTGTCGATACCGCGGGACCTGATGGCGGACGTCCCCGCCTGTCTGATGGCGGACGGAAGCCGCACCCGCGCGCAGTTCGCGCAGTTCAACTGGGCCTTCCAGTGGGGCGGGGCCGCCTGCACGATCCGTACGGCCGAGAAGCTCACCGGGATCCGGATCGACCACCACATGGTGATCGACTTCGGCGGTTTCAAGCAGATGGTCGACGCCATCGGCGGGGTGGAGATCTGCCTCAAGCGGCCGGTCGACGACTCCGAGGCCAAGCTGCGGCTGCCCGCCGGGCGCCAGACCCTCAGGGGCGAGCAGGCGCTCGGCTTCGTGCGCGCCCGCTACAGCCTGGGCAACGGCAGCGACACGGAGCGGATGGAGCGCCAGCAGCAGTTCCTCGGCTCGCTCGTCAGGAAGGTGCAGAGCAACGGGGTGCTGCTGAACCCGGCCCGGCTGTATCCGCTGCTGGACGCGGCGACCTCCTCGGTGACCACGGACCCCGGGCTGGCGTCGCTGCGCGGCCTGTACGAACTCGTACGGGGCGTAAGGGACATACCGACCGATCAGGTCAAGTTCCTGACCGTGCCCCGCCGTCCGTACTCCGGGAACCCGAACCGCGACGAGCTGGTGGAGCCCGACGCGGCGCGCCTGTTCGAGCAGCTGCGGACGGACAGGCCGGTGACGGTCGCCCCGCCGAAGCCCGAGGGCGGGATCGCGCCGGTCGAGTCCACCCCGAGCGCGGCGAGGACGGGCACGCCGGACGAGCGGACCGGGGGAACCGCCACGTCCCCCGCACCCGTCCCCACCTTTACCGGGACGACGGCGGGAGTCGCCGACTGCCGGTAAAGCAATCCCAAAAGCCGGTGACCGAACCGAGCGGGATGGGCAGTTCGCCCCGTTATAAGGGGAGTGGAATTTGTCACCAGCATGGTTTGCAGCCGAAGCTGACGGATAAGGTGAGCGATCCGGTGCCCCGGCCGGACCAGAGGCCGGGCACCAGCAGCCGGATCGTTGACCGTGCGCCTTGGGGGAGGCGCGTCGCGAGGCACCGACGGAGGATTCGAGCAACCGTGGATGCGCAAAGCCGTGGCCGGGCCGACGAGATCGACCCCGCAGACCAGTGGGTGCTCAACCCCCGCACCGGTCACTACGAACTGCGACTGGCCGACTCCGCAGAGCAGCAGCGGCCCAGAGTCACCGCCCCCCGCAGAGCGGCGGCGCCCTCGGCGCCCACCGCCCCCTCCCCTTCCCCTTCCCCCTCGGTACCGAAGCCGCGGCGCGGCGACGGGCCGCCCGGCCGGCGCACCGGCCGCTCCCGCAAGGGCGCGGGCGGCGGGCGCCGCAAGAAGGCGCTGGTCATCACCGGTGGGACGCTGGCGTTCCTGCTGGTCGCCGGGGCGGTGGGCGGGTACCTCTATTACGACCACCTGAACAGCAACCTCAGCGTCACCGACATCGCGGGCGCGGGCACCGGCGGCTTCAAGAAGGACCAGGCCATCAACATCCTGGTCATCGGCACCGACAAGCGCAGCGGCGCCGGCAACGAGGGCTACGGGGACAAGGACAGCGTCGGCCACGCCGACACCACGATCCTCTTCCACGTCGCCAAGGACCGCTCCAACGCCACCGCGCTGTCCATCCCGCGCGACCTGATCACCAACATCCCGTCCTGCCCGACGAAGCAGCCGGACGGATCGACGAAGACGATCCCCCCCACCAAGGGCACCCGCTTCAACACCAGCCTGGGCCAGGAGGGCCGCGACGCGGGCTGCACCATGCGGACGGTCAAGGAACTCACCGGCATCGAGGTCGACCACTTCATGATGGCCGACTTCAACGCCGTCAAGACGCTGAGCACGGCGGTCGGCGGAGTACCGGTGTGCCTGGACAAGGCCGTCAACGACGAAGAGGGTTCCCACCTCAAACTGGACGCCGGCGAACACCGGCTGGAGGGCGAACAGGCCCTCGCCTTCGTCCGCACCCGGCACGGCTTCGGCAACAACAGCGACCTGGACCGGATCAGGATCCAGCAGCAGTTCCTGGGTTCGATGATGCGTGAGATGAAGTCGAAGGAGACGCTGACCAGCCCCAAAAAGTTCCTCTCCCTCGCGGAGGCCGCCACCAAATCGCTGGGTGTGGACTCGGGGATCGGGTCCATCGGCAAACTCACCGATCTGGCGGGCGAGTTGAAGGGCATCGACACGAAGAACATCACCTTCACCACCCTGCCGGTGGTCGACAATCCGGCCGAACCGGTAGGCAAGAAGGCAACCGTCGTCGTCGATCACGCCTTGGCCGATCCGCTGCTGCAGATGATCCGGGGGGACGTCTCGCTCACCGAGGTCGAGAAGAAGGAGCAGGCCGCGAAGGAGTCGGCCGACGCGGACACGAAGGCCAAGCAGGACGCGCTGCTCCAGGGCAACAAGGCGCCCGCCGCGGACGTCCGGGTGGCCGTCTACAACGGCGGTGGCCCCTCGGGCTCCGCCTCCACCACCTTGAAGTGGCTGCAGATCACCAAGGGCGTGCCCAAGGCCAGCAACCTCGGCAACGCGCCCGCGAAGGTCGGGGCCACGCAGCTGGAGTACGCGCCCAACCAGGCCGACCAGGCCCGGGCGCTGGCGGAGATGATGGGGCTGTCGTCCTCGGCGATGAAGATGGGGACGGCCGACGCCGGGGCGAAGACGCCGATGAAGCTGACGCTGGGCCCGGACTTCCAGCAGCCGGGCGCCCCGCTGGCGCCGCCCGTTCCGCAGGAGTTGCCCAAGGACGTCCAGCAGGCCCAGGCCGACAAGGCCGTCTGCGCCAAATAACGGGCCGTAGCAGGCAGTACCGGCACAATGCCGAGCAATCAGGATCTTTAGGGGGAGTACGCGTGAGGCACAGCAGCGTGCGCGGGGAGGGGGCCGCCGCCGACGACACGGCCGACGACATATCCGGCGGTGGCACGGGCGCGAGCGGCTCGGTGCCCCCGCCGCGGGACGGGTCCCGGACCGCGGGACAGGCGGCGGCCGGCCGTCCCGGCAGGCGGGGCCGCCGGCGCGTGCTGCGCTGGGTGGCCTCCGTACTGTCCCTGCTCATACTCGGGACGGGCGCGGCCGGTTACCTGTACTACCGCCACCTCAACGGCAGCATCAAGACGGACCCGCTGAACCTCGGCGAGACCAAACTGGGCGGTTCCAAGCCCAACGCCTTCGGGCAGACCCCGCTGAACATCCTCCTCATCGGCTCCGACGCGCGCGACGACCCGGCGAACCAGGCCCTCGGCGGGGCGACGGACACCTTCGACGGACCGCCGCTGGCGGACGTGCAGATGCTGCTGCACCTGTCCGCGGACCGCAGCAACATGTCCGTGGTGTCGATGCCCCGCGACACGATGCTGATGATGCCCAAGTGCACCGAGCCCAGCGGCAAGGTGCACGCCGCCAGCAAGGGGCTCGTCCAGACCAACGAGTCGCTCCAGCGCGGCGGACCGGGCTGCACGGTCGCCGCCTGGACCGAGCTGACGAAGATACCCATCGACCACTTCATGATGATCGACTTCAAGGGCGTGGTCTCGATGGCGGACGCCATCGGCGGCGTCCCGGTCTGCGTGGAGCAGAACGTCCACTCCCGCACCCGCGACGGCAAGGGCTCCGGCCTGAAGCTGGAGAAGGGCACGACCGTCATCCAGGGCGAGCAGGCCCTGCAGTGGCTGCGCACCCGCTACGGCTTCGAGGACGGCACCGACATCGGCCGTACCCACGCCCAGCACCAGTACATGAACTCGATGGCCCGCGAGTTCCGCAAGAACGCCAAGCTCACCAACCCGGTCAAACTCAACAGCCTGGCGCAGGCGGCGATCGAGGCCATGGTCGTGGACCCCGGCCTGAACAAGATCGACAAGCTGTACGACCTCAGCATGGAGCTCAAGAAGGTCCCCCCGGGGCGGATCACGATGACCACCATGCCGTGGGTCTACAGCACCAAGCCCGGCATGGACGGACGGGTCGAGCCCATGGCGGGCGAGGCCGAGGCCGTGTTCCGGATGGTCCGCGAGGACATCGCGCTCGACGGCAAGGGATCGGGAACGCCCACCGATGCCGCCTCCCCCGGGGCGGCCGCCTCCGCGACCACGGCTCCCCCGGCCGCCCCGACCACGGCTCCCGCGTCCGCCCCGGCGAAGATCGCGGTCTCCGTCCGCAACGCCACCGGCGGCAAGGACGGCGCCCAGGCCAAGGCCAAGGGCCGGGCGGGCGACGTCGCCGCACTGCTGACCGGCAGGGGCTTCACCAAGGCCACCGCCGACGTCCAGACCGGGGCCGAGGACACCACGGTGATCCGCTTCGCCACTGACGGGCAGGCGGCCGACGCCGCCGTCGTGGCCACCGCGCTCGGCCTGCCGGCCTCCTCGGTGCAGAAGTCCGACGAGGTACCGGGGATCACGCTGTTCGTCGGCAAGGACTGGCGGACCGGCGACGCGCCGACCCCGCCGCCGGCCGCCCCCACCAAGGCGCCGGACTCCGCCCACGCGCTCAACGGCGACAACGATCAGGCCTGCATGCCGATCCAGCCGGGCTTCACCTGGTAGGCGCTTACACGAAAGGGGCCCGGCGGCACAGTGGTTGCTGCCGCCGGGCCCCTTTCGTGCGTCTCAGGCCTGCGGGGCGTTCTGCTGCACGGCCGGGCGGCGGCTCGCGATCAGCTTGTCCGCGAGCGAGCGCGGGCTCGTCAGGAAGCCGTAGCCCCAGCACAGGTGCATGGTGGCCAGGGCGAGCGGGATCTGCGCCCGGGCCTTGAGGGAGAGGCCCTTGCCCGCCGGGACGGATCCCGCGGCGATCGCCGCGAGGTAGCCGGCCGGGACGGCGAAGCCCAGCGGGCTGACGGTCACGCCCACGACCACGCCGGCCGCGATCGCGCAGACCAGGGTCGGCGGGGCCAGGTAGCGCAGGTTGATGGAGCCCTCGTGGTAGCGGGCCACCACGTGCCGCCACCGGCCGTAGTCCTTGTACTGCTTGGCCAGCGCCCGTACGGAACGCCGCGGGCGGTACTGGACCTTCAGCTCCGGCGAGAACCAGATCAGACCGCCGGCCTCACGGATGCGGAAGTTCAGCTCCCAGTCCTGGGCGCGGATGAACTCCTCGTTGTAGCCGCCCTGCTGCTCCAGCGCCTCGCGGCGGAAGACGCCGAGGTAGACGGTCTCGGCCGGTCCCGCCCGGCCGCCGGTGTGGAAGGGCGCGTTGCCGACGCCGATCCTGGAGGTCATCGCGGCGGCGACGGCGTCCTCCCAGGCGTTCTGGCCCTCGGCGTGCATGATGCCGCCGACGTTCTGCGCGCCGGTCTCCTCCAGGAGGCGGACGGCGGTGGCGATGTAGTCCGGCGAGAGCATGCCGTGGCCGTCGACGCGTACCACGATCGGGTGACGCGACGCCTTGATGGCGGCGTTCAGGGCCGCCGGGGTCCGGCCGGTGGGGTTCGGGACGGTGTGGACTCGGGGATCCTCGGCGACGAGCTCGGCGGCGATCTCGTCGGTGCGGTCCGTGGACGGCCCGAGCGCGATCACCACCTCCATCTCGCCCGCGTACTCCTGTTCCAGGATGTGGCGGACGGAGTCGCGGAGGTAGTGCTCCTCGTTGAGCACCGGCATGATCACCGAGACTGCGGGCTGCTGGGCGGGCATGTGGTCCTTCAAGGTCGGGTATCGGTGTCACGTTACCGCGTACGGGGGAACCGGGTGCGCGCCGAGTGAGCGGTACGGACAGACGCTGATCGTATGGGCCTACTGTTCTGACGAATCAGACCGATCTGGCCCGTCCGTCGACCGGGGCTCCCGTTGATCCCCGCGGAGGTGTCCACCGTGCCCCAGCCGCACCGCCCCACCCGTCCCGCCAGGCCGCCCCAGCCGCAGCCGCGGCGCGCACGGCGCGGCGGTCCGGACGGCGGTACGGGCAGCGGTACGGCCCGGCGCCGGGGCGACAGACCCCGGTGGGGGGTGCGGATCGCGGCCGGGCTGTCGGTGGTGGTGCTGGGCTCGGGGGCCGTCGGGCACGCCGTGATGACCGGGCTGGACACCGGGATCGAGCGGGTGGACCCGTTCAAGGACATGAAGAACCGCCCACAGGCCGGGCACGGGCTGAACTTCCTGCTCGTGGGCACGGACGGCCGGGAGAAGATCAGCCCCGAGGAGAGGCGCGAGTACCGCCTCGGCGGAGCGCCCTGCCACTGCACCGACACGATCATGCTGGTCCACCTGTCGGCGGACCGCGAACGGGCGAGCGTGGTCAGCCTGCCCCGCGACAGCTACGCCGAGATCCCCGAGCACCAGGACCTGAACAGCGGCAAGCCGCACAAGGGGCACCCCGTGAAGCTGAACGCCGCGTACGCGGAGGGCGGGCCCAACCTGACCGTACGGACCGTCGAGAACATGACCCGGGTGAAGATCGACCACTACCTGGAGGTCGACTTCACCAGCTTCATGAAGACGGTCGACGCGGTCGGCGGCGTGGAGATCTGCACCGCCAAGACCATGCGCGACGCGAACACCGGCCTCGACCTGCTGCCCGGCACCCACCGGCTGACCGGCGGGCAGGCCCTGCAGTACGTACGCTCGCGCCATGTCGACGGGGCCTCCGACCTCGGCCGGATGCAGCGCCAGCAGCGGTTCGTCGCCGCCCTGATCCAGCAGGCGACCGCCGGCGGGGTGCTGCTCAACCCGGTGAAGTTCAAGCAGGTCAGCTCCACGCTGCTCGGCTCGGTCCGGGCCGACACGGGCTTCGGTTCGGAGCAGATGCTCGCACTGGGACAGGCCATGCGGGACTTCACCCCGTCGTCCTCGGAGTTCGCCTCCGTGCCCGTCGGCGACCCCTCGTACCCCGTCAAGGGCATCGGCTCGACGGTGAAGTGGGACGAGCCGAAGGCCGCGAAGCTGTTCGAGGCGCTGCGGCAGGACCGTCCGCTCGCCCCGGCCCGGCCCGGGAAGCCCGGCGGTCGGCCGGCGGCGGTGGCGGTGGACGTGCCCCCGCAGCAGATCCGCGTCCAGGTGGAGAACGGGACCCGGATCGACGGCCTGGGCGGCCGGGTCGACGCGGCGCTGCGCGCCACCGGCTTCGACACCACCGGGGCCCCCGGCAACGGCGCCGGCCGCGACGTCAAGCGCACGGTGGTCGCCTACGACCCGCGCTGGGACCGCTCCGCCCGGTCGGTGGCGAGCGCGCTGCCGGGCAGCGAGCTGCGGGCGGTGCCGGGCCAGGGGCGGACGGTGACGGTGGTCGCGGGCTCGGACTACCGCAAGGTGGTGCCGGTTCGTGCGGAGGACCCGTACCAGGGCGGCGCCGCCGGGGTGGTCACGGGCGGCGACGTGGTCTGCGGGAGCTAGACCCTGTCGTCACAGTGGCGCCGGGCCGCGGAGCCCGGCGGCCGTCACTCGTCGAAGCCCTGGGCCGCCCGCTCCTCGCGCAGGGCCATGATCGCCTTGCGGCGGGCGAGCCGGTGCGTGCGGCGGATCTGGGCCTCCTGGTAGCGGCGCTCGTCCTGTTCGGTCTCCGGGAGGACGGGCGGAACCGGGCGGGGCTTGCCCTCGGCGTCCACGGCCGCGAAGACGAGGTAGGCACTGCCGACCTGGGTGGCGGGGGTGGACTCGTTCCACCGCTCCGCGAGGACCCGTACGCCGATCTCCATGGAGGAGCGGCCGGTCCAGTTGCACTGGGCCTTCACGTGCACGAGGTCTCCGACGCGCACGGGGGCGAGGAAGACCATCTCGTCCATGGACGCGGTGACCGCGGGGCCACCGGAGTGGCGGCCGGCCACGGCCCCCGCCGCGTCGTCCACCAGCTTCATGATCACGCCACCGTGCACCGTGCCCAGGAGGTTGGTGTCGTTGGCGGTCATGATGTGGCTGAGGGTCGTACGGGAGGCCGCGGTCGGCTTCCCGGGCAGCTCGCCCGGTATCTGTGTCATACGGACACCTTAGATGCGTATCGGAGGCATCAGCTCTGCAACAGCCGCGGTACGGATGGCCCCCCGGGCTGTCGGACGACGCGCCCGGGCAGGCATCCTTGGCGCATGAATGACTGGCCAGAGGGGTGGAGCGGCGACCGCGACGAGCGTGGCCGCCGTGACGACGGGTACGGACGCGGCAGCGCGCAGGCGCAGCCCGAGGGCCCGCAGCGGATGCGGCACGTCCAGCGGCAGCAGCCCGCGCGCCCGGCGGTCCCGCCGCCCGCCCGGCGGCCCGGAACGCAGCCGCCCGCACCGGGTGTGCCCCCGCAGCAGACGCAGAGCCCCGACACCTACGGCGGCTACGACAGCGGCTACAACACGGGCCAGGTCTACGGCTCGCCCGCGGGGCCCGGCGGGCCCGCGCAGCCGCCCTCGGGGCCCGGCGGGCCCGGGCGCCCCGGGCGGGCGCCCGGCCCGGCGCCGGACTGGCGCAAGCGGATCAAGATCGGCTCGATCGCGCTGGTCTCCGCGCTGGTGGTGACCTCGGTCTCCACCTACTTCTGGGCCGACTCCAAGGTGCGCCGGGAGGTGGACCTCTCCAAGGTCGTCGAGCGCCCGAAGGAGGGCGACTGCACGACGTACCTGATCGTGGGCTCCGACAGCCGCGAGGGGATGTCCGACGAGGAGAAGAAGAAGCTCCACACGGGCTCGGCCGAGGGCAAGCGGACCGACTCGATGATGATCCTCGCGAAGTGCTCCAGCGGGAACACGATGATCTCGCTGCCGCGCGACTCGGACGTGGAGATCCCGTCCTTCGTGGGCTCCGAGTCGGGCAAGAAGTTCCCCGCCCAGGGGCGGCGGGTGAAGCTGAACGCGGCGTACGCGGAGGACGGCCCCGAGCTGCTCGTCCGGACGGTCGAGCACAACACGGGCCTGCGCATCGACCACTACGCGGAGATCGGCTTCGCCGGCTTCGCGAACATCGTGGACGCGCTGGGCGGTGTGGAGCTGGACATCGAGGAGGGCTTCAAGGACGAGAAGTCGGGCGCCGACTTCAAGGCCGGCAAGCAGACGCTCAACGGCGAGCAGTCGCTGGCCTTCGTACGGACGCGGTACGCCTTCGCCGAGTCGGACCTGCAGCGGACGAAGAACCAGCAGAAGTTCCTGTCGGCGCTCGCCGGCCAGGCCGCGACCCCGTCCACGGTCCTCAACCCGTTCGAGCTGTACCCGCTGCTGGGCGCGGGCCTGGACACGCTGATCGTGGACAAGGACATGGGCCTGTACGACATGGGCCAGATGTTCTTCGCGATGAAGGGCGTCAACGGCGGTGACGGCGTCTCGATGAACATGCCGATCTCCGGCCAGCGCGGCGGCAACCTCGTGTGGGACAAGGCGAAGGTGCAGCAGCTGGTGAAGCAGATCCAGAACGACGAGAAGGTCACCGTCCGCGGCAACTGACCGGACCGGACCGACGGGCGCCCGGCCTCCGGGCGCCCGGGATCAGATGCCCGGCATCGGACGCCCGGGCATCAGATGGCCGGGCATCAGATGGCCGGAATCACGCGTCCGGGATCACGCGTCCGGGGAGAAGCGGATGGCGGCGGCGGGCAGCTGCGCCCCGCACCACACCCGGGCGCCCGCGCGGAGTTCGTTGTCGGCCCCCACGACGGCGTCGTCGCCGATGACGGCGCCGTCCAGCACGGTCCGCGCGCCCACCGAGGCACGGGCACCGATCAGGCCGGCGCTCACCTGCGCGTCGGGGCCGATGAACGCGCCCTCCAGCACGATGGAGCCCTGGACGACCGCCCCCGCTTCGATCCGGGCGCCGGCGCCCACGACGGTGCCCCCCGACAGCTTGGCCCCGGCGGCCACCTGGGCGCCGGGCAGCACGAGGAACTCGCCGCGCCGTCCGGGGACGGCCGGGGAGGACACCACACCGCGGACCAGGTCGGCGGAGGCCTGGACGATGGCCTCCGGCTTGCCGAGGTCCATCCAGTACGTGTTCTCGGTGACACCGTGCAGCCTGGCCCCGGAGGCGAGCAGACCGGGGAAGGTCTCGCGCTCGACGGAGACCGGGCGGCCGGCCGGGATGGAGTCGATGACGCTGCGCCGGAAGACGTAGCAGCCGGCGTTGATCTGGTCGGTGATGATCTCCTCGGGGGTCTGCGGCTTCTCGGTGAAGGCCAGTACCCGCCCCTCGGAGTCGGTGGGGACCAGACCGAAGGCGCGCGGGTCGTCGACCTGCACCAGGTGCAGCGAGACGTCGGCGTCGGCCGTTTCGTGGGACGCCACGAGGCCGGCGATGTCCAGGCCGGTGAGGATGTCGCCGTTGAAGACGAGGACGGCGGAGTCCGGGCCGCCCGTGAGCAGCTGCGCGGCGTTGCGGATGGCGCCGCCGGTGCCGAGCGGTTCGTCCTCGACGACGTACTCCAGGTGGACGCCGAACTCGGATCCGTCGCCGAAGTAGGGCTCGAAGACCTCGGCGAGGTAGCAGGTGGCCATCACGATGTGCGTGACCCCGGCAGCGGCGGCCCGGGCTATCTGGTGGGCGAGGAACGGGACGCCTGCTGTGGGGACCATCGGCTTGGGCGTGTTCACCGTCACGGGGCGCAGTCGCGTCCCTTGTCCGCCGACCAGCAGGATCGCTTCCGTCATTGCGTTCTCCCCAACCGATTCCGGCGTACGAAGGTCCAAATTTAGCCCATCCGGGGGCGCCCGGAGGCCGGTGCCGGATGCGTCTGCCGGCGCGCGCACGCATGCGGACGCCGCGCTCGGTGTGTCATGAAATGAGTGTGTTGTTCGCCCGGTCAGGGGGCGAACGGATTGGCGTGGCCGGGCAGTTGCTGCCCGGGCCGCAGGAAGCTCTGCCTGCCGCGCCCGTCCCGTACCGGGACGAATCCGGCGCCCGTCAGCCGCCGGGCGATCCGCTGTCGGCGGATGTCGCCCAGTTTGAACGCGCCGGCCAGGAACGCCGCCGACACGCCTCCGCCGGCCAGCGCGACGAAGGACTTCCCGGACACGAGCAGGGCGAGGGCCAGGACCACGCACATCCCGTAGCCGACCGTCTTTCGGCCACCGTCCGCGGCGTGGGAGGACAGGGCGTCGAACATGATCCGGTCCTTGACCCGGGCGACGGCGTCGGCCGCCTCGGGGAGGGGCCGGAAGGACCCCTGGCACAGCCCGGGCACCGCGCCGCCGTTGCCCGCCTGCGGGTACGCGGCGACGGTGGCGGCCTGGCGGGCGCGAACCCCGGGGCCGGGGTCCCGGTACATCTCGACCAGGGCCAGCTGCTTCTTGTGCCCGGTCCGGTGCGTGCGCCCGTACTCGAAGCCGTAGTGCTCCGCCACGTGGGCCAGGGCCGCCATCCGCCCCAGGGCGGACGAGGGGCCGATCTCGATGACGTCCTTGTGGGCGATCTGCCGCAGCAGACCGGATATCTCGCGTTCCACGGACATCTTTCCCCGCCCCACCCCACGCGCCGACGACTGGATCGGCGCACAGCCCAGCCCGCCGCCCCCGACGCGGACGTCCCCGGCGGGCTGCCGGGGGCGTTCGCGTCGACGCAGGTCAGACCCGGGTTACGGCAGGTTGCGGGCCATGACGATCCGCTGGACCTGGTTGGTGCCCTCGTAGATCTGGGTGATCTTGGCGTCGCGCATCATGCGCTCGACCGGGTAGTCACGGGTGTAGCCGTAGCCGCCGAGGAGCTGGACGGCGTCCGTGGTGACCTCCATGGCCACGTCGGAGGCGAAGCACTTGGCCGCGGCACCGAAGAAGGTCAGGTCGCCGTCGACGCGCTCGGACTTGGCCGCGGCCGCGTACGTGAGCTGGCGGGCGGCCTCGATCTTCATGGCCATGTCCGCGAGCATGAACTGCACGCCCTGGAAGTCGCCGATCGGCTTGCCGAACTGCTTGCGCTCCTGGACGTAGCCCTTGGCGTAGTCCAGGGCGCCCTGCGCGATGCCGAGCGCCTGGGCGGCGATCGTGATGCGGGTGTGGTCGAGGGTCTTCATCGCGGTGGCGAAGCCGGTGCCCTCGGCGCCGATCATGCGGTCGGCGGGGATGCGGACGTTGTCGAGGTAGACCTCGCGCGTCGGGGAGCCCTTGATGCCGAGCTTCTTCTCCGGAGCGCCGAAGGACACGCCCTCGTCGCCCTTCTCGACGACGAAGGCGCTGATGCCCTTGGAGCGCTTCTCCGGGTCGGTGACGGCCATGACCGTGTAGTACTCGGAGACGCCCGCGTTGGTGATCCAGCGCTTGACGCCGTTGAGGACCCAGAAGTCCCCGTCGCGCACGGCCCGCGTCTTCATGCCGGCGGCGTCGGAGCCCGCGTCCGGCTCGGACAGCGCGTACGAGAACATCGCGTCGCCCTTGGCCAGGGGGCCGAGGTACTTGGCCTTGAGCTCCTCGGAGCCGGAGAGGATCACCGGGAGCGAGCCGAGCTTGTTGACGGCCGGGATCAGGGAGGAGGAGGCGCAGACGCGGGCCACCTCCTCGATCACGATCACGGTCGCGAGGGCGTCGGCGCCGGCGCCGCCGTAGGTCTCGGGCACGTGGACGGCGTGCAGGTCGCTGGCGACCAGGGCGTCCAGGGCCTCCTGCGGGAAGCGGGACTCCTCGTCGACCGCGGCGGCGAACGGGAGGATCTTCGCCTCGGCGAGCGAGCGGACCGACTCGCGGAGCATGTCGTGCTCCTCGGCCGGGCGGTACAGGTCGAAGTCGGCAGAACCCGCCAAGATCTCTCACTCCCCAGGGTGATGCGTGATGCTAACTACCGTTAAGTAACCCAATCTTAGTCGCCCGGTCACGGATGGCGATATGGACGGCCTACGTGAGCTGCGTGACAGCGGTGGTGCTCCTGGGGAACGTCCCCCCTGGTGGGCCCGACTATGCTCAGTGGCCGCAAACGGCCCCGCACCTCTGGAGCACCCATGGCCCCCCTCAGGATCACTGTGATCGGCACCGGATACCTCGGCGCGACCCACGCCGCGGCGATGGCGGAGCTGGGCTTCGAGGTGCTGGGGCTGGACGTGGTGCCGGAGAAGATCGAGATGCTGGCGGCGGGCCGGGTGCCGATGTACGAGCCCGGGCTGGAGGAGCTGCTCGCCGCGCACGTGGCCGGGCTGCCGGGCTCGACGGGGCGGCTGCGCTTCACGACCTCCTGGGAGGAGGTCGGGGAGTTCGGCGACGTCCACTTCGTGTGCGTGAACACTCCGCAGAAGCACGGCGAGTACGCCTGCGACATGTCCTACGTCGACGCGGCGATGGCCTCACTGGCCCCGCACCTGACGCGCCCGGTCCTGGTGGTCGGCAAGTCGACGGTACCGGTGGGCTCGGCGGAGCGGCTGGCGGCGAAGCTCGTGGAGCTGGCTCCGGCGGGCGCGGACGTGGAGCTCGCCTGGAACCCGGAGTTCCTGCGGGAGGGCTTCGCGGTGCAGGACACCCTGCACCCCGACCGGATCGTGATCGGCGTACAGGGCGAGCGCGCGGAGAAGCTGCTGCGCGAGGTGTACGGGACGCCGATGTCGGAGGGGACCCCGCTGGTGGTCACCGACTTCCCGACCGCCGAGCTGGTCAAGACCGCCGCCAATTCTTTCCTGGCCACCAAGATCTCGTTCATCAACGCGATGGCGGAGGTGTGCGAGGCCGCGGGCGGTGATGTGGTGAAGCTGGCGGAGGCCATCGGCTACGACGAGCGGATCGGCGCGAAGTTCCTGCGGGCCGGGATCGGCTTCGGCGGCGGCTGCCTGCCCAAGGACATCCGGGCCTTCATGGCGCGCGCCGGTGAGCTCGGCGCCGACCAGGCGCTGACCTTCCTGCGCGAGGTCGACTCCATCAACATGCGGCGCCGCGGACACATGGTGGAGCTGGCCCGGGAGGCGGTGGGCGGGTCCTTCCTCGGCAAGCGCGTCGCGGTCCTGGGCGCGACCTTCAAGCCGGACTCGGACGACGTACGCGACTCCCCCGCACTGAACGTGGCCGGGCAGATACACCTCCAGGGCGGCCAGGTCACCGTCTACGACCCCAAGGGCATGGACAACGCCCGGCGGGTCTTCCCCACCCTGGGGTACGCGGACTCAGCGCTGGAGGCGGCGCGCGGCGCGGAGGTCGTCCTGCACCTGACCGAGTGGCGCGAGTTCCGTGACCTGGACCCGGCGGAGCTGGGCCGCGTCGTCACCGACCGGCTGATCCTGGACGGCCGCAACGCGCTCGATCCCGAGCTCTGGCGCGCCGAGGGCTGGACGTACCGGGCGATGGGCCGCCCTCGCGCGTAGCCGCCCGGCCGCGGGCCGGCCACCGGGCCGCGGCGCGGGGCCGTTCCCCGGCCCGCCCCTTCCTCGGACGGGGCCGGCGCCCCGGACCCCGGCGGGGCCCGGCCGCGACGGCCCGAGGGCGGCGCGGCGGCGCGAAGCCGGGGAGGACCGCCGGGGCCGGGTCGTGCGGGGGGCGTGGTCAGGACGAGGGGCTGCGGCGGTGGTGGGCGGCGCGGGAGGTGAATTCCGCGTCGCGGAGGACCCGTTGGGCGTTGCCCCAGGTCAGCAGGGCCAGGTCGGCTTCCGGCCAGCCCCGGTCCAGGAGTTCCGCGATCAGATGGGGGTAGCCCGAGGGGTCGGTCAGGCCGGTCGGGCGGGAGGTGCCCCGTTCGGTGCCGAAGGCGGCGCCGAGGCCGACACCCTGAGGACCCGCGACCGCGCGGACGTGGTCGACGTGGTCCGCCACCGCGTGCAGGGAGTCACCGGTCCGCGTGGCGTCGAAGGTGACCATCGCCAGGCCGTTCGCCTCCCGCAGCGCGAGCAGGACCTCGTCCGTGACGTTGCCCGGGTGCGGGTTCAGGGCCGCGGCCGCCGTGTTCGAGACGACCACCGGGGCCTTCGAGGCGGTCGCG
The DNA here is from genome assembly GCF_042267665.1 of Streptomyces sp. NPDC056224. NCBI lineage: Bacteria > Bacillati > Actinomycetota > Actinomycetes > Kitasatosporales > Streptomycetaceae > Streptomyces > Streptomyces sp. NPDC056224. The sequence continues at coordinate 36,106 of NZ_JBHJTK010000036.1, forward strand.
ATCTGACGGGCCGCCGTGGGCGGGCACCCGGTCAGGTCCAGCACGATGCCCAGCCGGTTGGCCTCCTGGACCACCTCGTGGCCGAAGGCCGTCAGGTCCTGCTGGGCCCAGGGCGCTCCGGCGGGCGCGAGGATGCGTACGCCCAGCGCGTGGAAGGCGTGCAGCGGGCCCAGGGAGTCGGTCACGGCCTCGCCGGGCACCGGGCCGAGGAACGAGGCGATCCGGCCGCGGTTGCGGGCGTCGGCCATGTCGTCGGCGGTCAGCGCCAGGCAGAGGCTGTCCGGGTAGCGACGGATCAGGGCCAGCGCCACGTCGATCTGTTCCAGGGTGTCGGAGACGACCTGGCCCGTCGGGGTCCCCGCCCCGTGCGGGGTCAGGAGCGACCAGAACTGCGCGCCGACTCCGCCCGCGCGCAGCCGGGGGAGGTCGGTGTCGACTCCGCTGTCCCCCGGCTTGTCGATGTCGTGGTACGGGCTCTGGCGCAGCGTCCAGACGAGCGTGTTGCACCCGTCGGCGACGGGATGCACGGACAGCAGCGCGGCGGCCCGTTCGAGGGCGCAGGCCGCCGTATCGGACGGTGCGGGGACGTCTTCTGCTCCGATGCCCACTGAGTGGGGTTCGTCCTGCAGGTCGGCCATGGCGTTCGCTCCGGTCTCGGCGGCAGCAGGGAGAGATGGTGCCACCGTGACATGTGGGGCGCCCGGGTCGCCCGGCAGATGTGGCATTCGGGTGTGACCCGCAGGTCAGCAGGTCACACCCGGCCGCCGTAGCCGCCCCGCCCCGCCCCGCCCCCGCTAGATCACCGCGTTGGACGGGCCCCGGGACGCCGAGAGGTCCCGCGCAACCGCCTCCGCGTCGCGCAGCGCCCGTACCGCGTTGGACCAGGTCAGCTTGGCCAGGTCGGCCTTCGACCAGCCGCGCGCCAGGAGCTCCGCGATCAGGTTCGGGTAGCCCGCCACGTCGTCCAGCCCGGACGGGGTGAAGGCCGTGCCGTCGTAGTCCCCGCCGATGCCGATGTGGTCGACCCCGGCCACCTCGCGCATGTGGTCCAGGTGGTCGGCGACGGTGGCGGCCGTGGCCACCGGGCGCGGACGCCGCGCCTCGAAGGCCCGGTGCAGGGCCATCGCCTCGGGCGTGGTGTCCAGGTGGTGGAAGCCGTGGGCCCGCAGGTTCGCGTCCGCGGCCAGCGTCCACTCGACGGCCGCCGGGAGGATGAACTTCGGCACGAAGGTGGCCATCGCCACGCCGCCGTTGGCCGGGAGCCGCTCCAGCACGTCGTCCGGGATGTTGCGCGGGTGGTCGCACACCGCACGCGCCGAGGAGTGCGAGAAGACCACGGGCGCGGCCGAGACGTCCAGCGCGTCGCTCATCGTCGTCGCCGCCACGTGCGAGAGGTCCACCAGCATGCCGACGCGGTTCATCTCCCGGACGACCTCGCGGCCGAAGTCGGTGAGACCGCCGTGCCGGGGCTCGTCCGTCGCCGAGTCCGCCCAGTCGATGGTGTCGTTGTGCGTGAGCGTCATGTACCGCACGCCCAGCTGGTGCAGGGCCCGCAGGGTGGCGAGCGAGTTGTTGATCGAGTGGCCGCCCTCGGCACCCATCAGCGAGGCGATCCGGCCGTCGGCGCGGGCCGCCTCCATGTCGTCCGCCGTCAGCGCCCGCACCAGGTCGCCCGGGTAACGGGCGATCAGCTGGTCCACCACGTCCACCTGTTCCAGCGTGGCGCTGACCGCCTCGTCGCCGGTCAGCTCGGTGCTCACGTACACCGACCAGAACTGCGCGCCGACCCCGCCGGCCCGCAGCCGCGGGATGTCGGTGTGCAGGTACGCCGACTGGTCGCCGGCGATGTCCCGCTGGTCCAGGTCGTAGCGGACCTGCTTGCGCAGCGCCCAGGGAAGGTCGTTGTGGCCGTCCACGACGGGGTGCTCGGCCAGGAGCTCTCGCGCCTCGTCCAGGCGCTGCGCCGCGCTCACTTGCCGAACCCGAAGGAGTCCGCGCCCGCGACCTTCGTCCGCAGCCGCTTGCCCTTCTCGGTGGCCTGGTCGTTCAGCTCCTGCTGGAAGTCGCGCATCCGGGCCAGCAGCTCGGTGTCGTGCGCGGCCAGCATCCGTACGGCCAGCAGGCCCGCGTTGCGCGCCCCGGCAACCGAGACGGTGGCGACGGGAACCCCGGCGGGCATCTGGACGATCGACAGCAGCGAATCCATGCCGTCGAGGTACTTCAGCGGCACCGGGACGCCGATGACCGGCAGCGGGGTGACGGAGGCGAGCATGCCGGGCAGGTGGGCGGCGCCGCCGGCGCCCGCGATGATCGCCTTGAGGCCGCGGCCGGCGGCCTGCTCCCCGTACTCGATCATCTCGCGCGGCATCCGGTGGGCGGAGACGACGTCGACCTCGTACGGGATCTCGAACTCGTCCAGGGCCTGGGCGGCGGCCTCCATGACCGGCCAGTCGGAGTCCGAGCCCATGACGATGCCGATGACGGGACCAGCGGCGGAGGTGCTCATTCGGTGACCGTTCCTCTGAGGTAGTCGGCAGCGTGGCGTGCGCGCTCCAGCACATCGTCCAGGTCGTCGCCGTAGGTGTTGACGTGGCCGACCTTGCGGCCGTGCTTCACGTCCTTGCCGTACATGTGGATCTTCACCTGCGGGTCGTGGGCCATGCAGTGCAGGTACGCCGCGTACATGTCGGGGTAGTCCCCGCCCAGTACGTTCGCCATGACCGTCCAGCGGGCACGCGGGCGCGGGTCGCCCAGCGGAAGGTCCAGGACCGCCCGTACGTGGTTGGCGAACTGGGAGGTGACGGCCCCGTCCTGGGTCCAGTGGCCGCTGTTGTGCGGGCGCATGGCCAGTTCGTTGACCAGGATCCGGCCGTCGGCGGTCTCGAACAGCTCCACGGCCAGGTGGCCGGTCACGTCGAGCTCCTTGGCGATGCGCAGGGCGAGCGCCTGGGCCTCGCCCGCCAGCTCCTCCGAGAGGTTCGGGGCGGGGGCGATCACCGTGTCGCAGACCCCGTCCACCTGGACGGACTCCACCACGGGGTAGGCCACCGCCTGGCCGTGCGGGGAGCGGACGATGTTGGCCGCGAGCTCGCGGGTGTACTCGACCTTCTCCTCCGCCAGGACGGGGACGCCCGCCCTGAAGGGCGCCTCCGCGTCGTCGGGGGTGCGGACGAACCACACGCCCTTGCCGTCGTATCCGCCGCGCACCGTCTTGAGGATGACCGGGAAGCCTCCCACCTCGTCCGCGAAGGCCGCCACGTCCGCCGGATCGCGCACGATCCGGTGGCGGGGGCTGGGCGCGCCGATCTCGTCGAGCTTGGCGCGCATCACCCCCTTGTCCTGGGCGTGCACCAACGCGTGGGGCCCCGGGCGGACGGGGACGCCGTCCGCTTCCAGGGCCCTGAGGTGCTCGGTGGGTACGTGCTCGTGATCGAAGGTGATCACGTCGCAGCCGCGCGCGAAGGCGCGCAGCGTCTCCAGGTCGCGATAGTCGCCGATGACGACGTCGCTCACGACCTGGGCCGCCGAGTCCTGTGGGGTGTCACTGAGGATCTTGAATCTGATGCCGAGGGGGATACCCGCCTCGTGGGTCATGCGGGCGAGCTGTCCGCCGCCGACCATGCCGACTACCGGGAACGTCACTCCTCCAGGGTATCCGGCGGTATTCCGCCATCCGGACGTGACCCTGGCCAGGACCCGTCGGCGGAGCCCGGGTGTGCCGTGCGTCGCACGCTGCCCGAAGGCACACACGGGCCACAGGGGGGACACTTACCATGTGGGGGTTGACGGAGAAGACCGGACGCCCCGCGCGGGGCGGCGACCGACAGGGACTGGCCATTCAGATGAGCACGCCGGGCGACGGATCGGTTCTCGAACGCGTACGCGGTCTCGTTCGGGAGGTCGCCAAGTTCGGGGCGGTCGGCGGTCTGGGTGTGCTGGTCAACCTGGGTGTCTTCAACCTGATCCGCAGCACCACCGACCTCCAGGTGGTGCGCGCGAGCGTGATAGCGACCGTCGTCGCCATCGCCACGAACTACCTCGGCTTCCGCTACTTCGCCTACCGGGACCGCGCCCAGAGCGGCCGCACCCGCGAGCTGACCCTGTTCGCCGTCTTCAGCGGCATCGGCCTGGTCATCGAGAACGGCGTGCTGTACGCAGCCACCTACGGCCTCGGCTGGGACGGTCAGGTCGCCAGCAACGTGTTCAAGTTCATCGGCATCGCCGCCGCCACCGTCTTCCGCTTCTGGTCCTACCGGACCTGGGTCTTCAGGGCCCTGCCCGTGGCCGCGACGCGGTTCGAGCAGTCCGAGCCGATGCCCGATCCGGCGCCGCTGCCCCGGCCCGAGCCCGGTCCGGACCCGATGCCCGATCCGCTGCCGGATCCGGTGCCCAGCCCGATCCCCGCGCCCGCGAACACCTAGCCCGCCGGTCGCCCGACCGGACTGGCCCGCTCCGGCCCTACCTGACCGTGGCCCGCTCCGGCTCGCTCCGCCGCGGTGCCGTACGGCTGAGGAAGAGGGCGAAGACCGGCGGCTGCGCCTGGAGCAGTTCGAGCCGCCCGCCGTCCGCCTCCGCGAGGTCCCGGGCGACCGCCAGGCCGATCCCGGTGGAGTTGCGGCCGCTGATCGCCCGCTCGAAGATCCGGTTCCCGAGATCGGGCGGGACCCCCGGACCCTCGTCCGTGACCTCCAGCACCGCCTGGTTGCCGACGACCCGCGTGCGCAGCGCGACGGTGCCGCCGCCGTGCATCAGCGCGTTCTCCACCAGGGTCGCCAGTACCTGCGAGACGGCTCCCGGGGTGCCGACGGCCCGTACGCCCTGCTTGCCGGAGCGCACGATGGCCCGGCCCGCGCTGCGGTAGGCGGGGCGCCACTCCTCCACCTGCTGCTTGACGACCTCGTCGAGGTCGAAGGGGACCGCCGAGCCGGTCCGCGGGTCCCGCGAGTTCGTCAGGAGGCGCTCCACGACGTCCGTGAGCCGCTCCACCTGGGTGAGGGCGATGGACGCCTCCTCCCGCACGGTGTCCAGGTCCTCGGTGACGGTGATCTCCTCCAGCCGCATCGACAGCGCCGTGAGCGGGGTGCGCAGCTGGTGGGAGGCGTCCGCGGCGAGGCGCCGCTCGGCGGTCAGCATCCGCCCGATCCGCTCGGCGCTGGAGTCGAGGACGTCCGCGACGCGGTCGAGCTCGGGGACCCCGTACCGCTTGTGCCGGGGCCGCGGGTCGCCCGATCCCAGCCGCTCCGCCGTCTCGGCCAGGTCGGTGAGGGGGGAGGCCAGCCGGTTCGCCTGCCGTACGGCGAGCAGTACGGCCGCCACGACGGCCAGCAGCGCCACGGCGCCGACCACCGCCAGGGTCCGTCCGACCTCCTTGGTCACGGTGGAGCGGGACTCCTCGACGACCACGATCTCGCCCTGCTCGCCGCGCGCGGTGCCCCGGATGACGTCGCCGTCGATGCGGTCCGCAACCTCCACGGCCGGCTGCCCGGGGATGGTGATCCTGGCGTGGTGGCCCATGTCGAGCTGGTCGGCGAGCGCCTGGGGGTCGACGGGCTTCTTCTCCAGGACGTTCGCCTCGACGATCCCCACCAGGCGCAGCGCCTCGGACTCGATGCGGTCCTGGGCGCTGCTGGTGATGGTCCGGGTCTCCACGATGACCAGGGAGACCCCGAACACGGCGATCACGACGAGCACCACGGCGAGCGTGGAGTTGATCAGGCGGCGGCGCATGGCTCAGTCAACGCTCAGCTCTTCTCGAAGCGGAAGCCGACGCCGCGGACGGTGGCGATGTAGCGGGGGTTGGCGGCGTCGTCGCCGAGCTTCTTGCGCAACCAGGAGATGTGCATGTCGAGGGTCTTGGTGGAGGACCACCAGGTGGTGTCCCAGACCTCGCGCATGAGCTGGTCGCGGGTGACGACCCGGCCGGCGTCGCGGACCAGGACCCTCAGCAGGTCGAACTCCTTCGCCGTGAGCTGGAGCTCCTCCTCGCCCATCCAGGCGCGGTGCGACTCGACGTCGATGCGCACGCCGTGGGTGGCGGGGGGCTGGGCGGTCTCGTTCGCGCCGCGCCGGAGCAGGGCCCGGACCCGGGCCAGCAGCTCGGCGAGCCGGAAGGGTTTGGTCACGTAGTCGTCGGCGCCGGCGTCCAGGCCGACGACCGTGTCGACCTCGTCCGCGCGGGCGGTGAGGACGAGGATCGGGAAGCCGTGGCCCTCGGCGCGCAGCCGGCGGGCGACTTCCAGGCCGTCCATGCCCGGCAGGCCCAGGTCCAGGACGACCAGGTCGACGCCGCCCTGCAGCCCGGCCTCCAGGGCTGTGGGGCCGTCCTCCCGGACCTCGACCTCGTACCCTTCCCGGCGCAGGGCGCGGGCCAGGGGTTCCGAGATGGATGCGTCGTCCTCGGCGAGCAGTACACGCGTCATGTGGGTGATGGTAGTCCGCAGCGGCTGCCAGGAGGGGCATGCCTGCGGGACCCTCCTGATCTGTGGTTATGAACGCGCGAGTGCCTTCGAATATGGTTGATCGGTTCCCGGCCAGCCTTGTGATCCGTGTCTCAAAACCTTCCATATGCCGCAGTGTCGTGTCGTATGGTGGCGAGACGCCTGATGCACTACCCAGGGGATCTTTGTGCCGAAAAGCGAGCCAAAGACCTCAAATTCTGCTCTGGTCGGTTTGTCCGCCCCAGATGACAGTGAATGACCTGTGGGCCGGGCCTTGTCAGCGCGAAGGTGTGCGACAGGGCGTGGATCCCGGTTACGGCTGACCCTTCGCCTCCGATCCGTCGGGGGCGAAGCCCCGAGGCGTGGGGTGGGTCACCCGCTGCCGGTGCCGGCCACCCCCCACCGGGCGCTGAACAGCTCACGAAGCGACGCGCGTCCCGACCAAGCAAGGATCGACCATGGCTTCCAGCCTGACGAGGGACTCTGCGGATCCGTCCGAGAAGACCTTCTTCGGCCACCCCCGTGGCCTGGCCACTCTGTTCATGACCGAGATGTGGGAGCGCTTCTCCTACTACGGCATGCGCGCACTTCTCGTGTACTACCTGGTCTCGGGCGGCGCCGACGCAGCCACGGGCAGCCAGGGCGGCGGTCTGGCCATGACCGCGGCCACCACCACGGCGATCTACTCCGTGTACGTCTCGATGGTCTACCTGATGGCCATGCCGGGCGGATGGTTCGGAGACCGCGTCTGGGGTGCCCGCAAGACGGTCGCCATCGCCGGCTTCGTGATCATGGCTGGTCACCTCTCGCTGGCGCTGCCCGGCCAGGCGATGTTCTTCGTCGGTCTGATCCTCGTGGCGGCCGGTTCCGGTCTGCTGAAGGCCAACATCTCCACGATGGTCGGCCACCTGTACGACGGCCCGGAGGACCCGCGCCGCGACGGTGGCTTCACCCTCTTCTACATCGGCATCAACCTCGGCGCCTTCGTCGCCCCGCTGGTCGTCGGCACGGTCGGCAAGGAGCACAACTGGCACCTGGGCTTCGCCCTCGCCGCCGTCGGCATGGGCCTGGGTCTCACCCAGTTCCTGCTCGGCACCAAGCACCTGAGCCCGAAGAGCAGCGTGGTCCCGAACCCGCTGTCCCCGCAGGAGCGCAAGGCCGTCCTCACCAAGGTCGTCTTCGTGGTCCTGGCCATCGCCGTCTTCTACGGCGCCGTGGTCGGCCTCGGTGCCTACACGCTGAACTGGGCCCTGGTCCCGCTGACGCTGGCCGGCCTGATCATCCCGATCGCCGTGCTGGCGCGCATCAAGCGCGACAAGGACCTGTCGGGCTCCGAGCAGTCGAAGATGACCGCGTACATCTGGTTCTTCATCGCCGCCGCCGTGTTCTGGATGATCTACGACCAGGGTGGCTCCACGCTGTCCCTGTTCGCGGACGACAAGACCGCCGGCACCGTCTTCGGCTTCGACTTCTCGGCCACCTGGTACCAGTCGCTGAACCCGCTGTTCGTGATGGCCCTGGCCCCGGTCTTCGCGTGGCTGTGGCTGTGGCTGGCCCGCAAGAACCAGGAGCCGAACACCATCGTGAAGTTCGCGATGGGCCTGGTCCTGATCGGTGCCTCGTTCTTCGTCTTCATCGTCCCGATGGGCATGGCGACCGGCGACGTCAAGGTCTCCCCGATGTGGCTGGTCTCGATCTACATGATCCAGACCATCGGCGAGCTGTGCGTCTCCCCGGTCGGCCTCTCGGTCACCACGAAGATGGCCCCGCAGAAGTACGCCTCCCAGATGATGGGCGTCTGGTTCCTCGCGGTCACCGCCGGTGACTGCATCACCAGCCTCCTGTCCATCGGCGGCGTGGACCTCAACGGCACCTGGGTGATCGCCTTCCAGGCGCTCGCCGCGGTCCTGGCCGGCTTCGCGGTCTACTCGTACCGCAAGAAGGTCCAGACCCTCATGGGCGGCGTGCACTGACGCACCCCCCTGGCACGTGAGGCGGCCCGGCACACCGAACGGTGTGCCGGGCCGCTCGCGTATCCGGTCAGCGGGTGCCGCGCAGGCGGCGCCACGGGGTGAAGGTGAAGACCGCGCCGCCGAGCAGGATCACCGTGCCGGCGACCAGGGCCAGGGCCTGGATTCCGCCCTCGTCCTCGGCACCGGTGTCGGCGAGGCCGCCCGAGGTGCCGGTGCCGGTGCTGGTGCCGGTGCTGGTCGAGGAGCCGGAGCCGCCCGCCTGGGCGGTGGTGTCCAGCTCCAGCGAGACGCCGCTGCTGGCCGCCTTGCAGGGGACGTTGATCGGCGTCGAGCCCGGGGCCATCGTGACGTCGATCGTCAGCTGGTCCGGGCTGAGCGTCACCTTGCCGGTCTTGCCGGGCTTGTAGGTGCCGGTCATGTCGCTGAGGCTGACCGGCCCCTTGTCCGGGATCGCCTCGGCGTTGGCCGGGCCGGAGACCTTGACCGTGCCGCTGTCGGCGCCGCCGAGCTTGACGTCCATCGAGGGCTTGAGGGCCCCCGCCGGCAGGGCCATGGGCGCGGCCATCGCGCCCTTGGCGGTCTTGACGGTCAGGTCGTAGCTGCCGCCGTTCTTCCTGGCGTTGATCGTGACCGGGGTCTTGATGCCCCCGGGGACGACCGGACCGCAGTCGAAGGAGACCTCGACGGGCTTGCCCGGGAAGTCGGTCTGGCCGCCGGCTCCTCCGGTGGTGGAGCCGCCCGAGGTGGTGGAGCCGCCGGTGGTCGCCCCGCCCGTGGTCGTGCCGCCGCTCGTCGTGCCCCCGCTGGTCGTACCGCCGCTCGTCGTGCCCCCGCTGGTCGTACCGCCGCTGGAGCCGGCCGACACGTCGATGGTCGCCCCGCCCTTCACCTCGCCCACCGGTGCGCACTTGGTGACGAAGGTGCCGAAGGAGAACGTGACGGCGACGTCGTACTTGCCGGGGGTCAGGGTGATCTTGCCGGCCTTGGTGAGCTTCAGCTTGCCCTTCATGGGCGACATGACCATCGGGGCCTTCTTGGGGATCGGCGGGTTCTTCTTCTCCCCGACGACCTTCAGCTCGCCCATCCCCCCGCCCAGCGCGATCCAGCCGGTGGGCTGGACCGCGTCCTTCGGGATGTCCATCAGGTCCGTGTTGTTCGAGGCGGGCTTGACCGTCTCCCAGACCACGTCGACCTCGTCGCCGACCCTGGCCGCGGCCGGGGCCGTGATCCTGGCTGTGGTCTCGCCCTCCACCGGGTCGCCACCGCCGGCCGGCGGCACGCATCTGACCTTGTACGTGGCCTCGGCGGCCAGGGCGGGAGAAGCCGAAATGGCGATGCCCGCGCCGCCGAGCAGCAGCGCGACCACGGCCGCGCTCACCCTCCGTTGGGTCTTCACGAGTGTCCCTTCGTCGTCGAACGGTTCTCAGACGGTGCGGACGTCTGTGGTGCTGTCTCCGGCGCGCTGTCCGGGGTGAACCACGGCAGGACCGCCGTGGTGGTCTCGGGGGGTTCCGGCGCCCGCCCGGGGCGCGCCGGAGCGGGCCCCCGGTGGCGGCCCGCGGCGGCCGCGGCGCGCGGCCGGACCCTGTCGACGACGGCCATGCCGACGCGGAAGACGGCGGCCGGGATCACCAGCAGGAGCAGGCCCCAGAAGAGCAGGACCCCGTACGGCCGGTCCACGCCCCAGGGCTGGGTGGCCACGACGGTGTCGCCGTACTTGAGGGAGATCGTGTAGTCGCCGTGGGCGCCCGCCGTGAGGGCGACGTCCAGGGTGATCTCCGCCTTGCCGCCCGGCGGGATGCTGCCCTTCCACCGGGCCTCCTCCCACAGGGGCGCGAACACCCCGTGGGCGGTGCCGAGCTGGAAGACGGGGTCCTTGACCGGCGCCGGGCCGAGGTTGCCGACGGTGACCTTGAACTTCCGGCTGGGCGGGGCTCCGAACCAGGTCAGCACCCCGTCCTCGCCTTCCAGCCGGACCCCGGTGAGCATCGCCAGGCGGGGCGTGCCCGATTCGGCGGGCAGGTCCGCCACCGCATGGTCGGTGATCTTCAGAGGGGTGGCGACGGTGGACTGGTCGCCGTTGACGGAGGTGACGCTGACGACGCAGGGGCAGGGCTTGGGCGGTGCCACCACGGGCAGTTGCGCGGTGAAGTGCCCGTCGTCGGCGACCGAGACGGCCGCACCGTCGGCGTTGGCGCAGCTGTTGGTGCCGCCGATCATGTTCTGCCCGCAGACCAGCAGCATCACCAGCGTCCTGGGCCGCCACCCGGTGCCGGTGACGGTGATCCCGGTGCCCTTGGCGGCCTCCTGGAGCGAGAGCGCCACGGCGGGCCCGGCCTCGTCGGCGGCGGCCGGCGGCGTCGGGCACAGCGCCAGCGCGCACACCGCCAGTCCCGCGGCGAGCAGGGCTCCGAGTCTTCTCACCTGGAGGCTCCCGTCAGTTCGTGTTCGGGTGCGGGGGCCGGCGCGGGCGGCTCGTCGCCCGGCTCGTCGCCCGGCGGATCCTGGCGGCGCCGCCGGCCGCGTACGAGGACCAGTGCGGCCGCGGCGGCCGCGCCGAGGCCGAGCAGGCCGAGCCCCGTCCAGCCGGCGAGGTCCCGGGGCACGAGCCAGCGCGTGCCGATCCCGGCGGCCAGGGCGCCGCCGGGGGCGGTGACCGTGAGGGTGACCCGGACCCGGTCGGCCACGGGGGCACCGGGCCAGGGCTCGGTCAGCCGCACCCGCTGGCCGGGGAGCAGTTCCACCGGCAGGGCGCGGGCGCCGCGGCCCGGAACCTCGCCGAACAGGCCCTCGGCGCGGATCGCGAGCTCGGGGGCGAGGGCCACGTTGCCCCGGTTGACCAGGGTGTAGGCGACGACCGCGGCCGGGCCCCGGCCCCGTACGGCGACGTCCTCGACGGTGAGGGCGGCCAGCGTGGGGCCGCTGACCCGCAGGTGGATCCGTACGCCCACCTCGTGGCCGCTTTCGGTGGCCACCACCGCGGCGGGGTGGTCGCCGGGCGGGGACGCGGGCGGCACGGTGACGGTGAAGGGGACCACCGCGCGGGTGCGGGGCGGGATCGTCACCGTGGCACCGGAGCCGAAGCCGACCCAGGCTCCGGCGCCGGGCCCGGTGCCGGCCGGGCCGCCGGTGGCCGCGGGCCCGGCCGGGCGCACCGCGAAGGCGCCCTCGGCCGTGTTGTAGGCATCGGCTCCGCGCAGGGTGATGGTGCGTTCCCGGTCGGTGGTGTTGGTCAGGGCGAGGCGGTCCTCCAGCACGGTGCCGGGGGTGCCGGACAGGTAGAAGTACGGGCGGGCCGCGCCGGGCCGGGCGGCCGCGCCGGCGGCGGGCTCGGCGGTCCAGCCGGGGTCGTCGGCCGCGGCGGGGGCCGCGGCGGCGGCGTGCAGCGCGGTCGCCGCGAGGAGCAGCACCCCGAGCCGTCGGAAGGTGTGGAGCACGCTCATGGCCGGGGGTGCTCCGTTCAGGACCCGGCCCGCCGGCCGCGCCGGTTCAGCCAGAGCACACCGGCGGCGCCGGACAGCAGCACGGTGCCGCCGAGGGTGCCGAGGGCGAGGGCGGAGTCGGTGGGGCCGGTCTGCGGGAGGGTGCCGTCCGTGTCGCCGCCGGACTGCACGGCGCCGCCGCCGGGGGCCGTGACGTCCAGTTCCAGGGACGGCCCCGGGCTGTTGCCGGGGGTGCAGGTGGTCGTGGTGCCCATCGCCTTGATGGTGAGCACTCCGGCGGTGAAGGTGACCTTGCCGCTCTTCTTGGGGGTGTAGGTGCCCGACAGGTCGGTGATCCTGATGGGGGTGTTGGCGGGCACGGCCTCGGGGTTGGGCGGGCCGGAGACCGGTACGGAGACCTTCTCGGCCCCGCCGACGAGGATGACGGCACTGGGGTTCATCGCGCCCTTGCCGAGTTCGATCGGGCTGGACGAGACGCCCTTCTGGAAGGTCATCGTGAGCTTGTAGCCGTCGCCTTCCTTGACGGCCTTGATGTCGATGGGCGATACCGCCGACTTGTCCCCGATCGGGGTCTTGCAGTCGTACGCCACGTCGACGACGGCGGCACGGGCTGCGGGGGCGGCCAGCAGGACCGCCGATCCGGCCAGCGCGGAGGCCAGCGCGAGCGCGGTGGAGCGTTTCCGGTCGGGCACCTTCGTCTTCCCCTCGGGCCACAAGTTCCTGACGACACATCAGATCGGTGGCTCAAGGTACGCCCGGGTCCTTACGGAGGGAAGACAAAGGACGGGCCCGGATTGACCGTTCGTCAGTGGACCCGCAGACCCTTCTGCCACACCGCGGAAACGAGCGGGACACCGGGGCGGTAGGCCAGGTGGACGTGGCTGGGAGCGTCCAGGAGGGCCAGGTCGGCGCGGGCTCCGGGCGTGACGGCGCCGATGTCGGCGCGGCGCAGCGCGCGGGCTCCGCCGGCGGTCGCGGACCACAGGGCCTCGTCGGGGGTCATCCGCATGTCGCGGACGGCGAGCGCGATGCAGAACGGCATCGAACTGGTGTAGGACGAGCCGGGGTTGCAGTCGGTGGACAGCGCGACGGTGGCTCCGGCCTCGATCAGGCGCCGGGCGTCGGGCCACTGGGCGCGGGTGGAGAACTCGGCGCCGGGCAGCAGGGTGGCCACCGTGGTGGCGGAGGCCTGGGCCAGGGCGTCGACGTCCGCGTCGGTGAGGTGGGTGCAGTGGTCCGCGGAGGCGGCTTCGAGCTCGACGGCGAGCTGGACGCCGGGGCCGTGGGAGAGCTGGTTGGCGTGGACGCGCGGGATCAGCCCGGCGGCCGCGCCCGCGGTGAGGATCGCGCGGGCCTGGTCCCCGTCGAAGGCGCCCTTCTCGCAGAAGACGTCCACCCAGCGGGCGTACGGGGCGCAGGCGGCCAGCATCTCGCCGGTGACGAGGTCCACGTAGCCGGCCGGGTCCTCGGCGTAGTCCGGGGAGACGATGTGCGCGCCGAGGTAGGTGACCTCCTCGGTGTGCGCGGCGGCGATGCGCAGGGCGCGGGCCTCGTCGGCGGTGGTGAGGCCGTAGCCCGACTTGGTCTCGAAGGTGGTGGTGCCCTGTCGGCGGGCCTCGTCCAGGTGGCGCACCAGGTTGGCTTCGAGCTCGGCGTCGGTGGCGGCGCGGGTGGCGGCGACGGTGGTGCGGATGCCGCCGGCGGAATAGGCGCGGCCCGACATCCGGGCGTTGAACTCCTGGGTGCGGTCGCCGGCGAAGACGAGGTGGCTGTGGGAGTCGACGAAGCCGGGGATCAGGGCGCGGCCGTCGGCGTCGTAGCTCTCGTCGGCCGCCGGGGCCTTGGCGGCGGGGCCGACCCAGACGGTCTTCTCGTCCTCGATGACGACGGCGGCGTTCTCGATCAGGCCGAGCGGCGAGCCGTCGCCGAGGGCGGGGTCGTTGGTGACGAGGCTGCCGATGTTGGTGATGACGGTGGTGGTCATGATTCCTCTCGGAGTTACCTGGGGCTCCGCCCCGGACCCCGCCCGGAGCGCCGTGTCGTGAACCGCACCGGCGGTCGGGAGCGGGTCCGGGCCGGGGCGCCCGCCGCAGGCGCTGCGGTCAGGAGCGGAGGGCGGCGATGGACTCGGCCAGGGCCGACGGGACGTCGGGGACCAGCCTGTGGGCGCCGTCGCGGACCACGTGCCGGCCGCCGACCACCGTGTGCCGGACATCGGCGGCCGTCGCGGCGAAGACCGCCGTCTCGGCGCCCAGGCGCGGCACCGGGCCCGCCGTCCGCACGGAGTCCAGGGCGATCGTGGTGAAGTCCGCGAGCGCGCCCGCCTCCAGGCGGCCCGCGTCGGGCCGGCCGAGGGCCGCGTGGCCGCCGGCGGTGGCCGCGGTCAGCAGCGCGTTCGCCGTCCAGTGGCCCCGGGTACGGCTGCGCAGGCGCTCGTCGAGTTCCATCGCACGGGCCTCTTCGAGCAGGTCGATCACGGCGTGGCTGTCGCTGCCGAGCGACAGCGGGCTGCCCGCGCGCTGGAGGCGGGTCGCCGGGCCGATGCCGTCGGCGAGGTCGCGTTCCGTGGTGGGGCACATGCAGGTGCCGGTGGCGGCGGCGCCGAGGAGGGCGATGTCCTCGTCGGTCAGGTGCGTGTTGTGGACGCCGGTGGTGCGCGGGCCGAGCACCCCGTGCTCGGCGAGGAGCTGGGTCGGGGTCAGGCCGTGCGCCGCCCGGCAGGCGTCGTTCTCCGCGGTCTGCTCGGAGAGGTGGACGTGCAGCGGGGCCCGGCGCTCCTCGGCCCAGCGGGCGACGGTGGCCAGCTGGGCGGCGGGCACGGCGCGCACCGAGTGGATCGCCGCGCCGATCAGGGCGTGCTCGCGCGGCTTGAGGGCGCTCACGCGCTCCGCCCACGCGTCGGCGGTGCCGTCGGAGAAGCGCAGCTGGTGCGCGTTCGGGGCCTCGCCGAAGCCCGCCGAGAGGTAGGCGGTGTCGAGGAGGGTGATCCGGATGCCGGCCTCGGCGGCGGCCTCGATCAGGGCCTCGCCCATGGCGTTCGGGTCGGCGTACGGGGCGCCGCCCGGGTTGTGGTGGACGTAGTGGAACTCGCCGACGTTCGTGATGCCGGCCAGCGCCATCTCGGCGTACACGGCGCGGGCGAGCGCGAAGTACGTGTCGGGGGTGAGGTTCTGGGCGACCTTGTACATGAAGTCGCGCCAGGTCCAGAAGGTGCCCGAGCCGACCTGGACGAGGGAGCGCAGGGCCCGGTGGAAGGCGTGGCTGTGGGCGTTGGCCAGACCCGGGAGGGTGAGGCCACGCAGGACCTCGGCGCCGGGGGGCGGGGTCGCGGCCCCGGTGCGGACCGCGGCGATCCGGCCGTCGGCCCCCGTTTCGAGGGCGACGCCCGGCTCGACATGGGTGCCGAGCCAGGCGTGCTCCAGCCAGTACGTCGTGCGGCCGTGCGCGTTCAACGGCATGCCAGGCCTTCCAGTACGTCGGCGAGGGCGAGGACGCCTGCCACGCAGTCGTCCTCGGCGGCGAACTCCCGCGGGGAGTGGGAGACGCCGGTGGGGTTCCGTACGAACAGCATCGCGGTCGGGACGGCCGCGGAGAGGATTCCGGCGTCGTGTCCCGCCCCGGTGCCGAGCACGGGGACGGCCCCGCCCAGGATCCGGTTCAGCTCGTCGCGCAGGGCGTGCTCGAACTCGACGACCGGGGTGAAGGACTCCCGGACGACCCCGAGGTCGATGCCGTCCTGGTCGGCGCGCTCGCGGGCGGCCTTCTCGATGGCGGTGACGACCGTGTCGAGGGTGGCCTGGTCGGCCGCGCGGGAGTCGAGCCAGCCCCGCACGAGGGAGGGGATGGCGTTGACCCCGTTCGGCTCGACCGAGATCTTCCCGAAGGTGGCCACGGCCCCGGCGAGGGCCGCCTCGGTACGGGCGGCCAGCACGGTCGCCGCGTACGTGAGCATCGGGTCGCGGCGGTCCACCAGGCGGGTGGTGCCCGCGTGGTTGGCCTCGCCGCGGAAGTCGAACCGCCACCGGCCGTGCGGCCAGATCGCGGAGGCGATGCCGACGCGGTCCCCGGACAGGTCCAGGGCCCGCCCCTGCTCCACGTGCAGTTCGACGAAGGCGCCGATCCGGCCCAGGCGTTCGGGATCGGCCCCGATGCCCTCGGGGTCGTACCCGGCGGCCTCCATGGCCCGGGGCAGGGAGATGCCGTCGGCGTCGCGGAGCTCGTACGCCTTCTCCTTGGTCAGCTGCCCGGCGGCGAGCCGGGAGCCGACGCAGGCGAGCCCGAAGCGGGCCCCTTCCTCGTCACCGAAGTTGGTGATGGCGAGCGGCCTGGAGAACTCCGCGCCCCTCCTGCGGAGTTCGTCCAGGGCCGCGAAGGAGGACACCACCCCGAGGGGGCCGTCGAAGGCCCCGCCGTCGGGGACGGAGTCCAGGTGCGAGCCGGTGACCACGGCGTCCCCCGCGAGGGGGTCGCCGAGCCAGGCCCACTGGTTGCCGTTGCGGTCGGTCTCGTACGTCAGCCCGCGCGCCTCGGCCTGCTCCTGGAACCAGGTCCGGCAGTCGGCGTCGGCCCCGCTCCAGGCGTACCGGCGGTAGCCGCCGGTACCGGCGTCGCGCCCGACCGGCGCGAGTTCCGCCCACATGGTGTGGAAGGAGGGAGCCTCACTCACGCGGAGTCACCCTCGCGCATGGGGACGCGGACGCCGCGCTCGTCGGCCACCGTCTCGGCGATGTCGTAGCCGGCGTCGACGTGCCGGATGACGCCCATGCCCGGGTCGTTGGTGAGGACGCGGCGGATCTTCTCGCCGGCGAGCGGGGTGCCGTCGGCGACGGTGACCTGGCCCGCGTGGATGGAGCGGCCCATGCCGACGCCGCCGCCGTGGTGGATGGAGACCCAGGAGGCGCCGGAGGCCACGTTGACCATGGCGTTGAGCAGCGGCCAGTCGGCGATGGCGTCGGAGCCGTCGAGCATGGCCTCGGTCTCGCGGTACGGGGAGGCCACCGAGCCGCAGTCGAGGTGGTCGCGGCCGATGACCAGCGGCGCGGCGAGGGTGCCGTCGGCCACCATCTCGTTGAAGCGCTCGCCGGCCTTGTCGCGCTCGCCGTAGCCGAGCCAGCAGATGCGCGCGGGCAGGCCCTGGAAGTGGACGCGCTCGCCCGCCATCTTGATCCAGCGGTGCAGGGACTCGTTCTCCGGGAAGAGCTCCAGCATCGCCTTGTCGGTCTTGTGGATGTCCGAGGCCTCGCCGGACAGGGCGGCCCAGCGGAAGGGGCCCTTGCCCTCGCAGAACAGCGGGCGGATGTAGGCGGGGACGAAGCCGGGGAAGGCGAAGGCGCGGTCGTAGCCGGCCAGCTGGGCCTCGCCGCGGATGGAGTTGCCGTAGTCGAAGACCTCGGCGCCGGCGTCCATGAAGCCGACCATGGCCTCGACGTGCTTGGCCATCGACTCGCGGGCGCGGGTGGTGAAGCCCGCCGGGTCCTTGGCGGCGTAGGCGGCCATGTCGTCGAAGTCGACGCCGGTCGGCAGGTAGGCGAGCGGGTCGTGCGCGGAGGTCTGGTCCGTCACGATGTCGATCGGCGCGCCCTCGGCGAGCATCTGCGGGAGCAGGTCGGCGGCGTTGCCGAGCAGGCCGATGGAGAGCGGCTTGCGGGCGTCGCGGGCCGAGGTGGCCAGCTGGAGGGCGTGGCGCAGGTTGTCGGCCTTGACGTCCAGGTAGCGGTGCTCGATGCGGCGCTCGATGGCGCGCGGGTCGACGTCGATGCAGATCGCGACGCCGTCGTTCATCGTCACGGCCAGCGGCTGGGCGCCGCCCATGCCGCCGAGGCCGGCGGTCAGGGTGATGGTGCCCGCGAGGGTGCCGTTGAACTTCTTGGCGGCGACCGCGGCGAAGGTCTCGTACGTGCCCTGGAGGATGCCCTGGGTGCCGATGTAGATCCACGAACCGGCGGTCATCTGCCCGTACATGGTCAGGCCGAGGTGCTCCAGACGGCGGAACTCCTCCCAGTTGGCCCAGTCGCCGACGAGGTTGGAGTTGGCGAGCAGGACGCGCGGCGCCCACTCGTGGGTCTGCATGACGCCGACGGGGCGGCCGGACTGGACGAGCATCGTCTCGTCCTGCTTGAGCGTCTGCAGGGTGCGGACCATGGCGTCGTACGAGCGCCAGTCGCGGGCGGCCTTGCCGGTGCCACCGTAGACGACGAGCTTGTCCGGGTGCTCGGCGACCTCGGGGTCGAGATTGTTCTGCAGCATCCGCAGCGCAGCTTCCTGCTGCCATCCCAGGGTGCTGAGTGCGGTACCGCGCGAGGCCCGTACGGGGCGAGGTCCTGACATGGCTGTGCCTCCTCCGATGTTGGTTAATCCATTCACATCCTCGCCCGCTGAATAGATTCAGTCAACAGCTGCGATCGGCCGCGCCGGATGATGGGATGGCGGACATGGCTGGCGACATGGACATGCGGGGCGCCGTCGAGCGCCGGGATCTGGCGGTACGGGCCGCGGTCGAGCAGGGCCTGGTGGGCGGCGGGGGTGACGGAGGGGGGTCCTCCCCGACCCCGTCCGGGGAATCCGGGCCACCCCTGGTCTGCCTGCTGGACACGGCCGGGATCCGAGCCTCCGCCACCGCCCTGACCAGCGCGTTCGCGAACGCCCTGGCGCCCGGCACCCCCGTCCTGCACACCTTCGCGGTCAAGGCCGCCCCGCTCGTCCCGGTGCTGCGGCTGCTCGCCGGCGCCGGGCTCGGCTGCGAGGTGGCCAGCCCCGGCGAGCTGGCGATGGCCCGGGCTGCCGGGGTGCGGCCGGAGCGGACCGTCCTGGACTCCCCCGCCAAGACGGCGGCCGAGCTGCGCGAGGCCCTGGCCCTCGGCATCGCCGTCAACGCCGACAACCGGCAGGAGCTGGAGCGGCTGGACGCCCTGGTCGCCGCGGCCCCGTCCCGGTCCCCGATCGGGGTCCGGATCAACCCCCAGACCGGGGCCGGATCCATCGACGCCCTGTCCACCGCCACGGCGACCTCGAAGTTCGGCATCGCGCTGCGCGACCCGGGCGCGCGCGAGTGGCTCGTACGGGCCTTCCTCGACCGCCCGTGGCTGACCCGGCTGCACACCCACTCGGGCTCGCAGGGCGTCCCGCTGCCGCTGATCGCGCAGGGCGTACGGGAGATGCACGCGCTGGCCGACGAGATCAACGCGGCGGCGGGCCGCCGCCAGGTCGACACCCTCGACATCGGCGGCGGCCTGCCGGTGAACTTCGCCTCCGACGAGCGGACCCCGACGTACGCGCAGTACGTGAGCGCCCTGCGCGAGGCGGCTCCCGCGCTCTTCGACGGCTCGTACGGCCTGGTCACGGAGTTCGGCCGGTCCCTGCTGGCCAAGCACGGGCTGGTCCTGGCCCGGGTGGAGTACACCAAGACCACCGGGAACCGCCCGATCGCCCTGACCCACGCGGGGGTGCAGCTGGCGACCCGGACGGTGTACGCCCCGGCGGCCTGGCCGGTGCGGATCCTTCCGTACGACGCGAAGGGCGCCCCGAAGGACGGCGACCCCGTCGCCCAGGACGTCGCCGGCCCGGCCTGCTTCGCGGGCGACCTGCTCGCCACGGCGCGGGAGCTGCCGCGGCTGGACCCGGGCGACCTGATCGGGGTCCCCGACACGGGCGCCTACTTCTTCACCGCCCACTACGGCTACAACAGCCTGCCGCGCCCGGCGGTCCACGGCTTCACGGTCACCCCGCAGGGGGAGGTCCGCTTCGCCCTGGTCCGCCCGGCGCAGTCCCTCACGGAGATCGTGGCGGAGGCCGGCGGCGCGTTCGCCGACGCACTGCTGCCCTGAGGCCGCCGCGCCGGAGGCCCGAAGGACCCGGCCCGCCGCCGCTGGTGCCGTGCGCCGCAAGGCGGGGGCGGGGGGCGCCCGGCGGCCGGGGCCGGGCTCGGCTGCCGTCGGCGGCTACTCGACGAACAGCCCCCGCGCGGCGGCCCGGGTGTCGAAGGCCTCCAGCCGGGCCTGCGCGTCCGGCAGGGCGTCCGCCATCGACTCCAGCAGCACCCGGCCCAGCAGCATCGGCGCACACGCCGTGTCGAAGGCCAGCCCGGTCCCGACCGGCGCCGGGATCAGCAGGTCCGAGTGGCGGGCCACCGGCGCGAAGACCGAGTCCGCGACCGTCACCACGGTCAGCCCGGCCCGCCGGGACCGCTCCAGGGTGTCCACGACCTCCCGGGGATGGCGGGGCAGCGCGAAGCACAACAGCGCCGACGCTCCCGCCCCGACGGCCGCGTCGATCCGGTCCTCCAGCATCGAGCCGCCCTCGTCGAGGAGCCGGACGTCCGGGTGCACCTTGGCGGCGAAGTACGCGAACCCGCGCGCCTGCGAGGACGCCGCCCGCAGTCCCAGCACCGGCAGCGGCGTCGAGGCGGCCAGCAGCCGCCCCGCCTCCTGGACCGGCGCGGGGTCGGCCAGCATCGCCGCGAGCCGGCGCAGGTTCTCGATCTCGCCCTGGACCGCCTGCTGGTACTCGTTGTACGCGTCCTCGCGCCCGGTCTCCGCCCGCTCGGCGGGGGCCACCTCGCGCAGGTGCCGGCGCAGCGCGGGATACCCGTCGAAGCCCAGCGCCACGGCGAACCGGGTCACCGACGGCTGGCTCACCCCGGCCAGCTCCGCGAGCTCCACGCTCGACAGGAAAGGCACCTCCGCCGCTCCGCGCACCATGCAGTGCGCGATCCGCCGCTGGGTCGGCGTCAGCCGGTGCCCCTCGAAGAGCTTCTGCAGCCGCGCGGCCGGGCTGTCGCTCATGCCCGTCCCCTCCGTCCCGGTGAGATATTCAGTCACCGAGCACTCTGCATGTGGTTATGCAGCACGGCAAGCCGCGCCCGCGATCCGGATACGGGGGCCAGCCCCAGTGCCGGGGCCCGGGGCCGTTCCTACGGTGGGGGGATGGACGCGCATGCCCGGGAATTGAAGAAGGAACTCGACGCCACGCTGGACGCCCGCAGGGAGCTGGGTCCGGAGTACGAGGCCGCGCTGGTGGACTCGTTCGTCGAGAAGGTCGACACGCAGCTCCGGCGGCGGCTCGCGGAGGACCGGCTGTCCGCCGCGCGGGGCCCCGCCGGTCCGTCCGCCCCGGCGGAGGGGAACTTCGGCGAACGCTTCGGCTTCGCCGTCGTCACGCTGGTCCTGGCGATCCCGCTGTCGGCGATCGCCGCGGCGCAGGCGCACCTGAGCGGGCTCGTGGTGGCCTGGGCGGGCATCCTGGGCGTGAACTTCGTCCACGCCCACAAGCGGCTGCGGCGGGGGCCCGCCGCATAGGGCGGGGTGCGGCGCCGTTGCGGGGGCGCTGCCTGCGGGCCACCGCGCCTCGAAGCCCGGCGGAACCGAATGCCCGGCCGGCGACCGCACGAGCGGGCGGGCGGACGGGCCGAAGCGAACCGGGCCCCGGAAGGAGTGTGCGCGGGAACCGCCGCACCCCGGTTGCCCGGGGGCGGGACGACGGCGGTCCCCGCGAAGGACACGGGACGGGTCAGGGCCGTCCGCGTCCGGCGGCGTCCACGCGGTCCGGGAGCCGCTCCGGAGACACGCAACGCCGTTCGGTGGTGCCGGCCGGGGCCCCGGTCTCCCGGGCCTCCCTGCCGACAACCACCACTGTGCCGGAGCCGTGTTAAGCCGGTGCTGCCGTCACGTGTCGGGCCCGTACCGTTTGCGTGACGGGCGGGCACGCGGCGTGACCGCTACTTGGCGCCCTTGGCCAGGAACGCCAGCAGGTCCTGGCGGCTGACGACGCCGGTCGGCTTGCCCTCGACCAGCACGATGGCCGCGTCCGCCTCGCCCAGCACCGCCATCAGCTCGGACACCGGCTCGCCGGAGCCGACCTGCGGCAGCGGCGAGCTCATGTGCTTCTCCAGCGGGTCGCCCAGCGAGGCCCGCTGCGCGAACAGCGCCGCCAGCAGTTCCTTCTCGACCACGGAGCCGATGACCTCGGCGGCCATCACGTCCGGGTGACCGGCGCCCGGCTTGACGATCGGCATCTGCGAGACGCCGTACTCGCGCAGGACGTCGATCGCCTCGCCGACCGTCTCCTCGGGGTGCATGTGGACGAGGGAGGGGATACCGCCCTCCTTGTCGTTCAGCACGTCGCCGATGCGCGCGGCGGGCCCGGCCTCCTCCAGGAAGCCGTGTCCCGCCATCCACTCGTCACTGAAGATCTTGCTCATGTAGCCGCGGCCGCTGTCCGGCAGCAGGACGACGACCACGTCGTCCGGGCCCAGGCCCTCGGCCACCTTCAGCGCGGCGACGACCGCCATGCCGCAGGAGCCTCCGACGAGCAGGCCCTCCTCCTTGGCGAGGCGGCGGGTCATCTGGAAGGAGTCCTTGTCGGACACCGCGATGATCTCGTCCGTCACGTTCGGGTCGTACGCGGTCGGCCAGAAGTCCTCGCCGACGCCCTCGACGAGGTACGGCCGGCCGCTGCCGCCGGAGTACACCGAGCCCTCGGGGTCGGCGCCGATGACCTTGACCTTCCCGCCGCTGACCTCCTTGAGGTAGTTGCCGGTACCGGAGATCGTGCCGCCCGTGCCGACGCCCGCGACGAAGTGGGTGATCTTCCCGTCCGTCTGCTCCCACAGCTCGGGACCGGTGGTCTCGTAGTGCGAACGGGGGTTGTTCGGGTTGCTGTACTGGTCCGGCTTCCAGGCGCCCGGGGTCTCGCGGACGAGGCGGTCGGACACGTTGTAGTACGAGTCCGGGTGCTCGGGGTCGACGGCGGTCGGGCAGACCACGACGTCGGCGCCGTACGCGCGCAGCACGTTGATCTTGTCCATGGACACCTTGTCAGGGCAGACGAAGATGCACTTGTAGCCCTTCTGCTGGGCCACGATGGCGAGTCCTACACCCGTGTTGCCGCTGGTCGGCTCCACGATGGTGCCACCGGGCTTGAGGGCTCCGCTCTGCTCGGCGGCCTCGATCATCCGGACGGCGATCCGGTCCTTCACGGAGCCGCCGGGGTTGAAGTACTCGACCTTCGCAAGGACGGTGGCCTGGAGGCCTTCGGTCACACGGTTGAGCTTCACCAGCGGGGTGTTGCCGACGAGGCTGATCATCGAGTCGTGGAATTGCACCATGTTCTCCAAGGAGGGGACTCCACGGGTTCTCCGGGAGGCATGGCCAGACTATGCGGAAAGGGATTGACCGACCGTACGTACGGGGCAGGAAGGTCAACAAGGCCCGACAAGGGAGCGAGGTGGCCTGAAGGGTGTCCAGGGCGAGAACGGCCCGCCGGATCGCGGCGGGCGCAGCGTACGGCGGCGGCGGAGTCGGACTGGTCGGGGTCGCCGCGGTGGGGCTGGTGCTGGCGGAGGTGCAGTTCGCCAAGCGGACCGTGGGCACCGGGCTGGGCGACCCGCCGCGCGCCGACGGGCTGTACGGGAGCGAGTTCAGCGGCCCGGAGCAGAGCCCCGGCCCGCTGCGCCTGGGCATGCTGGGCGACTCCACGGCCGCGGGGCTCGGCGTACGGCGGGCCCGGCAGACGCCGGCGGCCCTGCTGGCCTCCGGGCTGGCGGCGGTGGCCGAGCGGCCGGTCGAGCTGCGCAACGTGGCCCTGTCAGGTGCCATGTCGGACGATCTGGACCGGCAGGTGAGCGTGCTCCTGGACGGCGACTCCCCCGCCCCGGACGTGTGCGTGATCATGATCGGCGCGAACGACGTGACCCGGCGGATGCCGCCGACCCAGTCCGTCCGGTGCCTCACCGGGGCGGTACGCCGGCTGCGGCTGGCCGGCTCCGAGGTCGTGGTGGGCACCTGCCCGGACCTGGGCACCATCGAGCCCGTGTACCAGCCGCTGCGGTGGCTGGCCCGGCGGGTCTCGCGCCAGCTGGCCGCCGCGCAGACCATAGGGGTGGTCGCCCTGGGCGCCCGTACGGTCTCGATGGGGGACCTGCTGGGCCCGGAGTTCGCCGCGAACCCGCGCGAGATGTTCGGCCCGGACTCCTACCACCCGTCGGCGGAGGGCTACGCGACCGCCGCCATGGCCATGCTGCCGACGCTGTGCGCGGCACTCGGGCTGTGGCCGGAGTCCGACCGGCTGGACGTGTCCCGGGACGAGGACATGCTTCCGGTGGCCCAGGCCGCGTCGGCCGCGGCCGGACAGGCGGGTACGGAGGTCACGGCGGCCCGCGGCCCCTGGGCCCTGCTCAAGCACCGGCGCCGCCGGCGGGTGCCGGGCGAGGAGCTCCCGGCCGCCCAGGCGGCCGGGGCGACGGGGGCGGCCGGGGCGACGGGGGCGGCCGGCGCGGGCGCCGGGGCCCCGGACACCCCCGCGGGCAGCGGAGCGACCGGCATCACACCCCAAGGCCGGTGACCTCGACCGTACGGGGCGGTAACTTCGCTTGCGGTCCGGTTAGAGCCGCAACACACCCTTGGAGCCTTCGATGCCCGAAGCCGTCATCGTTTCCACTGCCCGCTCCCCGATCGGGCGCGCCGGCAAGGGGTCCCTCAAGGACGTCCGCCCGGACGACCTGACCGCGACGATCATCCAGGCCGCGCTCGCCAAGATCCCCGAGCTGGACCCGCGCCAGATCGACGACCTGATGCTCGGCTGCGGCCTCCCCGGCGGCGAGCAGGGCCACAACCTGGCCCGCATCGTGGCCGTGCAGATGGGCATGGACTACCTGCCGGGCACCACGATCACCCGGTACTGCTCCTCCTCGCTCCAGACCTCCCGCATGGCGCTGCACGCCATCAAGGCCGGCGAGGGCGACGTCTTCATCTCCGCGGGCGTCGAGACGGTCTCCCGGTTCGCGAAGGGCTCCTCGGACGGCCTGCCGGACACGCACAACCCGCTCTTCGCCGACGCGGAGGCCCGTACGGCCGCCGTCGCGCAGAGCGAGGGCTCCTCCTGGCGCGACCCGCGCGAGGACGGCATGATCCCGGACGCCTACATCTCGATGGGGCAGACCGCGGAGAACCTGGCCCGGCTCAAGGGCGTGACCCGTCAGGACATGGACGAGTTCGGCGTCCGCTCCCAGAACCTGGCCGAGGAGGCCATCAAGAACGGCTTCTGGGCCCGCGAGATCACCCCGGTCACCACCCCCGACGGCACGGTCGTCTCCGGCGACGACGGCCCGCGCGCGGGTGTCACCCTGGAGGGCGTCTCGGGCCTCAAGCCCGTCTTCCGCCCGGACGGCCTGGTCACGGCCGCCAACTGCTGCCCGCTCAACGACGGCGCCGCGGCGCTGGTCATCATGAGCGACACCAAGGCGCGCGAGCTGGGCCTGACCCCGCTGGCGCGGATCGTCTCCACGGGCGTCACCGGCCTCTCCCCCGAGATCATGGGCCTGGGCCCGGTCGAGGCGTCCAAGCAGGCCCTGAAGCGGGCCGGGCTGACCGTCGGCGACATCGACCTGTTCGAGATCAACGAGGCCTTCGCGGCCCAGGTCATCCCGTCCTACCGGGACCTGGAGATCCCGCTGGACAAGCTGAACGTCAACGGCGGGGCCATCGCCGTCGGTCACCCGTTCGGGATGACCGGCGCCCGCCTCACCGGCACGCTGATCAACAGCCTGCAGTTCCACGACAAGCAGTTCGGCCTGGAGACGATGTGCGTGGGCGGCGGGCAGGGCATGGCCATGGTCATCGAGCGGCTGAGCTGAGCCGGAGCGGAGGGTAGGGGTCGCCGCGACCGCATCGACGTGCGGCTCCGCCGCGTGGCGAGCGGCGGCACCTGCCCGCAGCGGTGGCGAAGCCCGGCGCGACCACGAGAACCGTGCGGCTGAGCTGCGCGGGGCCCAGTCGCCGCAAGGGATCCGGCCGGATCCCTTGCTCCGTACTGACACCGGATCTAACCCCGTCGCGGCCGACCTGTGACCGAATCTCCCCCAGGATGTGATGTATGTCCTGGGGGAATGGTATGTCCGCAGGTCAGAGCAGATACGGGTGCGCCCGGTGTGACCAAAGACCTGTCCAATTCGTGACGTAATGCACTGCACGCCATTCCCAGGTCGGGACACTCTGATGTAGGAAGTCGGGGGATCGAATCACCTCAGGAGTTAGTCAGTGAGCGCCATGTCTCTTGCCCTGCTGCTGACCACGGCCGCTGCCACGGCCGTGGGCGCTGCTGCGCTGCACGCCGTCCACGGTCTCCGTAAGCAGGTCACGGCCCTGCGCGGCGAGCTGGCGATGCCGGCCCACGCCCGCGCCGCGACCGTCCCGCACGCCCGCAGCGCCGTGGAGTCCCCCGCCGCCGAGATACGAGCCGCCGTGGCCGAAGCCCTCGCCGAGGAGCGCGAGCGCGAGCTCGCCGAGGCGCGCGCCTTCTGGGCCGCGCAGGAGGCCCGCGACTCCGCCGACGCCCCCTCCCTGCTGGGCGGCCTGCCCGGCCTCGGTGAGGACAACCCCGTCTTCCTGCCGCGGCAGGCCGACATGGTCGGTCTGGAGCCGCTGCTCGGCGAGGACTCCGTGGAGGAGTACCCCGAGGATTCGGCCGAGCTGGCCGCCGCCCGCCGGCGCCACCCCTCGCACCCCGACTTCGTCCCGGTCCAGGCCTCGGCGCCCGGCGCCGACCACGAGCGCACCGTCAGCCGCCTGGAGGAGCTCGCGGAGGCCCGTACGGCCCTCGCGGACGTCCGCCCGGGCCCGCTGGGCACGCTGGACGTGTACGTGTTCACGGACGGCACCACGCTCTGCATGACCCCCGGCCACCGGGAGACCGCGGAGCGCCTCGCCGAGGCCCTGCGCTCGGGCACCGCGCCGGTCCTGCTCGGCGGCTCGGGCATCTCCGGCGCCTACGCGCTCACCTTCTCGTGCGGCGACGCCGAGGACCCCGACAGCAACGTGTACATCCTCGCGGACCGCGTCATCGCATCGCTCTGACTTCCGCCTGCTCCACCAGCCGCACGGCCTCGTCCAGCATCACGGACGGGGCCGTCGTGGCGTCCGCCCCGCGCACGGAGCGCAGCGCCTCGACGAGGTCCAGCCCGGCCACCGCCACCTGGTCGCCGACGACGAACATCCCCGCGTCCGGCATCTCCCGTACGGGGGCGCCTTCCAAGGCCTGCGCCCGTGCGGAGAGTTCACGTGCCAGTTCCAGCGCCGCCGCGGCGGCTCCCTGCTGCAGGCGGCTCTGGGGCGCGGCCCGCAGCCGGTCGGCGAAGCGTTCCACGGCGGCGGTCAGGGGTGAGGTATCGAGCACCCGGCCGACCTTACGCGCCGCCCCGGCACCATTGCCAACGGGCGAACTCTCCGGCACGGTGGCGTGAAGAGAACAGCACGGCGATACCTCCGGAGGCGCCCATGTCCGTAGAGTTCTCCGAACAGACCCACCGCAACATGATCGACAGAATCCCCCAGGCCACCGGTCGTGAGCTCTCCGACTGGCTCCGTGCCGTCGACGAGGGCCCCTCCCTCGTCCGGTTCGAGGAGAAGGTCAGCTGGCTGCGCGGCGCGCACGAACTGTCGTACGGCCAGGCCAAGGCGATCATCCACGAGTACGACCTGCGCAGAGCCGCCCGCCGGTTCGGCTGAGACCCCTCCCCCCCCGAATCCGATCCCCAGACGCGGGAAGGCCCCGCGAGCGTGTGCTCGCGGGGCCTTCCCCGTGCTGTGGTGGACGGCGGCCGGGACGGCCGCCGGTCCTGCTAGTCGTCGCCCGACAGGATCTGGAAGATGCGCAGCATCTCCATGTAGATCCATACCAGGGTCATGGTGAGGCCGAAGGCCGCCAGCCAGGACTCCTCGCGGGGGGCGCCGTACGCCACGCCGTCCTCGACCTGCTTGAAGTCCAGGGCGAGGAAGCAGGCGCCCAGGATGACGCCGATGGCGCCGAACAGGAGGCCCAGGCCGCCGCTGCGGAAGCCGAGGCCGTCACCGCCGCCGAACACCGCGAACAGCGTGTTCGCGAGCATGAGCAGGATGAAGCCCAGGGCCGCGGCCATCACGAAGCCGTAGAAGCGCCGGTTGACGCGGATCCAGCCCATCTTGTAGGCGACGAGCACGGCGGCGAAGACGCACATCGTGCCCAGCACGGCCTGGATGACCACGCCGGCGCCCAGGTAGGTGCTGGTGGCCGCGCTGATGACGCCGAGGAAGACGCCCTCGAACGCCGCGTAGCCCAGGATCAGCGCCGGGACCGGCTTGCTCTTGAACGACTGGATCATCGCCAGCACGAACGCGACGATGGCCGCGCCGACGCCGATGACGTACGACTTGCCCAGGTTGGCCGGGTCGACGGGCAGCAGGACCCAGGCGAGGGTCGCCGTCAGGATGACCGTGCCGAGCGTCATGGCCGTACGGCTCACGACGTCGTCCATGGTCATCACGTTGGCGCGCGCCGGCGCCTGCGGCATGCCCGTGGCCGGGTCGGTCGCGTACGGGTTGGTCGCGTACGGGTTGGTCGCGGTCCCGGCCTGCTGGTACTGCGCGTCAAACCCCGCGTAGCCACCGTTGTCGCGGCTGAACCCCCGTCGCGAGAAGACCGGGTTACTGCTCCTCATCTCACTCCTCCGTGGCCACCGAGCGCGGCCTCGCATCAAGAGTAATGTGCTCGCAAAGAAAGCACCCTACTGCTGGAGGAGGATCTTAAGAGAAGGCGCGGCGAAGCGCAGGCGATAAAAGGACGGGCCCCGGGGAGCCGTGCCGGGCCTCGCGGATCGCGGAGAGAGCTGCGGAGTGCCCGGAGCCGGACTTGAACCGGCACGGCCCGAAGGCCAGCGAGGTTTAAGCTCGCCGTGTCTACGTTCCACCATCCGGGCAGGGCGTGACGGCCCCCGTGAAAAAGCCTTGAACGCTGAGTCGAGCCTATCCGGAACGCCGTCGCGGCCAACGGGCCGTCTATCCGATGTTGTCTGATTTTATTGGCGCTTGAGGGTGCGTCAGACCCGAGAACGCACGGTGGGCCCCTTCTCGGCGACGATCACGCGCGACCTGGGATTGACGGGATTTCGATGGCTGCGCCACCCCGCGTGCCACCAGCGCGCCACCCCGCGTACGGCCCCGTTCCCGCGCCCGGCCTCCGCCCGCCTTCCCCCCGGCTCCCCCCCCTGGCCGTCAGGGCTCCTGTCATACCAGAGGAGGAGAGGGATGTGCCCGCGGTCAGACTCCAGTGGGCCGACGAACGGGCACCTCGGCTGATCCGGAGCGGGGGTGGGCGCGGCGACGATGGAAACGTCCCGCCGATGAGCGGACCGCGACCGGTCCGCAGTCCCCGCCCTGACAGGAGTCGCTTCCGTGACCACCACGAACTACGCCCCGCACACCATCAAGGCCGTGGCCGCCCGCGCCACCGGCCTCTCCAAGGTGTACGGCCAGGGCGAGACCCAGGTGGTCGCCCTGGACAACGTCTCCGTCGACTTCGCCCAGGGGCAGTTCACCGCGATCATGGGCCCGTCGGGCTCCGGCAAGTCCACCCTGATGCACTGCGTCGCGGGCCTGGACACCTTCTCCTCCGGCTCCGTGCGCATCGGCGAGACCGAACTGGGCTCCCTGAAGGACAAGCAGCTCACCCAGCTGCGCCGGGACAAGATCGGCTTCATCTTCCAGGCCTTCAACCTGCTGCCGACCCTGACGGCCCTGGAGAACATCACGCTTCCCATGGACATCGCCGGGCGCAAGCCCGACCAGCAGTGGCTGGACTCGGTGATCAGCATGGTCGGCCTCGCCGACCGTCTCTCCCACCGCCCCACCCAGCTCTCCGGCGGCCAGCAGCAGCGCGTGGCCGTGGCCCGCGCCCTGGCTTCCCGCCCCGAGATCATCTTCGGCGACGAGCCGACCGGAAACCTCGACTCCCGCTCCGGCGCCGAAGTCCTCGGCTTCCTGCGCAACTCGGTGCGCGAGCTGGGCCAGACCGTCGTGATGGTCACCCACGACCCGGTCGCCGCCTCCTACGCGGACCGCGTCATCTTCCTCGCCGACGGCCGGATCGTCGACGAGATGCTCAGCCCCACCGCCGACGGCGTGCTGGACCGCATGAAGGCGTTCGACGCCAAGGGCCGCACCAGCTGAAGCCCGGCCGCCCGGCGGCGTCCCGCAGCCCTCCGCACAGACCTCCAGCCCCAGGACTGAGATCCCATGTTCCGTACCGCCCTGCGCAACGTCCTCGCGCACAAGGCCCGACTGCTGATGACGGTGCTCGCCGTCACCCTCGGCGTCGCCTTCGTCTCCGGCACCCTCGTCTTCACCGACACGCTCGGCAAGGCCATGTCCAGCCAGTCCGCGAAGTCCTACGAGGGCGTCGCGGTGTCCGTCACCGACTACGGCCGCAGCCGGGGCGAGGACGGCCAGAAGCAGGGCGAGCCCGGCATCAGCCAGCAGACCCTCGACAAGATCAAGACCCTGAACGGGGTCGACTCCGTGACCGGCCGCGTCCAGGGCTTCGCCGGCGTCGGCGACGAGAACGGGAAGCTGATCGGCAGCGGCTGGGCCAACGCCGGCTCCAACTTCGATCCCGTCAAGGACGGCAAGGACCCGCGCTACCAGTTCACGGACGGCTCCGGCCCGGTCAGGGACGACCAGGTCGCCCTCGACAAGGAGAGCGCGGCCAAGGGCGGGTACCGGGTCGGCGACAAGATCGGCGTCGCCACCAACGGCCCGGTCAGGGAGTTCACCCTCTCCGGCGTCTTCACCACCGAGGACGGCGCGGTCAACGCGGGCGGCAGCCTCGTCCTGTTCGACACCAAGGTCGCCCAGGAGCTCTACCTCCAGCCCGGCTTCTACAGCGAGCTCTCCATCGGGGCCAAGGCCGGCGCCACCGCCGACCAGCTGCTGGCCGAGGTCAAGCCGCTGATCTCCAAGAACGCCGAGGCCAAGACCGGCGCCGCCCTCGCGGCCCAGCAGGCCAAGGACATCGAGCGGGCCATGTCCGGCATGAGCACCGGCCTGCTGATCTTCGCCGGCGTCTCCCTGTTCGTCGGCATCTTCCTGATCTACAACACCTTCACCATGCTGGTCGCCCAGCGCACCAGGGAACTGGCCCTGCTGCGCGCCATCGGTGCCAACCGCGGCCAGGTCAAGCGCTCGGTCCTCGCCGAGGCCGGGGTCGTCGGCCTCGTCTCCTCGGTCATCGGTCTGGCCTCGGGCATCGGCCTCGCGATCGCCATGCGCTCCGCGATGGACCTCTTCGACGCCAAGATCCCCGCCGGTCCGCTGGTCATCGCCCCGGTCACCGTCGTCATCGCGCTCGCCATCGGTGTCCTCGTGACGATGCTCGCCGCCTGGCTGCCCGCCCGCCGGACCTCCAAGATCGCCCCGGTCGCCGCCATGGGCAGCGCCCACCTCCCGGCCACCATGAAGTCCCTGGTGGTGCGCAACATCTTCGGCAGCATCCTCGCCCTCGTCGGCGTCGGTGTGGTCATGCTCGGGGTCAGCCAGAAGAGCGACGGCCGCATGGTCATCGCGGGCGGCGCGTTCTTCCTGCTCATCGGCCTGTTCGTGCTGCTGCCGATGTTGTCGCGCCCGGTCATCGCCCTGGTCCGCCCGCCGCTGGAGAAGGTCTTCGGCGTCGCCGGAAAGCTCGCCACGCAGAACGCCCTGCGCAACCCGCGCCGCACCGCCGTCACCGCCGCCTCCCTGACCATCGGCCTCACCCTGGTCACCGCCATGTCGGTCATGGGCGTCACCGTCGGCCAGGCCATCGACAAGGCGACCACGCAGAACATCAAGGCCGACTACCGGGTCACGATGGCCGCCCAGGGCATGAACCTCGACAAGTCCGTGCTCCCCGCACTGGAGAAGGGCAAGGGCGTCCGCGCCGTCTCGCCGAAGACCGGCGAGGCGGTCAAGATCGGCGACGACTTCCAGATCGTCAGCGGCGTCAACCCGGCCGCGCTCCCCCAGGTGCTGACCGTCAAGACCACCGGCGGCGACCTCGCCTCCCTCGGCCAGGGCAAGCTGATGGTCTCCGCCGAGGAGGCGAAGAAGAAGGGGCTGACGGTCGGCTCCACCGTCGAGGCCCAGTACGAGGACGGCCAGAAGGGCTCGCTCCAGATCGGCGCGGTCTTCGACAACAAGGGCCAGCTCGACGACTACGTCATCGACAACAAGATCCTCGCCGCGCACAACGACGAGCAGTACCTGCCCGAGGTCCTCGTCAAGACCGACGGCGGCCCCTCCAAGGCCACCCAGCAGGCCGTGATCGACGCCCTCGGCAAGAACCCGGCCATCAAGGTCTCCACGCAGGCCGACATCCGGGACCAGATGGCCGGCGAGATCAACATGGCGCTGAACATCATGTACGGGCTGCTCGGCATGGCCCTGATCATCTCCGTCCTCGGTGTGATCAACACCCTCGCGATGTCCGTCTACGAGCGCCAGCAGGAGATCGGCATGCTGCGGGCGGTCGGGCTCGACCGGGGCCGGGTCAAGAACATGATCCGCCTGGAGGCCGTGGTCATCTCCCTCTTCGGCGCGGTCCTCGGCATCGGCGTCGGCGTCTTCCTCGCCTGGGCCGGCGGCAAGACCATCGCCGCCTCCGTCCCGGGCTACGCGCTGGTCA
This sequence comes from Streptomyces sp. NPDC056224, assembly GCF_042267665.1. Classification (NCBI taxonomy): domain Bacteria; kingdom Bacillati; phylum Actinomycetota; class Actinomycetes; order Kitasatosporales; family Streptomycetaceae; genus Streptomyces; species Streptomyces sp. NPDC056224. Next base: position 68,419 of record NZ_JBHJTK010000036.1, read on the forward strand.
TCCCCTACGACCGGATCGGGGTGTTCCTCGCGCTCGCCGGTCTGGTCGGTGTCCTGGCCGCCATGTGGCCGGCCCGCAGCGCCGCCCGCCTGAACATGCTGACCGCCATCAAAACCGAGTAGTCCCCGCCGGCGAACGGAACGCGCGACGGGAGAGCGCGACGGGACACGGAAGGGCCCGGGGCACACGCCCCGGGCCCTTCCGGCGTTCCCCGGCCCGGTCGTCATGGTGGCGCCCGGTGCGCGCCGGCGCCCCTGTGACGACACCCCCTAAGCCGCGCCCCAGGTGCGCAGCCGCAGCGGCAGCCCGGATGCGCCGCCGTACCCCGGCCGCACCGCGAGGACCTGGTTGACGCCGAGCCGGCCGTGCTCGAAGGCGAGCGCGGATGCCGCCATGTACAGCCGCCAGACCCTCGCCCGGCCGGGCGAGGTCAGGCGTACGGCCTCGTCCCAGTGCTCCTCCAGCCGCGCCACCCAGGCCCGCAGGGTCAGCCCGTAGTGCTCGCGCAGCGCCTCCACGTCGCGGACCTCGAAGCCGGCCCGCTCCAGCTCGCTCACGGTGCTGCCGAGCGGGGAGAGTTCGCCGTCGGGGAAGACGTACGCGTCGATGAACTCATTGACGCGGTACGCCTCTTCGTCGGGCTCGGGGGGCCGGGCGATCTGATGGTTCAGCAGACGGCCGCCGGGGCCCAGCAGGCCGAACAGGGTGCCCGCGTACTCGCGGTAGCGGGAGGAGCCGACGTGTTCGGCCATGCCGATCGAGGAAATGGCCTCGTACGGGCGGTCCCTGACGTCCCGGTAGTCCTGGACGCGGATCTCGATCCGGTCGGCCAGGCCCTCCTCGGCGACCCGCTTGCGGGCATGGGCGGCCTGCTCGCGCGAGAGGGTGATGCCGGTGACCTGGGCTCCGTACTCCCGGGCCGCGTGCAGGGCCATGGAGCCCCAGCCGCAGCCGACGTCGAGGAGCCGGGTGCCGGGCGCGAGGCCGAGCTTGCGGCAGACCAGGTCGAGCTTGTCGCGCTGCGCCTCCTCCAGGGTGGAGCCGGGGCTCCAGTAGGCGCAGGAGTACACCATGGAAGGGCCGAGCACGTGCCCGTAGAACTCGTTGCCGACGTCGTAGTGGTGGCTGACGGCCGCCCGGTCGCGGTGCTTGGTGTGCGCGGCCCCGTTGCGGCGGACGCTCGCCTCCTCGGGCGGCGGCGGGGGCGCGGGCCACGGGCGGGCCATCGCGGCGAGTTCGCGTACGGCGGCCCGCGCGGCGGGGTCGCGCAGCAGCCCGAGCGTGCCGGAGGCGCTCCCGACGGCGCCGACGGCCCGCGCGGGCAGGTACGGGCGCAGGACGGCCAGCTTGGCCAGGCCGGTGCGGGGCAGGGCCGGGTCGGCCGCGGGCCGCTCCCGTTCCCAGAGCAGGCCCCCGACCCGGTCGAGCAGCTCGAACAGGTCGCCTTCGACCGTCAGGTCCCCGGCGACCCAGGCGCGGGCCAGCCCCAGCTCGCCCGGCCTCCACAACACGCGGCGCAGGGCGCGCCGGTTCGTCAGGACGAGGACGGGACCGCCGGACGCTCCGGCTTCGCTGCCGTCCCAGGCCCTTATGCGCACGGGCAGCGGCGAGCCCAGCAACGTCTCGGCAAGAGCGGCCAGCCGCGGCGCGGCGTCGGTCATGGCGGGCACCTCCGATGAGTTCCGACGAGACGGCCTACCCATTTCCGGCGGCGGCCAACCGGAAAACACGCCGAAGGGGCCGCCCGCACCACGGATGGCGGGCGGCCCCTTCGGGGTCGTGCTGGGAAGTTCCGGTCAGACCCGGGTCAGGAGGCCTTGGCCTTCTGAGCCGGAGCCGCGGCGGCCGGGGCCGGCTTGGCGGCCTCGTAGAACTCCTCGCGCGGGGTCTCCAGCGCACCGAGGGAGACGACCTCGCGCTTGAGGAACATGCCGAGGGTCCAGTCGGCGAAGACGCGGATCTTGCGGTTCCAGGTCGGCATGGCCATGCCGTGGTAGCCACGGTGCATGTACCAGGCGAGCCGGCCCTTGAGCTTGATCTTCGTCTTGCCCATGACGATCATCGCGACGCCCTTGTGGAGGCCGAGGCCCGCCACCGCACCCTTGTTGGAGTGCGAGTAGTCGGTCTGCGGGAAGCCCCGCATGCCCGCGATGACGTTGTCGCCGAGGACCTTGGCCTGGCGCAGCGCGTGCTGCGCGTTCGGCGGGCACCAGGCGTTCTCGACGCCGGCCTTGCGGGCGGCGAGGTCCGGCACCTGGGCGTTGTCGCCCGCGGTCCAGATGTAGTCCGTGCCCTTGACCTGGAGGGTCGGCTCGGCGTCCACGTGGCCGCGCGGGCCGAGCGGGAGACCGTAGCGGGCCAGAACCGGGTTGGGCTTGACGCCCGCGGTCCACACGATGGTGTTGGAGTCGACCTCCAGGCCGTTCTTCAGCACCACGTGGCCGTCCACGCAGGAGTCCATGGAGGTGTTGAGGTAGATCTCGATGCCGCGGGACTCGAGGTGCTCCTTGCCCCAGGTGCCGAGCTTGGGCCCGACCTCGGGAAGGATCTTGTCGGCCGCGTCGACCAGGATGAAGCGCATGTCCTCGCGCTTGATCGTGGAGTAGTACTTCGCGGCGTCGCGGGCCATGTCCTCGACCTCGCCGATGGTCTCCGCGCCGGCGAAGCCGCCGCCGACGAAGACGAAGGTGAGGGCCTTGCGGCGGACGTTCTCGTCCGTCGTGGACTCGGCCTTGTCGAGCTGCTCGAGGACGTGGTTGCGCAGGCCGATGCCCTCTTCGACGCCCTTCATACCGATGCCCTGTTCGGCGAGGCCGGGGATCGGGAAGGTGCGGGAGACGGCGCCGAGCGCGATCACCAGGTAGTCGAAGGGCAGCTCGTACGCCTCGCCGACCAGCGGCGTGACGACGGCGACCTTGCGGTCCTGGTCGATGCTGGTGACCCGGCCGGTGAGAACCTCTGCCTTGGGCAGCACGCGTCGCAGCGGGACGACGACGTGCCGAGGCGAGATGCTGCCTGCGGCCACTTCGGGGAGGAAGGGCTGGTAGGTCATGTACGACCGCGGGTCGACGACCGTGACGGTCGCCTCGCCATAGCGCATCTTCTTCATGATCCGCTTGGCCGCGTACAGGCCTACGTACCCACCTCCTACAACGAGGATCCTGGGACGCTCCGTGGTGCTCATGGAACGAGTATCCAGCACCCAATGGGGTGTCGCTCGTGAGCCCCTTCACAAGGAGTCGGAGGGCCTCTGTTACACTTCGCCGCCCACGTGACGTGGGTCATGGTGCGCAACGGGAACCAAGGCGGGCCGGAAGACGTTGAACACCCGTCCTGAGCTGGCCTTCAGGCCCTCCGGCGGACTGGACCACCGGGTTTCGCCGATACCTCTGACACGGAAGCCGTCGCGCCCGCGCTTCGCACGAACACGCGCCAAAAGGGCCCCGGGGACCTCCGAAGGGGCCCGAACGGCCCTTCCGCCGACGCCTCCGGCCTCTTTTCCTTGTGAAGAACTTCACGAAGTTCATGTGGATCAAGGGCCTCCAGGCCCCCTCAGACCCCCCTTTTCCTTCGAAGTCCCGCTCACGTGCGGAGGATTCAAAGGGGGGAGGGCCCCATATGGCGGCGGCGCCCCGGTCGGGTGACCGGGGCGCC
>NZ_JBHJTK010000037.1:0-69778 GCF_042267665.1 Streptomyces sp. NPDC056224
CCTATATCAACCCCACAAATCTCGCCGGCTGCTTCTGTTGTTTATACCCCACCGGGGTCTGGCCGTGCCCCGCCCCCCGGCGCCCGCCCCGCTGACGCCCGCCGGGCGGTGGGCGGCCACCCCGCCGCCGCCCCGCGTGTGCCGGACTGGAGCCCGACTGAAGCCCGACTGGAGACCCGGCCGAGGACCCCGGATCCGAGGATCCGGCCGAGGACCCGGCCGGCTGCTGTTGCCGGAAGGGGCTCAGGGAGTGAGGCGCAGGCGGTCGCGCGCCGCCGCCTCCACCGCTGCCGCTCCGTACGGCCAGGGCAGACTGCCGCCCTTGGCCCAGAGACCGGTCTGGTCCGTGTAGGTGTCCGCACCCGCGTGCCCGGACGCACCGGTCAGGTTGATCCAGCGGGAGCGCTCGAAGTCCGCCAGGTCCACCACCATCCGCATCGAGGGCACCCAGATCACCTCGAAGCCCTTCTGCGGGTCCCAGCCGTTGGCCAGCACCGAATCCGTACCGCCGCCGACCCCGACCGGTTCGGCGTTCAGCAGCCATTGCAGCGGGGCCGGGCCGCCGGTGCCCAGGGTCGGGTTCTCCAGCGTCAGGGTGTGCAGGGCGCCCCAGCGCCACTTGCGCGGCTCGTCGCCGAGCCGGCTGCGCAGGTCGGCGGCGGCCCGCTCCATCGCCTGGCGCAGCATCGCGTCCCGGCCGTGCACGGAGGGGTCGGTGGCGCTGGTCCACCAGATGCTGTCCGGCTCGTCGAGCAGGCCGCGCACCACGTCGAACCAGCGACCGCCGCCGTCCGGGTAGGCGTAGCCCTTGACTCCGGCCCGGCTCAGCCGGTCGGTGAACGCGCTCTTCAGCAGTTCGCGCCAGACCGTGTTGAAGTAGGCGGCCGGGGCCGAGTCGGCGCCCTGGGTGAAGTCCCAGTCACGCAGCAGGTCCTGGGCCGGTTTGGCCTCGGCGCCGACCTCGACCTGGAGCAGCCGGGGCACCAGGGTGGCGGCGTTGCCGTTCCAGCTGTCCTGGGTGATCCGCTCCATCGCCGCGACGTCCAGCTTTCCGCCCTGCTCGATGAGCTGGGCGATGCGCTGGCTGCGGTAGCCGGTGCCCCAGCTGCTGCCGATCAGGTGCGGGTAGCCGGGTCCTACCACCGCGTTGTTGGCGGTGACGATGTAGCCCTCCGGGGGGTTGAAGCTCGTGGGCAGCTGATCGAAGGGCAGGTAGCCGGTCCAGTCGTAGGCCCCGGTCCAGCCCGGTACCGGGTGGCGGCTGTCGCCCGCCTTGCGGACGGGTATGCGGCCCGGCGTCTGGTAGCCGATGTTCCCCGCCGTGTCCGCGTAGATCATGTTCTGCACGGGCGAGGCGAAGACCTCGGCGGCCGCGCGGAACTCGTTCCAGTCCTTGGCCCGGTCGAGGGCGAAGAGGGCGTCCATGGTGGGGGCCGGGTCGAGCGCGGTCCACTGCATCGCCACTGCGTAGTCCTCCTGCGCTCCGCGCGGCGGGACGTCGGGCTCCTTGCCGTCGTCGGCCACCTCGTCGGCGGACTTGAGCACGTCGGAGATCAGCGGGCCGTGCAGGGTCGAGCGGACGGTCAGGTCCACCGGAGGGGCGCCGGCGACCTTGATCTGCTCCTGGCGGACGGTCAGTGGCCGCTGCTCGCCCCGGTGCTCGTAGCTGGAACCGCTGACCTTCTCCACGAACAGGTCGGAGTCGGCGGCGCCCAGGTCGGTGAAGCCCCAGGAGATGTCGGCGTTGTGACCGATCACCACGCCCGGCATGCCCGCGAAGGTGAAACCGCTGACGTCGTAGGGGCATTCGGGGCCGATCCGGGTGCAGTGCAGACCGACCTGGTACCAGATGCCCGGCAGCGAGGGGGTCAGGTGCGGGTCGTTCTCCAGCAGCGGCTTTCCGGTGGTGGTGCGGCTGCCCGCCACCACCCAGGAGTTGGAGCCGATGCCGATGCCCTGCGGGCCGAGGACGGCGGCCAGCACGCCCCGCACCGCCGCGCTGTCGGCCAGTGCGGTCGAGGCTGCGGCGGGGACGACGGGCGCCGCTCCGGCGGCGGGCGCCGCCGGGCCCGGGACCGGGGCCGCGGTGGCGGATGCGGATGCGGGTGCGGATGCGGGTGCGGGTGCGGATGCGGGTGCGGGTGCGGGTGCACGGTCGGGGACGATCGGCGACCAGCGTTGGAAGTCGTAGCCGGGGAAGAGCTCGTCGGCCGTACCGTCGGGCAACCGGGCCGCCAGCATCGCCTGCTGGAACTGGTCGATCATGCCGGTGTTGAGGTTCCAGGCCATGGTCTTCAGCCAGGACACCGAATCGGCCGGGGTCCACGGTTCGGGCCGGTAGTCGCCGGAGACGAAGCCGAGCACCGGATACTCCACGGACAGCTCGGCGCCCCGGTTCCGGGCGAGATAGGCGTTCACTCCGTCGGAGAAGGCCCGCAGGTTCGCCTGGGTCTGCTCCGACAGCATGGTCACCTCCTGCTCGGCCACCCGGTACCAGCCGAACGTGCGCGCCACCTTGTCGGTCTGCACCTGGCTCGGGCCGAACATCTCGGCGAGCCGGCCCGCGGTGACGTGCCGCTGGGTGTCCATCTGCCAGAACCGGTCCTGGGCCTGGGCGTAGCCCTCGGCCATGAACAGGTCGTGCGCGTTGTCGGCGTAGATCTGCGGGATGCCGGAGGCGTCCCGGACGATCCGGGCCTCGCCCCGCAGGCCGGGCAGGCTCGTACTGCCGGACAGCTGCGGCAGCGAACGCTGGACCGTCCAGTAGGCGTACCCGGCCAGGCTGCCGGCCGCCAGCAGTACCAGGGCGGTGAGGACGATCGCGGTGCGGGTGAGGATCCGCCGCAGGCGTCGGCGCCGGGTGCGGGGCGCGGGGGCGGGTGTGCCGGGGTCGGCCCGGGGCACCTCGGCGGCCTCCGGTCCGGGGACCGGACGGGGATCGTCCGGCGGGGCCGTGTCGGTCTGGACTGTCATGGGGTGGCGCTTCCTTGTCTTGACGGGATCCCGGCCATGGCGAACGCCGCCGCGCACGGGCCCGGAGGCGCGGCGCACGGCGGTGGGGCGACGGACGGACGGGGAAGGGGGACGGTGGGCAGGGCCGCTGCGCGCAGGACACCCCGGGTGGCGCACGGCTGCCGGTGGCGCCGGGTGGCGGGGCGTCTCGTCCCGGCCGGCCGGGGGCACGGCGCTCCGGCGGGCCGACGCCGCGGCGCCGCGGTGCCGGTCCGGTCAGTGGTCAGCGGTCAGCGGTCAGCGGTCCGGTGGTACGTCGCAGTGGTGGCTCAGCGGGCCAGGCGCGCCGCGCTGTCGGCCCAGGGGCCACGGGTTGCGGCGGTGGCGGCGCGTGGCACGGGCACGGGCACGGGCGCGGGCGCCACGAGCGGGGCCGAGTCGACCAGGGTCAGATGGGGACGGCCGGGCTCCGGTGTCACGCCGTACGACGCGGCCGGTGCGCCGCCGAGCCCGTCGCGGCCCGGCGCGGAGCCGGTCGTCCCGGCCGGGGTGAGGCGGGCGAACGGGTCGGGGCGTCCACCGAGGATCGCCTCCTCTATCCCGCGCAGCTCCGGGCCGGGCAGCAGGCCCAGGTTCTCCATCAGGGTGTGCCGGGCCCGCTGGTAGGCGGCCAGCGCGTCGGCCTGCCGGCTGCCGCGGTAGAGCGCGACCATGAGCAGTGCCCAAAGCCTTTCGCGGTACGGGTGTTCGGCGGTGAGGACGAGCAGGTGCGGCACCAGTCGGGCGTGGCCGCCGAGCTCCAGCGAGAGCTCGGCGTGCTCCTCGACGACCGCCAGCCGCAGCTCCGCGAGCCGGGTGCGTTCGACGTCGAGCAGCGGGCCGGCCACGCCGGTCAGCGCCGGGCCGGGCCAGGAGGCCAGGGCGTCGGCCAGGGTGCGTTCGGCGACTTCGGGCTGCCCGGCCGCCCGCAGCGCCCGGGCGTCGGCCACCGACTGCTCGAACCGGCCGAGGTCGCACTGCCCGGGCTCGATGGAGAGCCGGTACGAGGCACCGACCCGGGTGAGCACGCCGCCGGCGGTGCGCGGTGCACGGTCGGGCTCGAACAGCTTGCGCAGCTTGGAGACGTACGCCTGCACCAGATTGGCGCCGTCCAGCACGGTGGTGTCGCCCCAGATCCCGTCGATCAGGTGGTCGCGGCCGACGGGCGAACCGGCGCGCAGCAGCAGGACGGCGAGCAGGGCGCGCTGGCGGGGTGCGCCGAGCTGGAGCTCGACGCCGCTGCGCCATCCCCGGACCTCGCCCAGCAGTTCGAAGCTGAGGTCTGCCGGGTGCGCGGCAGGAGAGGGGTGCGCGGTCGAAGGAGACGGAAGGGCAGTCATGGCAACCTCCGCTGGCCCGGGTCCATCGTGTGGCGGTTCGGGGGCAGCTGTGGGAGTACGGTGCGTGGTCGGGGTCGGCCTGGGCCGGGGCGGTGCGGTGCGCGGTCCGGACGGACCGGGTGGTGGTCCGGCGGGCGGCACCGGCTCAGTGGCCGACCACCGCACGGTTGGAATGCTGCACGGGGCGCATATACGGAGGATCCTCGGGTGCGCCGGCCTCGGACGGGGAGCCGGTTATCCCGCATATATCCGTCGTAGAGCGGCCTGGATCAGTCTTGTTGTCGAGCAGCCGGAACCTTCACGGTGTTACCGGCTCTCCCCCGTACACAGGCATCGATCCACGAAGCGGACGGCACCCCATGAAGCGATCCATCAAGTCCCTGGTCCTGCGCAAGACCGCGATCCTCGTCGCCGTCGGCTGCGCCGCCTCGCTGTTCTCCGTGGCCGCCTCCCACCATGACGCCACCGCACCGGAGCGCACCGTGACCGTCCTCGCCGGTGGCCCGATCGACCCGAGCGACTGGAACAGCCAGGGCTGAACCGCGGCCCGCCGCGGGCCCCGGGCGCGGTCGTCGACCGCCCGCCCGGTATCTCCTCTCGTCGGTCGACCCGGCCGCTCAGCCGCTCATACGTTGAGCCGCTCAGCCGCTCACCCGTTCAACCACTCACCCGTTCAGCCGTTCAGCCGTTCAGCCGTTCACGCTCACGGGCCCGCCGAGCGACCGCTCCAGGTCCTCGGCCTGGTCCGCGTCGGGCAGCCCGAGGTGGGTGAACATGTCGCGCGCCTGGCGGGCGCGGGCCAACGCCGCCGTGCCGTCGCCGGTCTCGGCCAGTGCGCGGGCCAGGGCGAGCAGACAGTGCCCGCGCTCCCGCTGGGAGCCCAGTTCCTCACTCAGGGCCAGGGCCCGCTCGGCCTCTTCCAGCGCCTCGTCGTACCTGCCCAGGTCCCGCAGGCTGTCGGAGAGCCGGAACCGCGCCTGGGTCTCCCGTCCCCGAAGCCGGGCCGAGGCGCAGACCTCCAGGCAGGTGGTGTAGCTGGCGACGGCGTCCGCGTGCCGCCCCAGCTCGTGCAGCGCCATGCCGTGGACGTACCAGGCGTATGACGTCACGTGCGGGTCCTGCTCGGTGCGCAGCCGGTCCAGGGCGGCTTCGCACACCTCCACCGCGTCGGCGGGGCGGCCGCTGCGCAGCCGGGCCTGGGCGGCGTTCAGTTCGGTGGTGAGCTCCCCCGAGCGGTGTCCCAGCCGCCGGGCCAGTTCCACCGCCCGGTCGTAGAAGTCCGCCGCGTCGGTGAAGCGCCGCTGCCACTGCGCGATCAGGCCCCGGTCGTTGAGGATCTGCCGCAGGATGATGTCGTCCCCGGCCCGTCCGCAGGCCTCGGTCGCCAGCCGGGCGTGCAGCTCGGCCTCGGCCAGCCGGGTGTGCTGGAGGGCGGCGTTGCCGCACACGAACCGCGCCCGCGCCTCGGTCTGGTCGTCGCCGCGCGCCGCTGCGGCGTCGGCCACCTTGCGGGCGGCCGTGGCCAGTTGCAGGTACGGGATGTCCTGTCCGAAGGGGCTGAGGGCGACGAGCAGGTCGCCGGCGGTGCGCAGGGTCCGGGTGTGGCCCGGGGAGCTCTGGGCTGCCAGGGCCGCCGCGTTGGCGGCGCAGTCGAATTCCTCGGTCACCCAGGCGCGCGCATCGGCGAGTGTGGCGAAGCTCGGCCCCGACTCGGGCCTGCCGCCGAGGATCGCGCCGACCGGGTCGCCCGGCACCATCGTCTGGAAGGCCGAACACGATCCGTCCAGCAGGAAGTCGAGGAGCCGCCCCAGCGCCGCGGCCCCCTCGTCGGCGTCCGCCCCTTCGGATCCCGGCTGCTCGGAGACCACGAGCTGGAGCGCGAAGGAGCGCACCAGGTCGTGGTAGCGGTAGTGGCCGGGCAGCGGTGCCTCCAGCATGGCCGCGTCGACCAGCGCCTCCAGCAGTTCCTCGGCGTCGTACTCGTCCAGGCCCAGCGCCGCCGCCGCGGCGGCCGTCCCGATGCCCTGCCGCGTCAGCGGCGCGAGCAGCCGGAACGCGCGCGCCTGGGGACGGGTCAGCTGGCGGTAGCCCAGTTCGAAGACGGCCGCCACGGCCAGGTCTCCGGCGCGCAGCTCCCCGATGCGCAGCCGTTCGTCGGCGAGGCGCCCGGTCATGGTCGCCACCCGCCACCGGGGCCGGGCCGCGAGCCGCGCCGCCACGATGCGCACGGCGAGCGGGAGGTGCCCGCACAGGGCGACCAGTTCGGCAGCGGCTTCCGGTTCCTCGCCGATGCGGCCCGCCCCGACGATCGCCCGGAGCAGGGCGATCGCCTCGGCGGTGTCGAAGACGTCCAGGTCGCTCTGGATGGTGGTGGAGAGCCCTGCGAGCATGGCCCTGCTGGTGACGATCACTCCGCAGTCGGCGGAGCCCGGAAGCAGCGGCCTGATCTGGGCGGGGTCGCGGGCGTTGTCCAGTACGACCAGGGTGCGGCGTCCGTCGAGGGTCGTACGGAAGAGCAGGGCCCGGTCCTCGGTCGAGGCGGGCATGCTCTGGCCGGGGATGCCCAGCGCGGTGAGGAAGCTGCCCAGGACGGCTCCCGGGTCGGCGGGCTCCAGGCCGTTGCCGCGCAGGTCCGCGTAGAGCTGGCCGCCGGGGAAGTCCGCTTTGGCCTGGTGGGCGACCTGGAGGGCGAGGGTGCTCTTGCCGATGCCGCCCATGCCGGTGACGGACACCATCGCGAGGGTGGGACGGGCGGGGTCGGTGAGGGCCCGGTAGAGGTCCTGGACCTGGTCCTCGCGGCCGATGAAGTCGGGGATGTCGGCCGGCAGCTGGGCGGGCCGGGTCGGCGCGGGAGCTTCCTTGGGGGCCTCGGCGGGCGGTTCCGGTTCGGGCGCGAGACCGGCCGGCTGGTCCCGTACCCCGGCCAGGTGGCCCATCAGGAGCGGGTCGTTCGCCAGGATCCGCTCGTGGAGCGCGGTCAGTTCGGGCCCGGGGTCGATGCCCAGCTCCTCGGCCAGGACCCGGCGGGCCCGGCCGAACACCGCGAGCGCGTCGGCCTGTCGCCCCATCGCGTACAGCGCCCGCATCAGGAAGCCGTACGGCCGCTCCTGGAGCGGTTGCTCGTGCGTGAAGCCGATGAGGTCCGGGATGACGAGCGCGTGCCGCCCCTGCCGGAGGTCGTGCTCGAAGCGCTCCTCGACCAGTGCGAGCCGCAGCGCGGTGAACCGCGAGCGCTGCTGCTCGGCGAACGGCCCCGGCACGCCCGCCAGGGGCTCGCCGCGCCACAGGCCGAGGGCCTCGGCGAGCAGCCTGCCGCACTCCTCCTCCCGCCCGGCCGCCCGGGCCCCCGCGGCTTCGGCGGCCAGTTGCTCGGCGTGCAGCGCGTCCACCGAGCGCGGCGGCACCAGCAGTTGGTAGCCGTCGCGCAGCGATACGAGGACCTTGGGCGCGGAGCGGTCCTCCTCCACGATCTGGCGCAGCCGCCAGGCATAGGTGCGCAGGCTCGACAGGGCGGATTCCGGTGCTTCCTCGCCCCAGATCGAGGCGAGCAGCTCGTGTGCGGGCGCGGCCCGGCCGGCCCGCAGGAGCAGCGCCGCCAGCAGCGCCTGCTGCTGCGGCGACCCGGTGGTCAGAACGCCTCCGTCCCGGACGACCCGTACGGCTCCGAGCACGGTGAACCGGATGCCGTCGTCCCCCATAAGCCCTGTTTTCCTTCCCCACTGGTCTTGCGATCGCGGTGGGGCACCCCCCGGCAACTCCACCGTTTGCGGCCTGCTTATCACACCATAGTGGGACGAAAGCATCCTTAAGAGCCTGCCCCGCGTCGCCAGCACATGAACCTCCGGTGTTCCCGGAACCGGGCGGCCGCTGGTCCGGCGCTCCCGGCTTCCGGGGAACCGACCGCGCGCATCACCACGCCCCGGCCCACACCGACCCCGAAGACGGCCTCGTGGACGTATCGGTTGCTTCCGGTACGGCCGCTGGCCGGTACGAAGCAAGATACGGCAGGCACCGGAAGGCATCCGCCGAGCCGGAGCCACCAGCGGAAAACTGGCTGACGGACGCCCGACTCGATCTCTGCGGATGGCCGATGGACACCTCCTCCAGCCACTCCTCTTCGACCCTGCGACCCCGCGGCCCTTTGCCCCTTTGCCCCTTTGACCCCACCGTGAGGAGCGGGTGAGATCCCGTGATCTGCGCGCGGCCCCGGTCAGTCGGCGGCCCGGCGCCTGCCCCGTCGGCGGCGCGGGTACGGGAAGAGCCGCGGCGAGCGCTTGGCGGCCACGTCCTCCACCCAGCCGAAGGTCAGCACGAGCAGACCGAGCAGTGGGATCGCCACCAGCAGCGTGAACCACGGGCTGGCCAGCAGCCACTGGAAGTTCTTGTAGACGAAGGGGACGGACCAGAGGGGGTCGATCAGCGGGACGGCGACCACCAGCGCGACCTCGTGCCAGAGGTAGACGCTGACAGCGCGCGCGTTGAGCAGGCTGACCAGGCCGTTCCAGCGTTCCAGCGGCCGGGGCCACCGCTCCCAGGACGGGCTGACGTGGAGCAGGATGGCGACGAAGCCGAGGGACCACAGGGCCTGGGCGATCGGCCAGGACTCGATGTCGGTCGGTTCGGTCGGATCGACCGGCCGGGTCTGCAGGTACCAGAGGCCGGCCACCATGATCAACGGCGCGATGGACGGCAGTACGTACTGCGGGATCTTCTTGAGCAGCCCCTCCTGGTGGGCCATGCCGAGGATCCAGCAGGAGCCGAACATGGTGAAGTCGTTGGCGGTCTCCCAGACCCGGCTGTAGATGAACTCCTGGTCGGCGAAGAACGTGTTCATGACGATCGACAGCGCCAGGGGGGTGAACAGCGTCACCACCGGAAATCGTCGCAGTGCCCGGAGCATCAGCGGGGAGAGCAGGACGTACCAAAGGTAGGCCCGGAGGTACCAGAGCGGGACGATGATCTGCGCGGCCCAGCTGTGTTCCACGTGGTGGAAACCCGGCAGGTCGTCCGCGTACGGCGGAGTGCTCAGCGGCAGGATCCAGAACGCCAGCTTGGTCCACCACCAAATGGGGTGGCCGTCGGAGTCGGGGCCCCAGGTATCGAGGATCTGGAGGGTGATCACGACGGCGCCGAACAGCCACATCGGCGGCAGCAGCCGGCGCAGTCGGCCGCGGATCACGCCGGCAGCGGGACGGCTGAGCGAGCGGGTCATCAGCGAGCCGGCCAGCGCGAACATCACGCCCATCGACGGGAAGACGAGGGGCAGCCAGAACCAGCCGAACTGGTGGTAGAGCACCACGCGACCCAGCGCCAGCGCGCGCAGCAGGTCGAGATAGCGGTCCCGGCCGCCCTTGCGTTCGGACGGTGCCTCCGGCTCCGGTTCCGGCTCCTGTCGCAGAACGGCGGGGACCCTCAACTGGACGGTGTCGTGAGCGCGCCCGAGGTCGATGGATGCAGTCACGGTCATGCCTCCACCGGTGCAGCAGCGACCTCGCCGGTGCGCCGGAGCTTCTGCCAGCGCAGTCGGCCACCGGTCATCGCCGTGATCGCGGACTGCAACAGGACGATGTACATCAGCTGCCGGTAGACCAGTTGCTGGATCGGCAGGCTGATCAGGTGCCAGGGCTTCTCGCGGTCGAGCCGGAAGGCGTACCAGGACAGGGCGGCCTGGAGCAGAATGAAGCCGCCCCAGCTGGTGAGGGTGATCGGGGCGTCCCCGAACAGCACGCCGTACAGCAGGAACAAGTCGACCAGCGGCGCCAGCAGCGGAGCGACCACGCCGAACAGCACGACGAGCGGCAGCCCGACTCGGCCGAAGCGCCCGGCCGGGCCGCGGGAAGTCACCGCGCTGCGGTGCTTCCACATCGCCTGCATGCTGCCGTAGCTCCAGCGGTACCGCTGGGACCAGAGCTGCTGGAGGCTGGCGGGAGCCTCGGTCCAGGCGCGGGCGTGCTCGGCGTAGACGATCCGCCAGCCGTCGCAGAGCACCGCGATGGTGATGTCGGTGTCCTCGGCGAGGGTGTCGTCGCTCATCCCGCCGACCCGCTGCAGGGCCTCCTTGCGGAAGGCGCCGACCGCGCCGGGGATGGTCGGGATGACGCCCAGCATGTCGTACATCCGGCGGTCCAGGTTGTGGCCGAGGACGTACTCGATGTGCTGCCATGCGCCGATCAGGCTCTCGCGGTTGCCGACCTTGGCGTTGCCCGCGACCGCGCCGATCGCCGGGTCTCCGAAGGGCTGGACCAGCTCGCGCACGGTGGACGGCTCGAAGACGGTGTCGCCGTCCATCATCACGATGATGTCGTGCGAGGCGGCCGCGATGCCGGTGTTGAGCGCGCTGGACTTGCCGCCGTTGACCTGGCGGATCAACCGGACGAACGGCAGGTCCATCTCCTCGACGATGTCCGCGGTGCCGTCCGTGGAGCCGTCGTCGATGACGATCACCTCGATCGGATAGTCACTGGAGGCCAGGGAGTTGAGGGTGTTGGCTATGCACTCGCGCTCGTTGTAGGCCGGGACGAGCACGGTGACCCGCTCGGTGACGGGCGGCCCCCAGACGTCCCGCCGCTTGGAGCGACGGGCGTGGATCGGTGCGAGGACGAGCATCAGCGCGAACCGGCCGAAGTTGAGGAAGCCGACGAGGGCCAGCAGCGCGACCAGCACCGGCAGCGTGTGCACGGCGAACTGGGTGGCCCAGATGAATCCCTTGCCGGCCCACAGCTGGAAGCCGTGCACCGGCACGGTGGCGCTGGAGGCGCCGAGTGCCTCGGAGATGGTCGTGAAGCGGTATCCCTGGGCCTGCAGTCTGTCGATGATCTGTACGAGCGCGGCGATGGTCTGGGTGCGGTCGCCACCCGCGTCGTGCAGCAGGATCAGCTCGCCCGCACCGGGCTTGGACGGCATCGCCGCCTTGACGATCTCCTCGACTCCGGGACGCTTCCAGTCGTCGGTGTCGCGGTCGATGAACGCGGTGAGGTAGCCGCGCGCGCCCACGTACTTGATCACCGGGTAGTTCCAGTCGTCCAGCGCCGAGGCGTCGGAGGAGTACGGCGGGCGGAACAGCGCGCTGTGGACGCCCGCGACGCCGGCCAGCGCCAGCTGCGTCTGCGCCATCTCCCAGCTGATCCGGGCGTGGGACTGGTACACCAGATCGGGGTGGGTGAAGGTGTGCACGCCGAGTTCGTGGCCGCCCGCGACGATCTGCCGGATCAGCTCCGGGTTGCGCGTGGTCATGGCGCCGGTCACGAAGAAGTCCGCACGGACGTTGCGGGCCGCGAGTACCTCGAGGATCTTCGGAGTCCACTCCGGCGAGGGACCGTCGTCGAAGCTCAGCACCACGGTGTGGTCGGGGATGTGATAGCTCACGGGCTTCGCGTTCTTGGCGCCACGCGCGTCGATGATCGGACCACCCTTGAGCAGGTTGTCCGGCACGGTCGTCTTGTCGACCGAGATCGCGATCCGGGAATCGTGGAATGCCTCGTTGGTGGCGAGGCCGCGCAGGACGAGGAGTGCGAGCAGGCAGGCCAGCAGGGACAGCGGCATGAAGAAGCGCAGTGGCGGCGCGGCCAGTCGGCGCGGCCTCAGCAGGGACTGCCGGCGGCGCTGGTGGCGGGACAATGACGCTCCTGGAGATGGGTGGTGCGGGCGATCAGGGGTGCTTGGCCGGTTGGCCCGAAGGCTTTGCCCCGCGCGGCGCGGTGGTTGCGGACTTCGATGGGGTGACCGAGGTCTTCGTACGGGGTGTCGCAGACCGCGCGGCCGTCCGAGGCGAGGACGATGAGGGCGACGCGGGCGACGGGCGCGACGGGCGCGACGGGGTGGGCGACAGCGACGGCACGGGCGAGGGCGGCGGGGCGGACGACCGCGCGGGCTGCGCGGGTATGCCCATCGCCGGGGCGTCCGCCTGCATTCCGATCAGGCTGCTGCCCATGGCGACCGCCAGGATCGCGCCGACCACGGAGACCGGCCAGCCGAGGCCCCGCAGCAGACGGCCCCGCAGACCCGACTGGTCGACGAACACCGGTGCGGGAGCGGGCTCCTCGAAGCGCGACTCGGAGACGTCAGGCTGTGCCTGGTGCACCGATCCGCGTTCGATGGAGCTGATGACTGAGCGCACCTTGCGAGGCCTTTCATTGCAGGGTACGTAGACCGCGGGATCGCAGGGCGAACGCTAGTGCACCGGCCTGCGTCGACTTGGACCCGATGTGCGTATTTGGCACGATCCGCTCGGGTGTCGTGATCGGATCGAAACGGAATTGGTGCTACCGGTTAGTAGGTCTGCCCACACGCCGCCGGGTACTGATCGGTGCGTGTTCAGCCGGAGCCGTTCGCCGGCACGCAGCCGCCGTGACCACCTGCGCGACACCGTCCGAGCCGTCGCCCCCGGGCCCGAGCCCGCCCGGATCCCAGCCACGCACGGGGTGGTAGCTTGCACGCCTTGTCAGGACGACGCCCTCATGTGATCAGTCGCTGATCCGCACGCAGAGGGCGCGTCCAGGTACCCCCTCTACACCCCAAGGAGCCCGTGTGAGCCAGCCCCGCCGCACCTCTCGTCACCGCGCGTGGACCGTGCTCACGCTGCCCGCCCTCCTGTGCGCACTCGCCGCCTGTTCCGGCGGCCCCGCATCCAGCGGGGGTGCCGATGCCGCCCCGCCCGCGCAGGGCGCCTCGCCGACCCCGTCCGGACCGCCGGGAACCCTGTTCGACACCTTCCACTACAGCGGCCCCGACGACCCCTCGCTCACCGCCCACGGCTGGCAGGTCCGTACCGACGGGGGTGGCCCGGGGATCAAGGACACCTGGTCCACCTCCGGTGCCGGCTTCCCCTCCGACACAACCGCCCAGGGGGGCAGGGTCCTGCAACTGCAGGCCTCCACCGACGGCACCGGGCAGGGCACCCGGCAGGTCGAGGTGCAGAGCACCGGCAAGAACCTCTTCACGGGAACCTTCGCCGCCCGGGTCCACTTCAGCGACAAGCCCACGAGCGGCCGCAACGGCGACCACGTCGTCCAGACCTTCTTTCCGATCTCCCCCTCGGACTCCTCGGCCGACTACAGCGAACTCGACTTCGAGTACCTGCCGAACGGCGGCTGGGGTTCGGTGGGACCGCGGCTCGACAACGTCAGCTGGTACAAGGCCGATCCGCCGGACCGGGTCAGCAACACGCTCAAGCAGCGCCTCGAGGGCTGGCACACCCTGGTGATCACCGCGATGAACGGAAAGGTCACCTACTCACTGGACGGCAAGGAGCTGTTCACCAGCTCCGGCAAATACGTCCCGCGCGAGAAGATGGACATCCACTTCAGCAACTGGTTCATCGACCTTCCCTTCACCGGCGGTCCGCGCACCTGGGGCATGAAAGTCAACTGGTTCTACTACAAGGCCGGTGAGGCCGTTTCCTACGCGGATGTCCAGAAAACGGTGGACGGCTTCTACAGCGCCGGCACCCACTACATCAACACCGTGCCGAAGTCCTGACCCCGGTCCCACCGCGTCGCCCTGCGGACGCCGTCCGGCGTCCGCGATCGTTCCCACGATCGGCCACCCGCCGCTTCGCACCGTCACGAACGGCGCGGTCTCCGGACCCGCACCGCCCGCCTGGTCTCCGACTGGCTCCCCGACTGGTCCCCAAGAGCGATCGAGGGGCCGCCCTCCGAGCCCGCCAGCCGCTACTGACGGCCACCAAGGGAAGCGGCTCGGGGAGCGGTGCGCCGCCAGAGGCCCCCACCACCTGATCTCTCCTCCCACCCCACCAGGGCAGCGGCACACTCCGCCACTGCCCTCCCCGCCATGCCCGCAGACACCGAGGCCCGGCCCGGAGTCAGAGCCCGCAATCCCCCGCCCGGGCGACAAGACCCTGTTCGAGCGAGTTTCAAGGCCGCCACCGCAGGCACGCCAAGCCCACCAAGGCCGACTGGAACGTTCGTTCACCATGCGCCCCCGATTCGGCCGTGACGCACACGATCGGGGGCCGTTGTTAGAGCACCAGTACCAGCCGTGCGCCCATCCGGAGGATCCCGTGCATCTGCCGCCGAACCGCCTCGAAGCCTCAGAGGTATTCGAACATCCCGAGTCCGCCCCGCGTCCACGTCGAGCGGGCGGGCGCCGTGTTGACGCCCGCTCCTTCGGTGGCCGCGACTCACGACCGGACACCAGGAGGGCCGCGTGAGCAAGGACTCGACGGCCGGATCCGGCGCCGCGGGGGTGTCGGAGTCCGAGCGGCTCCTCTTCGGCGGCGAGCTCGCCTACGACATCGGCTGGGAGCGGCACGAGGGGGCTTGGCTCAAGCTCGGGCTGTGGACCATGGCGAAGGAACTTCCGCGCCTGGCCGGGACCGGCCTGCGGCTCGCGAACCTGGCCGACGCACGCGCCCTGCGCACCGTCCTGGGCTCCGAGGCCGGCCGGGGCATCGCCCAGGCCGTGGGGCTGGTCGCGGTCAACAGCGTGCTCGCCCACATCCTCGGCACGGGCAGCACCAACGAGCGGCTCACACAGGCGGTTCCCGCACTCGTGATCGTGGCTCTCACGGCGTTACTCGGGTCCCTGCTGCGGTCGGTGTCGACGGCGGCCACCGGGGCGCTGGAGCCGAAGGTGCAGCGCGTGGCCACCGAGCAGTACCTGGGTCTGGTGCACCGGGTGGAGCTCGCCGCGATCGAGGACGACGAGTTCCACCGGCTCCTGGACGCCGCCCGGTACGGGGCGGACTCCGCCCGGCGCATGATCCGCTACTGCACCAACACCCTGAACTCCGCGGTGTCGCTCATCGCCGCGGCCGGCGTATTGACCGTCCTGCACCCGGTGTTGCTGCCGCTGCTGGTCCTGATGACCCTGCCCAGCGCCTGGAGTTCGCTGACGATCGCCAAGCAGCGGTACATCTCCTTCCACACCTTCGTCCAGCACGCCCGTGCCGGGCTTCTGCTCGGCCAGCTGCTGACCCAGAAGGAGGCGGCGGCGGAAGTCCGCGTCCATGGCGTCGGCCCGTTCCTGCTGGGCCACTTCCGCACCATGGCCGAGACCAGCGAACGCGAGCAGACCCGGCTGGCCCGCCAAGCCGCGCGGATCGGCCTCATCGCCGACGGCGCCGGCGGTATCGCCACCCTGCTGACCTATGGCGCACTGGGGCTGCTGCTGTGGGGCGGGGCGATGGAACTCGCCGTCGCGGGCACGGCCGTCCTGGCCATCCGGACCGGCGCAGCCAGCCTGGACACGCTGGTCATCCAGATCACCGAGTTGCACCAGGAGTCCCTCTTCGTCGCCGACTTCGAGCGGCTGTGCCGGGAGTCGAAGACGCGTGCCATCCCCGTGGGCGGGCGGCCGCTGCCCGAGCGGCTGCAGGAGGTCCGGTTCGAGAAGGTCACCTTCACCTATCCCGGCAGCAGCGACGCGGCGCAGCCGGAACCGACGCTGCACGACGTCAGCCTGGCCTTCCCCACGGGAAAGATCATCGCGCTGGTGGGCGAGAACGGGTCCGGCAAGTCCACTCTGGTCAAGCTGCTGGCCGGCCTGTACCTGCCCGACAAGGGCAGCGGGAGGATCTGGTGGGACGACGTCGACGCCCGCACCGCGGACCGCGATCAGCTCTTCGGTCGCGTCGCACTGATGTCGCAGGACTTCTACCACTGGCCGTTCACCTTCCGCGTCAACGTGGGCATCGGGCAGCCCGGCCGGGCCATCGACGACCCGGCGGTGGAGAGGGCCGCCGGTTTCTCCGGGGCGGACGAGGTCCTCGCAGGCCTGCCGCGCGGGCTCGGCACGCTGCTGGCGCGCGGCTACCGCGGCGGCCACCAGATCTCCGGTGGCCAGTGGCAGCGCATCGGGATCGCCCGCGCCAAGTACCGGCAGGCGGACATCCTGATCGTGGACGAGCCCACCAGCGCTCTGGACGCGGTCGCCGAGCAGCGGGTCTTCGACCAGATCAGGGCGCTCGCCGCGACCACCGGTCAGACCATCGTGCTCATCACCCACCGCCTGCACTCCGTGCGCCACGCAGACCTGATCCACGTCCTCAAGGACGGCCGGGTAGCGGAGTCGGGAACCTTCACCGAGCTGATGAACGAGAAGACCGGTACGGGGGACTTCCGCGACGCCTACCTCGTCCAGGCCGCCGCCTTCGACGCCTCCGTCCCGGCCCAGCCCGCCGGCGACCACGACGCGCTGCCGGCACGGGACCGGTCGTGAGCTCGGACCCGGCGCCGCTGCGGCTCGTCCACAGCCACCAGCCGCTCTGCCGGCACACCCTCAGCATCCCCACGTCGAGGAGCCTGTGATGACCGTGTCCGACGACCCGCGCGGGACCGCCGCGCTGCTGGTGGACTCCCGTGGCCGCTACCTGCTCCACCTCCGGGACGCCAACAAGAGGATCTGCGACCCGGGGACGTGGAGCATCCCGGGCGGCGACCGCGAAGGGGCGGAGTCCTCTCGGGAGGCGGTAGAGCGGGAACTGCTCGAGGAGACCGGCCTGATGGTCCCGCTGGCGGAGTTCACGGTGGTCGACAGCGTGGGCCCCGACGGGGTCAAAGGCCGGATTCGCGTCTACCTCGGAACCTGGGACGGCGACGCCGACAGCCTGCCGTGCCCCGAAGGCATCATGTTCCGCCACTTCGACTCCGGCACCATCCCGTACCTGACGATGTGCCCGTGGACGAACGAGGTCATCGACCTCCACCGGACCCGGGCCTCCGCCCCAGTGCCGGTGCCGGTGCCTGTACAGGCCCGCCCCGGAGGTCGGGCACGCCTCAACGTCGTGGGCGTTCACCTCTATCTGGAGCAGGACGACAAGGTGCTGCTCGGTCTGCGGCACCCCGACTCCGCGTTCGCGGCCTCGACCCACCACTTCCTCGCCGGGCACTGCGAGCAGGAGTCCGCCGTCGCCTGCCTGGTCCGCGAGGCGCAGGAGGAGGCCGGACTGCTCATCGATCCGACGGACGTCGAACTCGCGCACGTCGTGCACATGGTGGACGAGCCCGGCGCACAGCCCCGGGTCGGGTTCGTCTTCCGCGCCCGGCGGTGGACCGGCACACCACGGGTACGCGAGCCGGACCGCTGCGTGTCCTGGGACTGGTGGCCCGCCGACGCCCTCCCCGACAGGATCGTCCCGTACACCCGTGCCGCGATCGACGGCATCCGGGCAGGCCGCCTCTACACGGAGATGGGGTGGTGACCATGTCCACCACCCCGGGCTGCCCCGGTCCGTTCCCGGGCCCGCAGCGGCTCGACGGCCTCCTGGTCCCATCGGGGGCGTCACGATGAACGCGGAGTCCGATGTGGCGGCCGTGACCGACATCCTGCCGCGCTGCTACCGGATCGTCCCCACCGCGGTCGTCGGCGGCCCGCGGGGGACCGCGACGCGCAACTACCTGGCCCAGGAACACGACGGACGGCGTTGGTTCGTCAAGGTCTATCCGCCGGGCACGGACCTCCAGGGTGAGCAGGAGGCGCTGCGGCTGGGCGAATTCGCACGAGGCAGCGGGGTTCCGGTACCGGCGGTGCGCCGGTCACCGGCCGGCGAGCTCGTCGTGACCGCCGAAGGTACGGCCGTGTCCGTCTCCGAGTACGTCGACGGCGCGCACACCGCCGAAGGCGGCCTGCACGGCTGCAGGTGGGCAGCGGTCGGAGAGGCAGTGGGTCGGCTGCACCGGGCTTTGGCCCAGCATCCGACAGGGTCCCCACGACCGGTTCCGGCGAGCGAGGTCTGCGACGTCCAGCGGTCCCGTCAGCGACTGCAGCGGCTGCTCGCCCAGTACGGAAGAGGAACCACCGCCCGCGGGGAGTTCGCCGCCTGGGCGCGCCGCGCCGCGGAGGAGCGCATCGCCGCCTTGCCCCGCGTGGCGGCCATGCTCAGTGGCCTGCCTCCTGTGTTGACGGCTCAGATCGTGCACGGCGACCTGGCCTCCCCCAATGTGCTGCTGCGCGAGCAGGAGGTGGCGGGCCTGATCGATTTCCGTCCGCCCCGTCACCGCAGTGCTGCGTGGGAGCTGGGCCGGATCGTCCTCGATCCGCGAACGGTGCTGGCCGGCCCGGACTGGCCTGCAGGCCTGGGAGAGGCGGTCGCGGCCTACCGAGAGGCGAACCCCGGGCTCCCTGTGGAGGACCTGCTCGCCGTGCCCCGGGTTGCGGCCGGCTACATGGCCTGCTCCGTCTACCCGCTGTCCGAGCCCGTCGACCATCCGGCCGCGGTCACCCCCGAGCTCGAGAGGTACGGGCTGGCCCGGCACGCAGCCGTGGGAGTGCTCACCGAGCGTCTGGACGAGGCCGAGGAGGTGCTCCGTGACCGCCTCAGCTGACTCCGCCACCGCGCCCGCGTCGTTGTGGCGGCACCGCAACTTCCGCCGCTACCTGGCCGGACAGACCACCGGCGTGGCCGGCAGCTCCATCACCTCGATGGCGCTCCCCGTGCTGGCCGTGCTCGACCTGGACGCCACCGCCGGACAGGTCGCCTGGTTGGCGTTCCTGGGACAGCTCCCGCCCGCGCAGCGCCGTCAGGGCGGCGCCGAGCCACTGCACCTCGAACCGGAAGGAAACCAGCGGGTCAGTGCCGGACGCGGACCGGCGGAGCTGTCCTGGTCGCTGCCCACCGCCCCGAACCCGGAGGCGACCGCGCCGGCGCAAGCCCCCGCACCCAACCTGTCACCGAAGGAGACGAGGCCATGACCTCACCCACCCCCGCTGTCACCACGCCACGGTCCGGCGGCTGTCTGTGCGGCAAAATCCAGTTCACGGTCGCCGGAAGGCCGGACTACCCCCACACCTGCAGTTGTCCGCACTGCCAGAGGCTGTCGGGGGCACCGATCATGTCGTGGGTGTCCTTCCCGCTGGACGGCCTGATGTGGTGCGGCTCCGAGCCGTCGTGGCACTACACGTGGCCGGACTCCCGGCGCGGCTTCTGCCCGGTCTGCGTTATGCAAGCGGAACACGTGTCCAGGCACGTTGTGTCTCACGAATCTCTCTCGTCGCCAACATCGGCACCAGGGGGCAGCGGGCGGTTGGCCCCCAGTCGGCCGACAGCCGCAGCGGTCAGCGTGGTTTCGAGGGCAGCTGACACGCATCATCGTCAGGCCCATGCCCAGGTCTGGATCCCGTGGAGATAACCCCTCGCCCAGGCGCGGCACGCCGCGATGCCTACTGGTCCACGCTCGCCTGCCTGCCAGTACCTCCCGCAAGGGCAACTTCGGCTCGCGATCCCGGTCACCTTCTCCTACCCACGCAGCGACCCGCTGTGTGTGCAGGCCGTGTTTCATTGCCAGCAGGACGTCACCTGGGTTCTGGGACGCGACATGCTGGCCGCCGCCACCTGCGCGCTCACCCACAGCAGCAACATCGCCGGCTGGTCCGACTCCGTCGACGGATACGACTGTGGCTGCGCCCATGCGCTTGGCAGCGCTGTGCCGAACGTCGTGCCGGGTCCAGTTCGCCCCCAACTTCTCGTTGGCCCGGGTGAAGACCATGCGCGCGGCGTCGTAACTCAGCGGTCAAAGCGGTCGCCGCAGCGTCCACCACAGCGGCTCGTCGGGCCCGTCCAGGGCCAGCGGGCGGATCTGCTGCTGGTAGAGCCGCAGCCACACGAACGCGTCGCTTCCATTGCAGGGCCCGCGAGCCCTCCCGGACGAGCCCGATGGTCTGGTCCACGGGACTGACCCGGTCGCGGGTCAGTCCCGTGGCCTGCGGGCCGGCCGAGATGTAGAACGCGACCAGGGCCCGGTCGCCGTGCGAGGGCAGGGCCGCAAAGAGCTCGTTGAACGCCTGGTCAGGGATCACACGTGGTACTCGTCGAGCTCCTTCGGCTGGTAGGGAGCTCGCCGGGTCGGCTGCCGGAAGGGGTGCATCGGGTTGTGGTGGGCGTTGAGGTGCGCGTCCTCGGCGCGCCTGGCCTTCTGGACATGAAGCGGCGCAGCGCGCGGTTCACCCCGTCGCTCAGTTCCCCGTCGGTCATTACCTCGGCGCGCTCGTGCAGTTCGTCGAGGAGCCGCCCGGCGCATAGCGTGCGCAGCGCCGTGTCGGCGAACTGAGCCCGGGGCAGGAGGCCGCCCGTCCGGCGCACTCCGGCCAGGGTGGGCAAAAGACGGCCCCGCTCTCACGGCACCGACCAGAGCCGGAGCAGACCGTCCTCGCAGACGAGCAGGGAGGCTCCGTCCTGGGCCGGGGTCGGTTTGATGTCCGTCATAAGTGCTGTCGCGGGGAGGACATGGGTGCTCTCGCCGGTAGCCGCGTCGAGGATCCCCAGACCGCCCGTATCCACGCGTTTACGCAGGAAGCCCCGCTGGACTCCGGGGAACATCACGACAACGGAGCGGCCGTGGGCGGCGTAGCAGATCCTGGGATGGCCCGGGCCGATCACCCCGCCGGTCTGCCACAGCCGACTGCCGTCCCGTGTGTTCAGGGCCTCCACGTGGCCGGACTCGCGGAGGACTGCGAGCGCCGTGCCATCGGGGCTGAGGGCCGATCCCAGCCGCGGGGCCGGAACGGTCCAGTCGGCGAACGGTCTGTTCTCTGGCACCCAGACCCTCCCGCGTTCGGTGCCGTGCCACAGCTGGACACCCTTGCCCATGCCGAACGTCGCCAGCACCGAGCCGTCGGCCGAGAAGGCGAAACTGGCGCCCGCGGGGAACTGCGGCAAGGTGGCCGCCTCGTCGAGGGTGCCCGGGGTGTGGAACGACAGCCCGCCCTGGCGCCCGCTCACCACGAGGGTCCCGCCCGGATGGAAGTCGGCAATGCTCACGCCGGACGCCAGCAAACGCGACGAGTCCGCTTCCGCCAGGTCCGTCACGAACAGGTCCCCCGTGTAGTCCAGGCCCAGCACCTGTCCACGCGAGCTGACCTGGCCGTATTGGTAGCTCCGGAGATTACGACTGAACGCGTCGCGCACCGACCGACCGGTCCCGGCCTCGACGACCTGGATCGAGAACCAGTCCAGTGGGGTACCGAAAGACGTTCGCGGGCCGGCGTAGTACCGGCCATCCGCACTGCAGGTCACTGCCTTCCAGTACATGAACTCATCCGTCGGCGGCAGGAGGACATTGGTGCCCGGCGGTGGTGGGGCGGCCTCAGCCACCACCGGTGGGCCCGTTCCGGGCCCCCCTTCGTCTGCCGGCCCCGATTCACTCCCGTCGTCCGCAGACGCAGGCTGCTCCTTCGTCGGGGCAGCGGGATTAGGGAAGAGCGGCACCGCCGCGAGATCCCCGTAGGACTGCCTCGGCACGTGTACCTCGGGGCGCGGAACGCCGTCCTGGCCGAGCCCGTCCAGGGCGGCGACCGCCAGATCGGCAACGTGGCGAAGTGACATCGGGCCGGGCTTCAGCGGATCGCCGTTGCGCAGGGCTTCGAACAATGCCCAGTTGAAGAACGTATGGGTGTCCCTGTCGGCCAGGCGCGCTGGGTCCCGGGCACTTGCCGCGCAGAACAGTGCCACGCCCCGATCGAGGGGTGAACTCTCCAGGATCTCGTCGGTCTTGGCTCCGACGACTTGCTCGATCGCGCCCTGCATGATGCTGGCGGCCTCGGCCGCGAAGCAGCAGTCGAGGAACAGCATCCGGGCGCTGAAGGGGGCGCGCAGCCGCAGCAACCGGTCCAGTGAAGCGACCCGCAGGCTGGTGTCCGACTCCAACGGCTTCCGAGTGTCCGCGAGCAGCAGGCAGTAGTCGCGCGCGGTGCCGAAAAACGCGCCGTGCCCGACGTAGAAGAACAGGACAAGCAGGTTCTCCCCGTGCGGCGTCTCCAGCTTCTTCATGCGGCCGTCGAGGAACGCGATGATCTGCTCGTACTGTTTCAGGGAGTTGGGCTTTCCGAAGAGATCCAGCACGTTCTCCTCGGGAATGCCCAGACCACCGGTACCAAGGTAGCCACGGATGTTCGCCGCCGCCTTGGCGAAAGCGGGTGCCGCGTCGAAAGACTCCAGCAGGGGCCACTCGCTCGCCCCCGTCGTGATCGCGATCGTACGACTGGGTTCGAGCATGCCGCCGTCCCCTACTTCTTCAGGAACTCTGTCACGATCGTCTCGATCCGCTCGTCCGGGCGGCCCCGTACGGTCACGTCGACGGTGGCGCCGTTGCGGTCCCGCTTCTTGAGCACCATGCTGACGGTGTTGCGCCGCCTCAACCACGAGGCCAGCCCGCCAGCCAAGACGGTGACCGAACTCGACCCGAGCACGATCGCAAGAACCGTTCCCAGGTCCTGGGTCAGCTGATCCGCCTTGATCCGCCGTACGTTCAGCCCTGGTACCACTTCCGCCAGGAGGTCCAGCAGCTCGGCAGCCCCGTCGTTCTCCTCGGCGCCGTCCTCCCCGACGAGCCCGATCACCAGGTCCGCCCCGGCCAGTGCCGTGTCGGACGCCTTGTCCCAAGCCGTGGTCACAGCCTTCTCGTCTGACAATTCCCCACCTCTTCCGGCTCGTCATGCCGTCAGGACCCTCCCTACCCAGCTGTGCGGCGGCGAAGCCTGCCCGCTGTCACCCTCGCTACACCGTCAGCACGCTCTGGGCCGGGGGTGTCGAACAGGAGGCGGGCCCCGGTAGTGCCCACCATGGTGGAGGCGGCACACGTGGATCCAGCTGAGGAGGCGAGAAACGGTAGGGCGCGGTCCTCGAGGATGTCGCCTTCTGGCTTCGAAAGGGCGCAGCCGACAGCTGGAGGGTGTCCACTTTTCGCAGGCAGGCGCCGTGGGGGGCGAATCGCCGGACGGTCCTCGACGGTGGCATGGCGGAGTCGAATGGCGTAGTGCCGAGGGCCTGGCGACCGAAGGTCGCCGGGCCGTGATGCTCACGGCTTCCGAAGCGGCCGGACTTTGCCTGCCGTCGCATCGGCGACCTGACCGCGAAGGGCAGCTGCGTCGACCTCCAGCTCGGCGTTTCGAAGGGCCAGAACCTGAATCTGGTTCGCGTAGGTAGAGACCGTGGTCTTCAGCTCGCGGACCTCCTCGGCCTTCTCCCGACGGAACTCTCGCAGTTCCTTCCGCAGCCGGGTGACCTCGGCCTTGAGCTCGTCGACCTCTGGCCGCTTGGTGGAGGGGGCCGCGAGGATCTCCTTGATGGCGCCCGCGACGGGCGACCGGTAGTAGGACGCTCGGGAAACGCCCGCCTCGGCGGCGATGTTCACCACGTTGACGGAGCCGCCGGTGATCTCCGGGCGGCCGTCCAGCAGCCGCTCGAACGCTCGCATGATGTCGCGGTCCATGTCAGACAGCTCGTGCTCTCGAGAGAGCTGAGCGAAGACGGTCGCGTGCACATATTCAGCATCGGCAGTGGCTGCCTGACGGACTTAGCCCGCTTGCCGCATACCGCGGTCTCCGCGTGGTGGAAGCAGTCGTTGAGTGCACCCGGGTGCAAGGTTCGGGTCAGGTGCCGCAGCATCGTCCGCAGACGCTCCGGGCTGGCCACCGCCCCTGGCAGGTCGCCGAGCTCGCCCCGGATGCGGTCGAACTCAGCCTCGACTCGCTTGACGGCGCCGCCGGCGGAGTGGCCTCCCTCGTTCCAGTCGTGGTAAAGGTCCTCGACGTAGTCCAACAGGGCGACGGCCTTGTCGGCGGCAACCTCGTCGGCGAACCCGGAAGGCGAGGTCCCGGCGTATCCCTCGAAGATCTCGTGGCTGGCGTGCTTGTACTGCCGGGTCCCCGCGACGACCCCGAAGGGCTGGTGAGCGATGTGCCACGAAAGCGTGCGCCGGAACTGTCGTGTATCGAAGGCCCAGGCCAGCGGTTCCTCCGGGTCTGAGTCGCCTTCGTCGCCGACAGGGTCGGTTTCCATCTCCAGGTCCAGAGTCTCCGCCGCCAGAACCGGGACGCAGGGCCCTTCTGACGTACTGAACAGGGTGTTCAGGTGGTCGCGAAACTTCTTGAGCAATCGCGGCATGTTGGACAGAAGGGCGTAGTCCGTGCGCTGCCGATATCCGAACAGGTGTGTCGGGTCGTCGTTGATGAGCTTCAGCACCTCGACGGCCTCGTGGACGATGTCCAGGACCACCCAGTCGACCTCGTCGCCGGAGATCTTGCGGTTCTTGTAGACGCGCCCGCGGATCTTGTAGCGGGTTCGGCCGTCGGCTCCGATCTCGGTGAACGCGCAGTCGCGTCCGAGTTCCCGCACTTCCATGTCGCGCATCCCCGAGAGGTAGGCGATGACGATCCAGCAGGCGACGCGCAGATGAACGATCTCCATGTTCACCGAGGTGGGGCTCAGCTCGTCTCGCCAGGGCTGGCCAGTCGCCGGCCACGGTGCCCGAGGGGTGGGTTGGCCGCCTTGCTCCCAGCCCAGCTCGTTTCCCGCCTCCATCAGGAGGGGCCCCAGATGCTGGATCGAGCGGGCACCACTCAAGTGCCCGATCATGGCCAGGTTCGGGGCCTGAACCACGCCGTTGATGACCGTCGCGCCGGGCACGGTGTGCAGGTGCCTCAGCGGGAGGGCTGGCAGGCCGCGGCCCTCCGCCCGCCGCTGGGCGATGAACTGCTTGATCTTGTCCCGCGAGGGACTGCCGTCCCTGCCGAACGGCGCTGGCACGGGCTCGGTCTTCTTCGCCTCCACGAGACGGGCCAGGTCGTCGCGGGCGGCCAGCAGGTCACGGCTCGCAACCTGCACATAGAACACGGCCCAGATCGTCTTGCCGCCCCTGCCCTCGTGGAGGAACCGGCAAGTGAGCATCAAATCCGAGCAGTACGCCTGCTGGCCGTTAGCCGAGCGGACACCCCAACTCGGTAAGTCTCGGATCATCCGGTTCAGATTCAAGTCGTAGGAGCCGTCTGGCCCGAGGATGAACCGCTGTCCCTCTTCTACGCCGGCCCGGCGGAGAACCCCGGGTGCGTCCGCACAGTCCAAGACCGACAACTCCGCAATCGTGCGATGCCTGTCAACCACCGCCTCGACAGCTGCTTTCTCCACGGCGTAGGACAAGCTGCTCTCCTGATTCGGGATGACACATGAGGAGTCCGCATAATCTCGCGATCTTTGAGACACCACATGGTGCCGAGATAATCTGCGGCAGCCAGGTCTGCGCCCTCGACGACGGGGCCACCAGCATCGCGATCACCCTCTCCGCGCTCGGCAATCCGCCCGACCTGGTCCCCGTCAACCAGAGCTTCCGCGAAACCGCAGTGCGGCTGCCCCAAGTCGTACTGCTCGCCCGGCACCCCGAAACCTCTGAGTGAGCGGCGGGGCCCGGCACACAGTGCCGGTCGACGTCCACCTCGTCCTGCGGCGCGACGGCGAAGGCGGCCCGGAGGCGCAGCTGTCACGCCGGGCCGGTCCCGTGTACGCGGCCGGGATGCGGCTTCTCCCGTCCAGGCATCTCGACCCGGGCGGGGACTTGGTCGAGGCGGTGATCCGGGAGGCCCACGAGGAGACCGGCATCCTCATCGCGGCGGAGGACGTGACCGCGGCCGTCGCCGTCCACCACCACCCGCCCATCCCGGCCGCTCCTCACCAACTGGGCCGAGCGCCTGACCAGCCGTCCCGTCCCACTGCCTGCGGCTCGGCCCGTCGCTGGGCAGTCGACGGGCTACCCATCCAACGAAGCCCCAGCCGATCCAGGGCAGCCGAAGCCTGGCTCGGGCCTCACGCCGAAACTGCATCGGTACGCGAAGCGATCCACGCCACAGTGATGGATCTCGGACCGCCCTCATGAGAACGGAGCTCTCCATGCCCGCACCAAGCGTCCTCGCGGTCTACGCCCACCCCGACGACGAATCCCTTGTCGCCGGGGGAATCCTCGCCAAGCACGCAGCGGCCGGCGCCCGCACCGCCGTCGTGACGGCCACCTGGGCCCCCGACAGCCATCGCGCCGCCGAACTGGCTGACGCCGTCGAGATCCTCGGCGCCGGCAAGCCCCGCATGCTCGGATACGCCGACCTCCGGATCCCCGGCTCCGCGTCGGGGCAACCCCGGTTCTGCGACGTCCCGCTCGAGGAATCCGTGGAGCGCGTCGTCTCCCACATCCGCGACTTTCGCCCGGACATCATCGTCACCCACGACGCCTACGGCTCCTCCGGACACCCCGACCACAAGCACACGCACCGCGTGGCGCTGCTGGCCGCGCACGCAGCCGGCCTCGACGACCTCTATTCCCAGGCAGGCTCCCCGTGGCAGCCCAGTGCCTTGTACTTCTCCACACACCCGCGGACGGCGAGCGCCGCCCTGTCCGATCTCCTGGCCGGGACGGGAAAGCGCCTGCACACCGTGCCCGACGCACTGGTCACTGCCACCGTCGACGTCCGCCCCTGGCTGGATCGAAAGTGGGCCGCGATCCAGGCACATCGCTCGGAGACAGCACGTGGCCGCTCACTGCCGGCCCTGCTGAACGGGCTCCCGGCACGGGAACGCGAGGCGATTCTGGGAACCGAGTGGTTCATCCGCCACGACCTCACATCCGCCCACAGTGGCCTCCGACAGCTTGTCCCCTGACACGAAAGCGCGCTGGCCCCAGGGCGCTCGCCGCGTGGGCCACGCACCTCACAACGCAAGGAACACGACATGGCGATCCAGGGTTGGCGGAGCGGGTGGCGTCCGGTTTGGCCCGCCGTTCCTCCAGGGCGCGGGGCACTCGGCGTTGCTCCACTCGAGCCGGGTGCGAACGGCCGTTGCGGCGAAAGTCGCATGACACACGCGGGGGTGACGGGTCGTCGCTACTCTGGAGCGGCATGTGATCGACCGACTACAGGGGTGTGGGTTGTGAGCACGACAGTGAGGGCGATGGGCCCGGAAGGTGCCGACCAGTTACGGTCGTTGCACGACTGGTTGGGCGATGTCGACGAGTTGCGTGGTCGGCTCAGCCTTGACGAGCGGTCGCCGGAACCGGGGACTCTGGGGCCGGTGCTGGATGCCTTGGTGGTGGCTCTCGGCCCCGCCGGCGCGGCCACTGCGTTCGCCACCGCCGTGATCGCCTGGTTGCGCACCCGCCCCGGCAAGGTACACATCAAGGTGACGCTCGAGGACCGTCGGTCGGTGGAGCTCACCGCAGAGAACGTATCCGGACTCGACGCCGCCGCCCTCAACCAGCAGGTGACTCGGATCGCCGCGATGCTGGAACAGAAGGACGACCGTGTGACACCGCTCGACGGTCGATGACCGACCTGGCCGGTGACGGCGTGCGAGTACTGCTGATTGCCACCGCCACGCACACCGGCACCGTCCTGCCGTCCGTACCCTCGGTCGCGCGCACCTTTGAGGATCTGCAGACGGTCCTGCGCGAACGGTGCGGGGTACGACAGCTGCGTCCGGTGCTCGACCCACCCGATGCGCGGGCCATGGCGTTGGCCGTCGCCGAGGAGGCACAGCGTGCCGAGAGCGTGCTGCTGGTGTACTTCATCGGGCATGGCCTGCTGGGGCCGGGCGGTGAGTTGTACCTTGCGGCCAGCGGCACCGATCGGCTCGTTCCGGGCCTGGCAGAGCACCAGGCGCTGTCGTTCTCCTCGCTTCGGCAGGCATTGGCAGCCAGCCGTGCGTCGTCGGTCGTGGTCGTGCTCGACTGCTGTTTCTCCGGTCGGGTATCGCTGGGCGGCGGGCCGTCCGTCCCCGCGTTCGCGATGGCACCCGCGCACGGGGTGTACCTGATCGGGTCCGCGGAGCAGCTCGCCCTCGCTCCTGAGGGCGCGGCGCACACCGCGTTCACCGGGGCGCTCATCGAGCTGTTGACGCACGGCGACCCGCGTGGGCCCCGGCTGCTGACCCTCGACACGGTGTACGACGCGGTGTTCCGCGCCATGAGAGACACCCAACGGCCGCTGCCGCGGCGGCAGTCGGGTGACCGCTCGGGCAGCCTGGTCATCGCGACGAACCCCGCGGTGCCGGTACGGACGCAGCCGACGGAGGAGCCGCAGCACTCGGGCCGCTGCCCCTATCCGGGCCTCGGCGCGTTCGGGATCGACGACGCTGACGTGTTCTGCGGGCGCGAGCAGATGACCGGCAGGATCGTCGCCGCGGTGGCGGAGTCCGCAAGCCACACGGTTCGGCCGGGGTCGAATCCGGGTCCGGGTCCGGGTCCGGCGACGGGTGCCGATTCAGGCCCGGATTCAGGCCCGGATTCAGGTCCGGATTCAGGCCCGGGCGCTGGCTCGGGACGCCGCCCGGGGCCGTTGATACTCGTCGGTCCGTCCGGCTCGGGCAAGACCTCGCTCCTCAACGCCGGGCTGCTGGCCGCCGTACGCAACCACGGGCTGCCCGGGTTCCCGACGGCAGCCGGCTGGCCCGTCGTGCGCCTCACCCCCGGCACGAGCCCGCTGCGCAGGCTCGCCGCGCAGCTCAACGCCGCGACGCCGCAGGCATGCGACCGCATACGCGAGGACCCTCGTCACGCCGTCGACCTGGTCGAGGGGCTGCTGGCCGACCGGCCGGGCCAACGGTTGATCGTGCTGGTCGATCAGCTCGAGGAGCTGTTTACGCTCTGCCCGGATCCGGCCGAACGTGCCGCGTTCCTCCGAGCCGTGACCGCGATCGCCACGCCGGTCGCCGAGGGTTCGCCCCGCGGCCTGG
Source organism: Streptomyces sp. NPDC056224 (assembly GCF_042267665.1). Taxonomy (NCBI): domain Bacteria; kingdom Bacillati; phylum Actinomycetota; class Actinomycetes; order Kitasatosporales; family Streptomycetaceae; genus Streptomyces; species Streptomyces sp. NPDC056224. Next base: position 28,774 of record NZ_JBHJTK010000037.1, read on the forward strand.
TGGTGCTCGCGCTCCGGGCGGACTTCTACGGCGAGGCAGCCGAGCACCCGGAACTGTTCGCCGCTCTGCGTGACGGTCAGTTGCTGGTCGAGCCGTTGAGTTCCGCCGAACTGCGTGCTGCCATCGAACAGCCGGCCGCCGCAGCAGGTCTGTTGCTGGACGACGGTCTGGCCGACGTGATCCTGCACGAACTCGGTGCGATCGACGACGGCAGGGCGGCGGCGGGTGCGCTGCCGCTGCTGTCCCACGTGATGTGGTCGACCTGGCGCCAACGCTCAGGAGCACGACTCACCGTCGCCGGCTACCGCGCCGTCGGCGGTATCTCACGGGCGATCGCGACCACGGCGGAGCAAGTCTACGGAGAGCTGGACGGCGCCGGGCGGAAGGCCGTACGGCGGTTTCTGCCCCGGCTGGTGCGGGTCGGCGACGACTCCGCCCACACCGCCCGTCCCGCCGACCGCACCGCACTTCTGCACGGACTGCCCGACCCGCAGGCCGCGCAGCGAGCCGTCACCCGGCTCACCGAGGCCCGCCTGCTCACCGTCGACCGCGACAGCATCCGCGTCAGTCACGAAGTGCTGCTCCGCGCTTGGCCCCGGCTGGGGGAGTGGATCGCCGCCGACCGTGACTGGCTGGCGGTCCGCCAGCAACTCGCGGACGACGCCAAGGTGTGGGACGAAGCCGACCGCGATCCGTCCTTGCTCTACCGGGGGAACCGGCTGGCCGCAGTGCACGGGCGTGCCGCCGAAGCACCGAGTGGTGTCGCGGAGCTGGAGCCCGTTCCGGCCGAGTTCCTGAGCGCCTCCCGGCATGACGAACGCCGCAGGGCCCGGCGCCGACGGCGCGCCGTCACCGCCCTCGTGGTCCTGGCCCTACTGGCCTCGGTGGGCCTGGCGGGTTCCATGCTGTTCCAACGACAGGCCGCACAGGCCCAGAACCGCAACCTCGCCCGGTACCTTGCGGCCGAATCCGAGGCCCTGCGCACGACGCATCCCGGCTTGTCCAAGCAGCTGGGCCTCCTCGCCTATCAGAGCTACCAGGACGCCGGGTGGGGCGCGGTGTTGAACAGCCAGAGCACTCCCGGCGTGATCAACGACGGCGAACCGGCCGCCGACCTCGTGCACAGCGCCGACGGACGCGTCCTGGCGATCGCGACCGGTGACGCGATCGTGCTCCGCACCCGGGGCGTACCCGAATCGAGGCGGGTCAGGGGGCTCCATACCGGCCTGATCGCCCTGAACCGCAAGGGCACCCTGCTCGTGTCGACCGATCGCGCCACATCTCCCATGGCGCCTGCGGTGATACGGCTGTGGGACGTCACCGACCCGGTGCGGCCCAAGGAGTCCGCCGTGCTGCACCCGGCCGGCTCCGTCACCGCACTGGCCATGGACACGTACGGGGACCTTCTCTACGCGGGCACCTCCACCGGTCAGATCCTCGCCTGGGACGTCGCCGATCCCGCGAAACCAACAGCCTTGCCCGCCATGACCGCCCATTCCACCGTGGTCGATTCGCTGGCCGTGGCACCCGGGCGGCACCTGCTCGCCAGCACCAGCACGGACGGACGGGTCCAGCTGTGGGACACCTCCGTCAAAGCCCGCCCGCTACCCCTGAAATCCTTCGACGAGGCGCCGTACGAATCCAGTCCGCCGCCCGACCCGGCGAAGCAGCCCCTGCATCGGGTGTCCTTCGATCCGTCGGGCATGCTGCTGGCCACGCCGGGTGCGAAGTACGGCCCGAGTCTGTGGCGGCTCGACGACCCGCGGGCGCCCCAGCGGATTCCGTACAAGGACGAGGGTGATGCCGCACAGACCGGTTTCCCGTCGTCCGGGTGCTCCGGGGGCCTGGAAACCGTGGCGTTCAGCCCGTCCGGCAACCATGCCGTCGCACTGTGTCAGGGGCGGTGGCGTGTCCTGACGTACCCCTCCGAGCCCGGTCCCGGAGTAATCTCGTCGGGCGCGTCGTCGTGGCCGTTGTCCGCGTACCTCAGGTTCGGGCCCGTCGTGTTCGACCCCGTCGACGGCAAGCGCCTGTTGCAGGCCACCGGGAACGGTGTGTACGTCTGGGGCCTCTCCAACCCGAATGAGCCAGGGGCGCTGGGATCCCTGCGGACGGAGCCGTTTCCCGGGGCCGGCCTCGAGTTCGGGTCCGACGGCACGCGGCAGCTCGTCGCGATGCGAAACGTTCGATCGAGCAGCCTGTGGGACGTGACCGACGCGGCGCGCCCAAAACTGGTCGGCACCACTCCCGGCCCGGACGGGTCGTTCGCCAGCGACGTCGGCCTCAGCCCGGACGGTGCGATCCTCGCCGTGGGGCAGCTGACCGACGACCGGCGCATGACCGTCAACCTGCGTGACACGCATGCTTCCGGCCTGCCCGTGCTGGGCACGATCGACGACATGGCCAACGGCGTCGCCGACTTGGCATTCCACCCCACCCGGCCGATTCTCGCCGTGTCCAACACCCACGCGGCACAGGACAAGGCCGTGCCGCCCACCGTCCGGCTGTACGACATCGCCGACCCCCGGCATCCGCGGCAGATCGCCCAGATCGCGGTCGACGCCGGCGGTTTCTCCTTCTCACCGGACGGCACGACGCTCATCGCGCAAGGCACGTTGAACGGCGCACCGGAGAACGATGCGGCCGCGGCCCGGCAGCTGTACGGCTGGGACGTCACCGACCCCACGCGGCCCACCGAGCTGTGGCGGCTCCCGCTGCCACCGGATGCCGGATACGTGCGGCACGCCCTGCGCCCTGACGGAAAACTGCTCGCGGTCGTCTACGGCGGGACTCTGCGCATGTGGCGTCTCGGGCGCGAAGGGCCGGTCGGCGATCCCATGACGGTTCCCGACATCGGCTTGTCGTCACTGGGGCTCGCGTTCAGCCCGGACGGCAACCGCCTGGCGCTCATCGCGAAGCCCCACGAGGGCGACGACGCGAAACCGCGCCCCGAGGTCTGGAACGTATCCGACCCGAACTCCCCCCAACGGGAGTACTACCTGTCGGGGAGGAGCTCCGCCCTGTACGGATCGCTCGCCTTCAGCCCCGACGGCCGGATCCTGGCCGTCACCTCGCTGGAAGGCGTTGATCTCTGGGACAGCGACCCGGAACGCATCCGGACCACCCTCTGTGCCGCGGTCGGCGACCCGATCACCCGGCAGCAGTGGGACCGCTACCTGCCGGGCAGGTCGTATCGGCCCCCATGCCGGTAACAGCTGCACCCGAACCGAGCGTGACCACTGACCGCCCTGGTCCCCGACCGGTCCCCAAAACGGCCCCTTGATCTGCGAGGAACCGCGCACGCGGTGAGCGCGAGCACGGCGACCAGGGTGTCACGGACTCGCTACACAGGGCTCCGACACCCGTGTCAGCACCGCAGCTCCGCCGCGCGCTCGCACATCACCTCCACAGCGTCAGGTAGTCGAGGAAGCGGCCCGGGGTGGGCCTCCCGGATGAGCTTCACCGCGTGAAGCCGCCGACCACCCCTGATCAGCTCGTCCACCTCTTCCCGAACCACCGGCAGCAACGCATCCCAGATCGAGCTCTCCATGCGCCGATCCAAGCAACCCACCCTCTCCCACCACCACCGAATTGAACGGTACGACCGCGCGAACACCCGCTCAGTGGGCCGGGGGTAATAGCGGGCGATATCCCCACTGCGGGGCCCTCACATCGGCACCCAGGGAAGCCCGTTCCTGCTCTGCATACGGACCGCCGCCAGCGCATATCGGGGCAATCCGAGGATGAGAAGAGCGGCGCCCACCGCGCTCAACAGGTCATGCGCCAGGCCGGTGACGCTGTCCACCCCGGAGAACGACGCCAGCATCACGAAGTACGCCGGCAGACTGGCCATCCCCATCACACAAACCAGGACCGCCAGGAACAGCGGCGCTGCCACCATCACTCGGCCACGCCTGGCAAGCGTCCGGGTGGTAGCCAGGCAGGCCCCGGCGGCAAGGACGGCGATGGCCGCCAGCAAGAGCTGGACCGTCGGCGCATACGCGACATTCGGCGACCAGGGCACGGTGGCGCCTGATGCAGCCCATGTGACCTGGACTGCGGCGAACAACACGCCCCACACCGCGGCGGCGTGCGGTGCCCACGTGGGCCAGCGCCGCGACCACACCGCCCATCCCGCGTCCTGCAACGGCGGGCTGGAGCCGGTATGTGTCTGCGATTTCGAAGGAACAGCCACCGTGACCTCCGGTTCCGCATTATTGACACTCAAGATTCCCCGTACCGCCGCACCGGTCACATCCGCCGCGCGGACCATCCGCCTCCCTCGCATGGGGGAACAACGAACGGGCACTCCCGCCTGGGATCGTGATCTTCATAGGTGGAGGACTGGGCGGCGGTGACGGCGAGGAAGGCGTGGGCGAGCAGGGCCAGGATGACCCAGCGGTGCCAGGAGTCCCAGCGGCGCACTTGGTGCTCGTCCAGTCCCGCCAGTCCCTTCGAGCTCTGGAACGTCTCCTCCGGCGTCCATCGGTTTCCCGCGACCCTGACCAGCGTGGACAGCGGCACCGGGCGGGCCGAGGAGCAGCGGTAGTGGGCCAGCTCGCCGGCCGTGCGGTTGCGGCGGATCACCAGGTGCTGATGGCCCGTCGGATCACCTGCGGTGATGGCGACCAACGCCCAGTCGTAGGTGTCCCTTCGCCCCTTGTCCGGCGGACACTTTCTGCCGGGCCGGGCGCGGGATGCGTTTGGCGAGGTGGTCGGCGCGCTGGGTGCCGGCCGCGGTGGGGATGCGGTGGGGATGCGGTGGGTGCACGAGACCGCGAGCACGTAGCCGAGCCCGCGTGCCTCACGAGCACTCAACTGTGGCGGTGCACCCTGATGGTGCGCTGACGCTGGGGTACCAGGTCGATCCTGCGCCAGGCTCGGACAAGCTGGGCGAGCTGCCGGCCGCTGCGGGATGATCGACAGCGTCTGTGACGAACTGTGACACTACAGCCCATAAAAACGATCAAGGGCCTTGCCTCACCGAAGTGAAACAAGGCCCTCATCTGCGACTACGGGAAGATTCCCTAGTCGGGACGACAGGATTTGAACCTGCGACCCCTTGACCCCCAGATCGATGGGTCGGAGGAAATTTCATGACATCTACCTCAATCTGAGGGCGCACAGCGTGCACATACATACCTGCCGTGCGCCCACCGACGTGGGCGCTGGTCCCCAACTGGTCCCCAAGGGGCGCCACCCGGCCCTCGGGCCCGCCCCCGTCACAGACGACGCCAGGGTGTTTGTCGTTGCCGGTCTTCTGCACGGCGAGGCTCTGGGTTCGCCAGCCTGGTGCTGCTGGTCCATGGGTGGTGGCAGGATGCTCGGTCATGGCAACGAGAGATGGCAGCGATGAGGCGTACGTCGTTGGGTTGTGCGAGCGGATCCTCGGGGAGAACGCCCTGACGCAGCACAGGTTCGACTGGCTGCTCGGAGATCCGGGATCAGGCGGCCGTCGAGTCCAACTGCCGGTCGACGCCTATTGGCCGGGCCATCAGCTGGTGGTCGAGTACCGCGAACTGCAGCACGACCAGCCGATGCCCCACTTCGACAAGCCGAACCGCCTCACCGTCAGCGGTGTCCACCGCGGCGAGCAGCGCGCCCTGTACGACGCCCGGCGCGAGGAGCAGATCCCCGCGCACGGGCTGCGCCTGGTCCTCATCCGCCCCGCCGACCTCAATGCGGACGGCCGCGGACGACTACGCCGCAACGAAGCAGCCGACCTGGCGGCACTGAAGAAGATCCTGGCCCGCGCCAGTGACGAGGACCGGGTCACCGACACCTTCCGCGCCTGGCTACTGGCCGAAGGCTGGACACCCGCCGATCCCACAGACCGGTGGACCGACCTGGAAGCCGTACGCGGCTCGGAACGGCTGATCTGCGAGGCCAGGGGCCGCACCAGTGAGAAAGGCATCGACGCCGACATCGCCTATGGCCAACTGCTGCGCCGCATGACGAGCCAGGACTCCCACACGCGCTACGCCCTCGTCGTGCCGTCCTCCTCCCTCAAGGCCGCCGCACGCGTCCCGGCCCACGTCCGACAGCTCCTGCGCATCGACGTCTACGAGGTGACGGATGACGACCGGGTGTGCCGGCTGACCGACTGATCGGTGCCGGGTACCGCGTCGGTTTCGGCTTCACCACCAAGGTGTCCTCCGAAGCCCACGCGCCGTGCGCTGCCACCTCGTTGTACGAACCGGACACCAGGCGTTGCGGCGCGGAGTTTCCCTCCAGGCCAGTGAAGTCGAGATCCGCCGGCGTGCCGGAGATCGCACCCGCCTGCCCTGCCTGGATGCGAGAATGCGGCTCTTGGCCGGAGAGTGCATTGGCTCAAAGTGGGGCACAAGCACCGACGAAGCGGGGGGCGCCATGGCGTTGGCCATGTGTCCACTGTGCAGCGACGATGAGGACATCGTGGTGGTCCGCACCTTCGACGGCGGACGTCGGCTCGTGAAACACCGGTGCGGTTATGAATGGGAGCACAGGGAGCCCACCGTCCCGCACAGGGGCCCGCTCCGCTCCTTCCAAGACCTCAAGGCCCGTTTCCCGAACGCTGAGGATGTCGATCGCGAGCAGTTCGAGCGCGTGACCCGGCTGAAGGAGCAGTACCTCGCCGTCAAACCGGACCTCGACCCCGACGTGGCGGCCTACTGGTCGAAGTACCAGCAGATCTTCTCCCCCGGCGGGCTGTGGACCTGCGACCCCAGAACCCTCAAGGACTTCGCCAACTCCGAGGTCGGAGCCCGCCCCGGCAATCAGGCCACCTTCAACTCCGCGTGGAACGACATGGGCGACACCGCGGCCGGGGAGGCGACCCGCCAGACGATCGAATACCTCCTGCACGGACCTTCCGACATGCCGCTCGAAGACCGGCTCGAGCACCTGCTGTCCGGCACCAAGCCGTTCGCCATGACCGGCTTCAAGGAAGCCCTCCTCACGAGGGTCCTCTGCGTGACGTACCCCGACCGCTTCCTGACGATCCTGAAGTACACGACCGAGGCCGGCGGCAAGCGCGAGATCGCGCGGATGGTCTACGCCTGGAGCTGCCGTCCCCCGAGTCGGTGAACTGGACCCGCGGCCGGCTCATCCTGTGGAGCAATGACCTCCTTCTCGACCTGGCCGGCGAGGGCTTCACCAACCGACAGCACGCCGCCGCGTTCCTGTGGTGGGCCAAAGATCAGCCCTGAGGGCGACTGACAGCTTGACCAGGGTTCCGTCGACCTCGGGCGCGCACGGCCTCCCCCTGGCCGCCTTCCACGCCTTCGAAGCTGGGCCGCCCTCCGCGGGGGCCATAGGTCTGCATGTCGTCGGCGTAGGTGAACGGCGAGAGCACCAGGTCACCACGCGCAATGCCGGACCTTAGGCCAGTGTCCTCAACCGCGCCGAGGAACTCGTAGCCCGTCTGGCAGCCCTGGTCGCCAGCTCGTGCTGCCGGTGTACCGCGGGTGACGGTTCACGACCTGAGGCACCTGGCCGCCACGATCACCATGATCTGGACCGTCCAGTCCGTCATCTTCCCCGAGAACACCGCCAGCCTCGCCCTCCACGCCCGGGCCGGCTTCCGGATCGTCGGCACTCGAGAGAGCATCGGTTGCCACCGGGGCCAGTGGCGGGACGTCGTCCTCGCGGAGCGCCACATCCCTGCCGTCACCTGACTGGCGCCCCTACAACTCGCTCTCGTCCTCGCCGGGCGACGGCTCCGGCAACAGTCGGCGCCCGGCCGCAGTCGGTCGGCCGAGCCGCCGAACCGGTACTGGGATCACCTCGCGCCCTCGCTTCCAGCGGGCATTTGTGCGCTCTACATGCGGGAGGCCGCGAAGCCGATGAGGACGACGGCGGTGACCACGATGCCGATCAGTCCGGCCCAGCCACCCAGCAGGGCGAGCGCCCCTACGACGGCAAGGGCGCCCAGCATGAGCGCGGTGAACGCCCGCACCGACAATCCGCGGTCATCACTGTCTTCGGCCTGCGTCTTCGTCTTTCTGGTCACCGTGCGCACAGTACCGAGTCTGGCGTGGGCGTCTCACCGCGAGGGCTCATGGCGCCGGCCGGTGCGGGTATGCGGACGGCCCGGCTCCTGATGGGGGCCGGGCCGTTCTGCGTGGGCGTCAGGCGAGTGCGAGGAAGAGCTTTTCGAGTTCTGCCTCGGTCATGGGGGCCTGACCCTGGTCGGCTTCGGTCATGCACTGGCGCATGCCGCTGGCGACGATTTTGAAGCCGGCGCGGTCCAGGGCCTTGGAGACTGCGGCAAGCTGCGTGACAACGTCCTTGCAGTCGCGGCCGGCTTCGATCATGGCGATGACGCCGGCGAGCTGTCCTTGGGCGCGGCGCAGGCGGTTGAGGACTGAGTTGACTGCGTCGTCGTCGACTTTCACCGGTTGCCTCCTGTCTTTGTGCGCTCTCACACCATGGTACCCCAGGGGGTATCGGGCGGGGGTGGTCAGCCGGCCCGGAGGGCGGCGAGGGTTGCGTCGAGGTCGCCCTGGTGGGGACGGTTGTGGGGGAGTTTGGCGAGGAGGGAGGCCATGCCGCAGGTGTTGGTGAGGGCGGAGTAGACCAGGCCGCCGGCGACGCCCGCGGAAGCGAGGCGGAAGGCGGGGTGCAGGCGGCCCAGCGCGAGGCCGGTCAGGACGACGGCGCCGGCGGTGAGTCGGACTTGGCGTTCCATGTTCCAGGCGGTGCGTCGGGCGCTGTCGGGGTGGTGGAGGGTGTGGCCGTCCGCTGCCCAGGCTGTTGTGCCGCCGGTGAGGGTGGCGGTGGTGATGCCGTGGGCGGCCAGGGTGTGGCAAGCGTTCTCGGAGCGTGCGCCGGAGGCGCAGACGACGAGGAGGTCGCCGCGCTGGGCTGCGTGGCGGATGTCGGGGAGGGCATGGTCGAGGTGGTCGAGGGGGATGTTGAGGGCGCCGGGAAGGTGGCCGGTGGCGTATTCGCCGGGGGTGCGGACGTCCAGGACGATCAGTTCGTGCAGGCGGGTGCGGGCCTGGTCGGTGTTGAGGGCGTGGGGGGTGGTCATGAGCGGTGTTCCATCCTTTTTGTCTGGTGCCCGGTTACGGACACCTCGTTATCGACTGGCGGTGGGGCGCCGTTGCGGGTCGCGGGCGGGAGGGTCAGCGGAGGGCGTCGATGAGCATGAGGGCGGCGACGGCCAGGAGCACGAGCGCGAAGATCCGCTGAAGGGTGGGACCGGAGATTTTGGAGGCGAGGCGTTTGCCGTCCCACGCTCCGAGGATCGCGGCTCCGGCGAAGGGAGCGATGACCGCCCAGTGCAGGGGCGTGTTGGTGCCGGCGCGGGCGGCGAGCGCGGCGAGGGAGTTGACGGTGATGACCAGCAGGCTGGTGCCGACCGCGGCGCGCATGTGCAGTCCGAGGACGGAGACGAGGGCGGGGACGGCGAGGAAGCCTCCGCCGACCCCGAGGAGGCCGGTGACCGCGCCGAGTCCGGCACCCGCACCGGCGGCCCGGGTGGGCCTGACGGGCCTGGCCTGCTGGTGGGGGTCGGCGAGCTTGAACATCCTGAGGGCTGCGAGGGCCGCGATCGCGGCGAACGCGGCGGTCAGCACCTCCTCGGGCAGGCGTGCGGCCAGGGTGCCCGCAGCGATCGCGGGCACGATTCCGGCGGCCGCGAACAGTGCGCCGGTCTTCCAGCGGACGTTGCCCGAGGTGGCGTGGGTGTAGAGGGCGGTCGCGGAGGTGGCGGTGACGATGATCAGCGAGGCGGTGGTGGCAGCGGCCGGGGTGAAGCCGAGGAGGTAAATCAGGGCGGGGACGGCCAGGACACTGCCGCCGCCCCCGAGCGCCCCGAGGGCCAGGCCGATGACGGCCCCAGCGATGAGGGCGAGGATGAGGGCGCTCACGCTATCCGGCCGCTGCTTCCTTCTGCGTCGACGACCGGTAGCCCGGCTGATGCCCAGGCCTGCATACCGCCCTTGACGTCGACGGCCTCGGCTCCGCGCCCGGCCAAGAGTCTGGCGGCCTGCTGGGAGCGGTGCCCGGAGCGGCAGATCACCAACAGCGGCCGGCCCTGGGCCGTGGCGGGCAGGCCGGTGCCGGTGACCAGCCGGGAGAGCGGCACATGCACGGCGCCGGGGGCGTGGCCGGCATTCCACTCGGCCTGCTCGCGCACGTCGAGGAGGACGGCGTCACCGTCGGTGGTGCGCTGGTGGGCCTGGTCGGGGGTGACGCGGGCGGTGCCGCGGCGGAGGAGAGGCATCTGGTTTCCTTCCGAGTCTCGGGTGGCGGGGGCAGCGGTTCAGCTGCCGGTGCCGGTGGTGAGGGGCAGTCCGGCGTCGGTTGTGGCGTCGAAGGAGTCGTCGACGGCGACGACGTCGCGGCCTGCGGCATCCAGCAGGGAGGCGGCAATGCCCGCGCGCATTCCGCCCGCGCAGTGCACCCACACCGTCCCGGCCGGTACGTCGGCCAGGCGGCGGTGGAGGTGGTGGATCGGGATGTGTACGGAGCCTTCGATCCAGCCCGTGGCGCGTTCGGAGTCCCGCCGCACATCGAGGACCACATCCGGGCGGGGGTCCTGGGCGGCGAGGTCGGCGAAGGTGGCTCGGGGAAAGGAGCGCAGGGCGTGGCCGTCGGGTACCCAGTCGCGGATGGTGCCGGTGGCGGCCGCGGCCGGGCGGTCGATGCCGACGCGGACCAGTTCGCGCTGGGCGGCGGCGAGCTGGGCGGGTGACTCGGCGAGGAGGGTGACGGGCTTGCCCCAGGGGATCATCCAGGTTAGGTAGGTGGCGATCTTGCCTTCCGCCTCGAAGTTGAACGAGCCGGCGATGTGGCCTTCGGCGAACGCGATCCGGTTGCGCAGGTCCACCACCCACTCCCCGGCGGCCAGGCGCTCGGCGATGTCGGCGGCGTCGGCCAGCGGGGGTGCGGTCAGGTCCACCGGGGTGGGGCCTTCGGCGTTGGCCGGGCCCATGTGGGCGTAGTAGGCGGGCACGTCCTCCAGGCCTGCCAGCAGGGCGGCGACGAAGGAGTCGACGTCCTTGACCAGGGCGTCGTTGCCCGCCTTCTCCTTGCCGATCGTGGTGGCGTCGCCCTCGGACTGGGAGGAGGAGCAGAAGCTTCCGAACCCGTGGGTGGGCAGCACCGGCGTCTCGTCGGGGAGCTCGGCGGCCAGCCGGTGCGCGGATGCGTGCTGGGCGCGGGCCAGCTGTTCGGTCAGCCTCGGCTCGACCAGGTCGGGGCGACCGACCGAGCCGATCAGCAGCGACCCGCCGGTGAACACCGCGGCCGCCGTCCCCCGTTCTTCCAGGACGTAGGAGGTGTGGTGCGGGGTGTGTCCGGGTGTGGCCATCGCCCGCAGGGTGATGCCCTCGTCCACACTCACCGTGTTGCCGTCGGCGAACGGTGTGCGGGCGAAGGAGACGCGGGCGGCAGCGGGCACGAGGTAGGCGGCGCCGGTGATGCGGGCCAGGTCCAGGCCGCCGGTGACGTAGTCGTTGTGGACATGGGTCTCCACCACGTGCGAGATGCGCACGCCCCGCGCGGCAGCCGCCGCCAGGACACGGTCGATGTCGCGGGGAGGGTCCACCACCACCGCGGTGTCCGCGCCGCCCGCCAGGTAGCTGCGGTTTCCCAGGCCCTCGGTCTCGATGGTGTCGATGAAGAACACGATGCTCCTTTCGGCTGACATTTACCCCCGGGGGTATATTTTCGAGCCTAGCACGGGTACCCCCAGGGGTATTTTTGACGGTGCGGAGAACCCACTCACACCGGACGGCTACCCGCCGCCCGCCACACACCCCGGACAGGGATGACGCCATGCGCTACGACCGGACCATCCACCTCGATGCCGACTTCACCACGACCGTTTCCGCAGTCCGCGAGGCCCTCGCCGCACAGGGCTTCGGCATCCTTACCGAGATCGACGTCACCGCCACCCTGAAGGCCAAGCTCGGGCACGACATGGAGGACTACCTGATCCTCGGTGCCTGCAACCCGCCGCTCGCCCGCCGGGCCCTGGATGCCGACCGCACCATCGGCCTCCTCCTGCCCTGCAACGTCGTGGTTCGCACCGACGGCGAACGCACCGCCGTCCAGGCCCTAGATCCCGGCGTCATGGTCACTCTCCCGTCGCCGAGGAGGCCACCCGCCGTCTCGACGCCGCCCTCAGCACCCTGGAAACCACCGGATGACCGCGGTCAGGCAACGAGTACCACTTCTGCAGTGTCAGTCGCCATGGCTGCCATCGCCCGCCTCTTGTACCGCGCACCGCATCGACCCGGAGCAGCGGGGCCGGACTCTCGCCGACCCGGCCTTCGTGAGCGACCGAAAGACTGGGAACGGGAGGTTCCGGAAGAGCCGGTGACGCGCGTCTTCGCTGCATGCTTCTTCCCGGTTGCTCACGCACGTGTCCCGGAGGCGCGGGCCCCTTCGTCGGTGTGCGGGTCCGCTCGACGAACGCGCGCAGGGCCTCCATGACGTCGACGACGCCGGCGTGCCGGGCGGCTGGCTCAGCCTGACTCGGGTCGCCGGCGCCTGATCACCTTTCGATGAGGCGTGGCGTCTGGCAGCCCCACAGCGGGCCGCCGGACGCCGACGAGTCGATCCGGCCGATCTCGCATCCGGCGCCTGCGAGGCTGACCCGGAGTGCTCCGAACTCGCCGAGTCGGCCCTCAGAGGCCGAGAGGTCCCCGGAAGGGCCCGAAAGGCCCATGCCCAAGGACCGCCGGCCGATCAGAGTGGCAGTAGCCCACCCGAAACGGAGGCCCCGCCATGACGGACACCACAGCGGCACGGCCGTCGGAGGACCTGCAACGGCTCGACGTCACCCATGTCGAGGGTGACGTGTACGCGGTCGACGTGCGCGGACACCGGCTTCGCGTGGACCAGCCCCTGGGAGCGGGCGGGACGGACACCGCGCCCACGCCGACTGAACTGTTCGCCGCCTCCCTGGCCACGTGCGTCGCCTTCTACGCGGGGCGCTACCTGCTGCGCCATGGCCTGCCTCGGGCGGGCCTGGGCGTACGGGCGGAGTTCGCGATGGCCGCCGGCCCGCCCGCCCGCGTGGGCGCGGTGCGCGTCGTGGTCACCCCGCCTCCGGAGCTGCCCGAGGAGCGGCGCGCCGGCCTCCTCGCTGTCGCCTCGCACTGCACCGTCCACAACACGCTCCGGCAGCCGCCGGAGACCACTGTCGAACTCGAACACTCCGCCCACGGCCGGCGCACGGACGAGTCGGCCCCGGGTCGAGCGCCTACCCGGCCCTGAGCAGTGCCAGCGCCGCGGCGGAAGGCGGCCACCGCCGACTTCTCGCGGATCCGGGCTCGAAACCGCGCCGAAGTCCTCAGGGAGGTCGTCGAGCGGCTCTTCCTCCTCTCGCGACAAGACATCAAGATCGATGTCACGCACGGCGTCGTCACCCTGACGGGACACGTCCGCGACGCCCACCTCATCCCCGTGGCCACCCGGCTCGCCCAGGCCGTCGAAGGCGTGGTCGACGTGCGGTGCCGCCTGGAATCCACCTGAGCCATGGTGATGCCGCCGGGCCCGCAGTGCGCGATGGCCTGTTCGGTTCGTCAAGGACGAAGCCCGCCTCCCGGCAGGCCCACCGCCCGAACACCCCGTATCCGAGGCCCCCGCAGCCACCCGGGCGCACGCGTAGGTCCCCGGCTGCAGCACGAGCCACTCAGGTGTGCAAGCGACTGTTCCGGCCGTCATGGCCGTCGGCCTGTTCCTCGTCGAACCAGTAGTCACCGGCGGCCAGGTACCGGAACGAATGGCTCTGGTTGCCGGGCAGCGCCAGCGTGACAGTCCGGGTTCCGTCCTCACGCGTGGTGAGGGGGTGCGCACCGGGTCGCCAGTCGTTGAAATCACCGACCACGCTGACCGGCCCGGGCGGATCGTCGACGGGCAGCACGAACGTGACTTCGGTGCGGTTCTTGCGCTGCTTTCGTTGGAGCATGGAGGGTTCCCTTCCTGCGTCCGGTAGGTCCTCGCTCATCCTGATGCGTCCACACTCATCTGCCTGCCGACGCGTCCGGCCGTGCAGCCGGATGGCCGTCCCTGGACAGCGCTGCGCTGTACCGCTCTTCCTCCACGTGGTAGGGACCTGTCGGCTCACCGCTGATCATGTCGGCGTTGCCGGTGCGGACTTCCTCGGCGGATGACCTTTATCCATCAAGAGGTGGCGCAGATGGCTTCGACGAAGTGGCCGACCTGTTCCTCGGAGAGATGCCGGGCCAGGTCGGCTTCGCTGATCATGCCGACCAGCCGATGGTCTTCGATGACGGGCAGTCGTCGGACGCGGTGTTCTTGCATGATCTGCAGGACCTGTCCGGTATCTGCATCCGCCATGACCGTGAACGGCTTGCCCTCAGCGAGCATTCCTGCCGTCATGTGGTGGGCGTCTACGGGTGCCGGTGACGGGTGATCAGCCGAACAGTTCGCGGACCCGGATAGTGTCCACGGACCGCCCCTGCGGTGTGGCTCTGCGCCGCGTCGGCGGCAGACCGACGGACCTCTCACGTGCGGGCAGCGGGCCACTCGGTCCATTGTCGGCACCCGGCTCCCGCCACCGCTCCGGGCCTGCCCTGTGTGCGGCCGCGCGGGCGTTCGTCCTGGCCATCTCATCCTCATCCTGTGATGCCGCTCAGGGGACGGGGTTCACCCGGTCGTCACGGCGGGGCCCGAGTCCCGGGGTCAACGTGAACGGTCCGATCGGTCTCCCCTCCGCGGTTCGGGGCCCGGAGGCCGGGTGCCGCACGAGGGCGGCGACGATGTCGGAGGCTGTCAGCAGGCCGACCAGCCTGCCGCCGCTGCCGACCACCGGCAGGGCGTCGCAGCCGTTGTCCGTCATGGCGACCGCTGCCTTGCGCACGCTTTCCCCCGCCCGGACCGCCACCCGCCGACGCCCCGACACCAACGTGCCGACGTCCAGTGCCGAGAGCACGACGGCGGGCTCGGAGCACGCGACCGCGACATCGAAGCGATCGAGGAGTCCGGAGCACCGGCCGTCCGGCAGCAGGACGGGAAGGTGCGCGGCACCGGTCCTCTCCAGCAGTTCCCAGGCCATCAGCACGGTCTCGCCGGCGGCGATGGCCACCACGTCCGTCCGCATGGCCTCTCCGACGGTCCAGGTCATCACGGGTGTGTCCGGCCAGGCAGCTGGAGGCTGCGCCTGCGGGCGTGTCGCCGATCCCATGCCAGACTCCCCTCGTCGTGAGGTCTTGTCCCGGATATCCAGCATGGCCCCTGGCCCCTCAGCTCGCGCAGGTGCTGGTCGGGCCCCTCAAGGGGACCGGGGGGCCCATGGCCGTCCGGCTGCCGACGCACGAAGGTGGAGGAGGTAGTCGCACCCGTGTTCCGGGAGGCCTGGCCATGCGCACACCAGATTCCGAAGGAAACGGGCCCGGGCCGGCACGTCGGCACCGGCGCTACGAGAGCCTGCCGGGCGGCGCCGCGAACCCGCTGGAAAGGCCCTCCGACCGCTTGGAGCGCCGGCTCGACCGGGTACTGATGGCCGTGCTGATCGCCTCGCTGCCGCTGGTGGCGTGGACGGGCGGAAGCACGGCTCACGCCCACTTCGAGCACCAGCGCCGGACGCAGGTGGCCGAGCGGCACCTCGTCGCGACGGAGCTCCTGGCCGATGCCCGGAAGGACGGCGGGAGCCCCGGAACGCGTGCCGGGGCACATGCACTGGTCCGCTGGAACGACCAGGCGGGGGTCCACACCGCCGTGGTCCCGGTGGCAGCCGGGCAGCAGCAGGGAACACGGGCACGGGTCTGGCTGGACGCCGATGGCAAGCCCACTTCGCCGCCCGCCACCGCGGAGTCCGTGACGGCCACGGGTATCGCCGCGGGCATGGCCGCCGCGCTCGGCGCGTGCGTAATCGTGGGCGGCACGTACAAGGGGATCCGTTGGACGTTCGACCGGCGCCGAATCCAGCAGTGGGAACGGGAGTGGCAGCTGGTCGAACCCCGGTGGAACCGCCGCGAGCGGTGACGGCGATGAACCAGGCTCGTGCGCGGGGTGGCCGTCGGACGCGCCGGGGAGGTCCCGGACGGGAGTGAAGGAGGGGCTGATCAAGGACCGGGGCCGGGCGGGGTGCGGAGGACGAGCAGGGCGATGTCGTCGTGACCGTCGCCCAGCTGATTGTCGGCCAAGACCTGGCAGAGCCTCTTCGGGGGAAGGTCCGCGTGCGCCGTGAGGATACGGGCGAGAGCGGCCAGCCCGTCGTCGAGCGGCCGGTCGGGGTGCTCGACAAGGCCGTCGGTGAAGAAGACCAAGGACGCTTTCGGAGGCAGGGAACAGCGATGGTCCTGGCGAGGGTGGCTCGTATCCACGCCGAGGGGGAGGCCCGGGTCGCCGTACAGGTACCGGGCCTCCTCACCAGGGATGACGAGCGCTGGAGGCAGGTGCCCCGCGGTACTCCAGTGCACCTCCCAGGCCCGGCCCGCAGACTCGACGAGGGCCAGGCACACCGTGGTGACGGGGTTGTCGGTGATCCCTCCAGCGTGCGGTCCAACTGCGTGAGCACCGCGCTGGGCGGGGTGTGGCGTTCGTAGAGCAGGGCACGCAGCATGTTGCGGATCTGAGCCATCAACGCCGCCGCCTGCATGTCGTGGCCCACGACGTCCCCGATGACCACCGCGCAGGTCCCCCCGGGCACGAGCAGCGCGTCGTACCAGTCGCCGCCCAGCTTGGCCCCCTCTGCCGGGCGGTAGTGCGCGGCGGCGGTGAACGGCGCCAGGTCCGGCAGCGTGGGCAGCAACAGGCGCTGGAATCGTTCGGCGCTCTCCCTGATCTGGGTGAGCAGACGTGCCTTTTCGATGGCCACCCCCGCAGCACCCGCCAGGGCGACGACCACGGCCTGGTCATCGGCGTCGAAGGGCCTGCCGTCGCGGCGCTCGGCGAGGTACAGATCCCCGTACACCTCGCCCTGGACCCTGATCGCCGTCCCCAGCAGTGTGCGCATCGGCGGGTGTCCGGGCGGGAAGCCGGAGGACTCCGGGTGGGCTTCTATGCCATCGACCCGCAGGGGTTCGGGGTGGTGGATCAGATGGCCCAGCAGGCCCCTGCCCTGTGGCTTCCCGGTGCCGGCGAGGCGGCGCTTCTCCTGCTTGGTCAGTCCCAGCGCGATGAAGTCCGTCAGTCTTTCGTGCCGGTCATCGAGGATGCCGATGGCTCCGTAGCGGGCATCGACGAGCGCCATCGCACTGGAGACGATCCTGCGCAGCACACCTGGCAGCTCCTTCTCCCCGCTGACGGCGAACACCGCGTCGAGCAGCCGCCGAAGCCGTTCCTGGGTTTCAGCAAGAGCTTTCGCCCGCTCTGCGATTCGTTCAAGCCCGGTGTCGACATGCGCCTGTGGACTGCCGGGAGCCCGAGGGCCATCCCTCGTACCCATCGCCACTGCCCCTCTCACCGGCCCCCTGTCACAACGGGCTCCGCTCTTCCCAGTCTGCAAGCCCGGACGAGATCGGACACCCGGGAATCGCAGTCCGAGGGGCACGCTCGCACGGTCCTGCGCGATGCCCGCGGCCTGGACGGTGCGTTCGCGGCGCCGGCATCATCCGGGTGCGGACCTCGCGCACCGGTACGACCCTGGAGTCAGGGGTTGTGGTTTCGTGCCGTGCCTGCCCTTCGGCTCCCTGATGCGGAGGTGGCCGGGCCGCCGGGCTCGAACCCCTCACCACCGCGGCCTGCCGACCAGCGCAGCCGTCTGGTTGCCGCCCCGTCCTTCCGGTCGCCTTCCCGGCGGGCGCCGACCGACGGGCCGAGGCCGGCGAAAGGAGGCGCAGCATGCTCTTTGCCGATCGAACGGCCGCCGGAAGACAGCTGGCCGGTGAGGTGTCCCGGCTCGGCCTGGCCGAGCCGGTGGTACTCGGCCTCCCCCGCGGTGGGGTGCCCGTGGCCGCGGAGGTGGCACGCGTCCTGGGCGCGCCGCTGGACGTGATCGTGGTCCGAAAACTCGGGGTGCCCTTCCAGCCCGAGGTGGCGTTCGGCGCCATCGGCGAGGGCGGCGTACGGCTGATCAACGGAGCGACGGTCCGTGCGGCCCGCCTCGGCGAACGGGACTGCGCCAGGGTGGAGGAGGCCGAACGGGCAGAGCTGCAACGGCGGCTGGCACGCTACCGCCAAGGCCGGGAGCGGATCACCCTCACCGGACGCACCGTCGTGATCGTGGATGACGGCATCGCCACCGGATCGACCGCGTCCGTGGCGTGCGAGGTGGCGCGGGAGCACGGAGCGGCGCAGGTGGTCCTGGCCGTCCCCGTGGCGGCTCCGCAGGCGCTGGAGCACCTTCGGCGCGAGGCCAACGAGGTGGTGTGCCTCTCGGTGCCCCGTCATTTCTCCGCGGTGGGCCAATGGTACGAGGACTTCTCGCAGGTGGGAGACGAGGAGGTCGCCGCGCTGTTGGCCGAGGCGGCGCGGGCACGCCCGGCAGCACCGGCACAGGCTTCGGGTCGGGTCCCGCCACAGACTGGTGAGGTGGCGGTGGACGCGGGAGGCACGGCGTTGCCCGGGCTGTTGACCGTGCCCGAGGGCGCGGCGGGTGTCGTCGTCTTCGCGCACGGCAGCGGCAGCAGTCGCCTCAGTCCCCGCAACCGCCACGTGGCCGAGGTCCTCAACCGTGCGGGGCTGGCGACGCTGCTCTTCGACCTCCTCACCCCGGCCGAGGCGAATGACCGGGCGAAGGTCTTCGGCATACCGCTCCTGGCTCTGCGCCTGACGCAGGCCACGGGCTGGCTCCGCGCGCGGCTTCCCCTGCGCGTCTGCTATTTCGGCGCCAGCACGGGCGCCGCGGCCGCGCTCATGGCCGCCGCCGAACCCCGGTCGGACATCGCCGCGATCGTCTCCCGGGGCGGACGCCCCGACCTGGCGGTCTCCCGCCTCGCAGCCGTACGCGCTCCGACCCTGCTGATCGTGGGCGGAGCCGACGATCAGGTGCTGGACCTCAACCGCCAAGCCGCCGCCCGGCTGCGCTGCGAGCACCAGGTCGGCGTGGTTCCCGGCGCGACCCACCTCTTCGAGGAACCCGGCGCGCTGGACGCCGTGGCCGACGCCGCGCTGGAATGGTTCGTCCGCCATCTTCCCCACTTCGGCACCATTCCCCACAGGTCCGACGAACACCGACAGACGTGATGGCCGCGCGCCCGGCCGACGTGCCGCCGGTCCTCGGCGCACCGGCCGGGCGTCCGTCCGGGAACGCTGACATCCGGATTCACCGGCCTGCCTCATCGGCCCCCGGCCGATACCGAGGCCTCCGGACTCGGGGACCCGCGCAGGATCCAGGCCAGAGGCATGGCGAGCAACGCGCCGACCAGCGGTCCCACCACATAGATCCACAGCTGCCCCATGCTGCCGCCGACCACCGCCGGACCGAGACTGCGAGCCGGGTTCATCGACCCGCCGCTGGCCGGACCGGCCCACAGCGCCGCGAGCGCGACGTAACCGCCCACTGCGATGGCCGCGTTGTGCCCGATGTTGCGGGCCCCGGTCGCCGTTCCCAGAATCACGGTCGCCAACCCCAGAGTCAGCACCATCTCCAAGACGAGCGCGGTTCCGCTCGCCACCCCCGGACCCGGCACCGTTGCCCCGAGCCCGCCCTGCAGACCGAAGAGCGCCCGCAGCAATCCCGCTGCCGCCAGCGCTCCGGCCGTCTGCACGAGGACGTACCCCGGCACCCTGCGCCAGGGAAAGGCACCACGCGCCGCGAACGCCACCGAGACGGCCGGGTTGAGATGGGCCCCGGACGTCTCACCGAGGGTGTAGATCAAGGCGAGCACCATGACCCCCGGTGCCACGGCCTGCGCGCCCGGGCCGACCTTCCCGTGCGACACCGCATCGACCACACCGGCTCCAGCCGCCACCAGGACCAGGAAGAAGGTCCCGACGCCCTCGGCGGTCAGACGCCGCCACTCCGGCGCGCCTCCCGCAGCCGCCCCGCGCACCCACTCTCCACCTCTCCGGCGAGTCACGACACACCGCCCCGCGCCGCCGGGCCACCACAGCTGAAGCCGATCGCCTGCCACACCGGCATCGCACTCACTCCCCTCGATACTTCCCGCCGCGCCCAGACCGGCAGGTACCGTCCACCCGTCCACTATCGGCCGGGGGCAGCACAGCGCGCAGAACCAAGGCTTTGGGACATGACATGGGCGTGCTGACGCCGATCGGTCCCTGCAGGACCTGAACGGGATTCGTGAACGGATCGACACACACGGAGAGAGGTGCTCTGGGCTGCGGCCCATGCGGCGCGTCGGGAGTGCCCTCTGCACATCGTGCACGGCTGCTGGGATCGGTCGGACCGAAGGTCGCCGCGTGCGCCACGACACCCGTCATCGTGGTCCGCGGCACCGAGGACGCCGCCGCAACCAGCCTCCTGGCCGCCGTCCGCGACGAGCACGTCCGTGGCCCGCTCTCCGGTCGAGGCGGCGCGCACCCCTGACCTGCTGATCACGGGCGGGCGGCGCTCCCCTGGTTTCATCGGCCCTGCCCCCGGATGGGCGACGCACAGCCTCCTCCGCCACTCGTACTGCCCCGTGGAACTCACCCGCCAGGCCCGGCAAGCCGCCCGAGGGTGAGCCGTGATCGCCCCACCCGGACAGAGGATTCAGACAGTTCGGGGCGTGCTGTTTCGGCTTCCGGCCTCTCGTCCCGGCACTCAGGCGGATTCTGCGGTTACTCCGCGGACTGTGGCCTCGGCGCCTGCCCGAACGGCCTCGATGGCGCTCTGGTGCAAGGCCCGGCTGGCTTGTTCGCTAGTGCAGGGCAAGGGGCTCCCGGTCACGGCGCACCAGTGGGGGGCACCGCTGTACTGCACCGCTATGTGGGCCTGTCCGTCCTTCCAGATGGTGCGCACGCTCACCTCGCCGGTTACGATCCCGTCCTCGTCGGTACGGACGCCACCCGCGCCGGTGAAGACTCCTGCGGTCGTCCACGTCGATGTCATGTCTTCCGGCCCCTTCCTCGGTGATTCGCATGGACCCTCTTGTCGCCGTCACCCCGGCCGCGGTGGGGCGACGGGCGCCTCCCCGCTGTGGAGGCGAGTACCGCCGCGCCCTCGTCGTGGGCATGCTGGACGGCGCGGGCGAGGAAGTCGGACCATGGCTGCGTCCCCCTTGTGCGTGACGTGAGCCTCGGTCCGTCAGACGGGTACCGGCGCCGGGGGGGGGTGGGTGCGCTGTTCGGTTCCGGCGAAGCCGTGAGGCAGGGCTTCGGTGACCGTACGGATGGTCTCGGCGAGGCCGCGACGATCCGGACTTCGGCGTGTCCGGCCGGGGCAGTCCGGGAGCTCCGGATGCGCCCTGGCGGAATCTGTGTCGGCGTCGGACGATGCCGGCACAGAGGGTCGCTGAATTGACAGGCGGCGTGCCTCGTGCCCGGGTGCCGCGCGGGCGGGTTGGCGTGCTGGCTGCGGCCAGGGAGAGGATCGCCGTGGCGAGGACGAGGGGTGTGTCCCCGCCGCTCACTTCCAGGTGTCCCCGGGCGGGGGCAGGTCCCGCCGCCCGATGCCGTGCTTGGAGGGTGCCATGCGGGACCCTCCTTCGCCCTCCCAGGTGTCCTCGCGGCTTCGGGTGTCCCGTAGACCACGGCCAATGGCCGCTTCGTCGGCCATGAGAGCGCCGGCGGTGAGGACGCTGCCGGGGATGGCTGCGGCTGCCATGAGGCGGGCCGCGGCGGCGGGCTCGGTATCGGGCGGGATCACGAGCAGGTCCCAGCGGCCGACGGTGTAGGAGAGCAGGATGAGTTTGTCGGGGTGCTGTTCGGTGAACCAGCCCACGTGGATGGTGTGCCCGCCGGTGTTCACCGTATGGGGGATGACAGGCCAGCGGGTGGGGTTCACGGTGACGCGCGTGATGCGTCCCCAGACCTCGTCCAGTGCCGCCGCGAGGGGCGGAAGCTCGGCTTGGAGGTTGCGCGAGCGCGGCCACCAGGCCCCGTCCAGCTGGCCGGTGAGGGTGGTCTTCGGCGTGAGGGACACACGCGTCGGGAGCTCTGTGGCGAGGTCGCGGGAAGAGGTTCGGCCGGGGGTGGTGGTCATGTCACGGTCCTGCCCCCGGGCTGTCCGTCGGCAGCCCGTTTTTCGTGATCGCTGGGAACGTCGCCCACTGTTAAGACTGTACGCCCGTTCGGCGGGATCCGACCGGTGGGCCAAGCCTTCCGGGCGCACGCGATCAAACCCGGCACGGCTCGGCTGCGGCTTGAGACTACTCCGTCCTGGGAGGGGCTCCTGGACGGCGCGTGGTGGCCGCGCACGCGCGACATCGAGGCCGAACTGCCCGCGTTGATCGGCGTGGTGACCGAGCATCTCGGGCCGATTACCCGCGTCGGCATGGACGCCTCCGCCCGGAACGAACAACCCAACCCCGGGCGGTGGCGCGGAGCCGTCGTCGGGACACATGCGGCACTGTGCAGACGCCCCCGTCACCGTTCGGTGCGTCGAATGCGTCGGAACACCGCGCGCCGGTGAGGGCAGTACGGTGATCACCAGAAGCATCGTGAGCCGCAGCGTCGGCGGCGACGTGCTCGGCTCGCCTCCACGGATTCTTCGCGGGCCGGCCGGGGCTGGGCGCGCAGGTGTAGAGCCCTGGTATCAGGTCACGGTGGTGTCTTTCATGTTCGGGTGGATGGTGCAAGGTCACGGCAATTCTCCACCGGCCGAGAGGGGTGGCGCAGGGCTGCATGGGCCCACTCCTCTGGCCCAAGGGAAGCGGTTCAGCCGGCCCGAGCCGTGACCGCTTCCCGGAATACGGCCATGCACGACGTGCAGTAAAGCTCTGGCAGGGCGGTTCGGTCGGTCGGGGAGACGCCGGCGGGGAGCCGGGAGCCGCACAGTGACGTGTGCGGCTCGATCTTGCTGAGCACATGCCACAGGACACCGGCTACGCCCTCCCCGAGGGGGCCTACGCGCATTTCGTACATAGCGTGCCTCACCGTCTGTCATCGGGACGTGCCTCCCGCCTGACTCAAGGCAACGCCACGACGCCCGATCGGGCCAACTATCGTGGGCCAGACGGGTGACCTTGATGAAGATGGCGTTTGTAGCGGCGCCGCCTGCCGGGGCACTCGGTGGCGAAGGCAGCGACCGGCCAGTCTGCTCGCACGGCGACGACCCGCTCACCTCCATGTCTGCGCCGAGGAGCTCGTCACGCCGTCCGTCCCATTGCTCAGCCGCCTCAGACGGCGGTCGCTTCCGTGCCGAGAAGGCGGCAGCGCACGTCGACGACTCCCTTGCCCGTTCGGCCAACCGGGCGTGGCCGTGGTGCTACAGGCCCTGGGCCAGGAGAAGTTCATGAGCGAGCCGTGCGCCGCGCGCCGCGTGGGCCGACGCGTCCGTGTCCTGTGAGGGGTTGGCCTCCAGGCCTTCGGCCAGTGCCCGGACTGCCTGGGCAAGCGTCTGCACCTGTGCTTCGACGAGCGACAAGCGGTCGTGCTCAGAGGGGGTGCTCTGGGTCATGACAAGCCTCCGTGATCAAGACAGCGGGCATACGGCGTCACGTGCCACTGTGCGTCATGGCAGGGTGGAGGTCCATCGGACATTCGGCCCTCGCCGCTTGTCGGCGGTCGAGTTACAGACGGTCGGCAGACGGAGACAGCCAACGGAGTCGGCGCGTGGTCCGCTCGCTCACGGATTGTTCGGGTGGCGAGCAGCCCAGTCATGGCGGTCAGGACCACACAATCCAGCAGCAGAGTGGGCCGGTGGTGTACCGCCGGGGTCATCGCGGTTCACCTCCGCGGGACGACGATGGTGCGACAGGTCCCCTCAGCCCCGGGAAGGGCCGTTCGGCCCCCTGCGAGTCTCGGGTAGCCAAGGAAGACTGGGTGGTGGCGAGTAAGAAAGCAGAGGGAGCCGAGCTCCCGAACCCGAGAAGCGTCGATGGGACGCGGACCCGCCACGCGACGGGACGCGCGCTCTGCACATGCTCGAAGAGGCACCGGTGGCACACAGCGTGTGCGCCTTCCCACGGCGTGACCGTCAGCGGAGTGATCCATCGGTGAGAGGTCGGCCATGACCGAGAACATGTCGGACACCGAGCGCGCCGAGGACCGGCTGAGCGTCCCCAGAGGTGCTCGTACAGCCCCTGGCACAGCCGGTACGAGCCCTCGCCGAGGAGCCGGAGAAGAACCCGGCGGCGGGGGAAACGGACGCCGCGCAGCGAGCGGCGCATGGGGTCCGGTCGGCTCATGAACTCCTGCTCGCCCAGAACTTGCAAGGCAGGCCGACTGCCGAACGCCGAGTCGCGCAGCGGAGGTCATCATGAAACGAACGGCACCACAACCCCTCATAGATGTGCAGGTGGAGACCCGCGGCCGGGTGTCCACAGAGGATGCCGAATACGTTCGGGACAAGGTACGGGCGATGTTCGACCAGGCACCGGGGCCGGTGCTCTTCGCCCGGGTGAAGCTGACCCGCCTCGCGAACCCGGCGATTGAGCGCCCCGTGACCGCGCAGGCCAACCTGGATGTCAACGGCAGGCTGGCCCGGGCCCACGTGGCGGGTAGCAGCGCCACAGAAGCAGCCGATCTTCTCCGGGACCGGCTCGCGGCCGTGCTGGCGCGGATGGCGGAGCACTGGGAGGCCCGGCGCAGCCGGACGCAGACGCCGGACACCGCCCACGAATGGCGGCACGGCGATGAGCCCGCCCACCGCCCCGGCTACTTCCCGCGTCCGGTCGAGGAGCGGGAGGTCGTCCGGCACAAGTCGTTCACCCTCGCCTTCGAGTCGCCCGACGAGGCGGCGGACGACCTGGAGAGGCTGGACTACGGCTTCCAGTTGTTCACCGACGCCGGATCGGGCGAGGACAGCGTCCTGTACCGAACGGGCACGGCGGAATACCGGCTGGCCCAGGTGCACCCGCGGCCCGATCTAATCGGCCCGGTGTCCGTGCCGCTAACCGTCAGCCCGGCCCCTGCCCCTCCTATGACCCTCACCGAGGCGAAGGGGCGCCTGGATGTCACCGGCTGGCCGTTCGTGTTCTTCACCGACGCCAGCACCGGCCGGGGGAATGTCCTCTACCACCGCTACGACGGCCACTACGGCCTGATCACCCCCACCGCACACGAGTCGACGACCACAGCCGCCTGAACCGGAGGAGACGCACCGCTGCCCGACGCCCGGACCGCGGGACCACATCTGGAGAAGAGCGCCATGAACGAGCATGAGAAGTACTCAGCGGGCGCCGAGGCCGGCCGAGCCATGCCGGGGCACGCCTGGCGGCCCGACGAACCGCTGCGGCAGGACGCCCTCATGCGGTACCTCGGCGCGATCGCGGCCGTGTCCGCCGCGAAGGCGGCCCGGCCTGCCGCCCGGGCGCCCCGCACAGCCCTCCTCGTACGCGACCTGATGGCCGTGCCCCATCCGTCGGTCACCGTCGACACCGGCCTCCCCGACATCGCCCGGGCCCTGTCGGAGCACGGCATCGGGTCCCTGCCCGTCGTCGACGCCGACGACCGGGTACTGGGCGTGGTCTCCGAGGCCGATCTCCTCGCCGTGGTCGCCGCGCAGGCGCACCGTCCCAGCGCCGTGCGCCGACTTCGGGAGACCGGGCCGGTTGCCGAGCCCGGCAAGGAGACGGCCGAGGCCCTGATGACCAGCCCTGCCATTACCGTCCATGGGGACACGACGGTCTCCGAGGCGGCATGGCTGGTGGCCCTCTCCCGCCTCAAGCGCGTTCCAGTCACCGAGCCGGACGGGCGGCTCGTGGGTACCGTCCACCGCCACGCCCTGCTGGACGCCCTGCTCCAGGACGACGCGGCCATCCGTGCGGGCGTGGAGGGCCGCATCCGGGAGGCGTTCCCCGAGGCCGCCGACACGGTGGAGGTCGTGGTCCATGAGGGGGTGGTCCGTCTCCGGGGCCCTGTGGCGGGCGCCGACGCGGCGCGGCTGCTCGCCGAGGTGAAGGGGCTCGACGTGGTGACCGCCGTAATCGACGAACTGGCCGTACGGGACGGATGAGAGGGCGGTGGCTCCGATGGAACTTCCACTGACGGTCGGCCTCGACGGCTCCGACTCCAGCTTCGAGGCACTGGACTGGGCCGTGGACGAGGCGGCGCTGCACAGACGCTCTCTGCGGGTCGTGTACGCCTCCCGGTGGGAGCGGTACGAGACCCCTGCGCCCGGCCAGGACCGGCTGGCCGGACAGGTGGTCGGCCATGACGTCGTGGGAGTCGCCGCCAGGCGCGCCGAGCGGCGGAACCCGGACCTCAGGGTGGATACCGAGGTGCTCGCCGAGGACCCGGTGCACGCGCTGCTTCAGGAGAGCCACACCTCCTGGGCCCTGGTCACCGCTTCACGGGGCCGTGGCGAGATCGCAAACCTCCTGCTGGGCTCAGTCAGCCTGTCTGTCGCCGCCCGCGCCGCGTGCCCGGTCATCATCGTCCGCGGCGACGAGCCCGGCATCCACGGCACACACGACCGCCTCCTGCTCGGCGTCGCCGACGCCCCCGGAGGCCCCGAGGCCGTACGATTCGCCCTGCGCGAGGCCGCTACACGCGACTGCGATCTCGATGCGGTCCGTGCCTGGCGCTGCCCCGCACACGACACTGTCGACCACCCTTCCCTCGCCGACGGCACCTGCCTCTACCACCAAGCACGTGCCGACACCCTGCTCGACGAGGCCCTCACCGGGCCGCTGCGGGAACACCCCTCGGTCCGGCTGCACAGGGCTCTGGTGGAGGGGCCCGCGCACAAGGTCCTCGTCGAACGGACCGCGGCGGCCGACCTCGTGGTCGTCGGCGCACACCGCCACGAGCGCTACCTGGGCCTGCAACTCGGCCACGTCGCCCACGCCCTGCTGCACCACGCACTCTGCCCCGTCGCGGTCGTACCGAAGGTCGAGGGGAGCATCCGAGCGTGAGTCCGCCGGCCGAACCGTGCCTCGTCAGGAGAGGGACTCCATGACGAGGGCGCGGATGTCCTGCGGGAGCTGCTCCAGCGCCGCTTCCAGCTGCGCGGCGAAGCAGGCGGCCACATCGACCGTGGCGCCGGTCGAGGAGTGTGTGCTGACAGCCAGATCGCATCCAGCGCCCCGGCCGTCCCGCCGGGAGCGCCCCGTACGACAGGCAGCGTGACGCCGCCGAGGAGGCAGCGATGAGCCCGATGACCGCAATCAAGGAGGACGCCCTGCAGTCCCTGCTGCGCCACGAGGGTCCCGTGTGCTCGGTGTACTTCCGTCTGGAAACACGGCCCGAGCAGGAAGACGACGCCCAGCAGCGCTGGCACGCCCTGGCCCGTAGCCTGTCCGGCCAGCGGGTCGACACCGCCACGATCGAAGCCCTCGGCGACCGGGTCCGCGAGGCCCTGCCGGGATCCGGTGTCCTGGCCGCCTTCGCGGCCGAGGGCGAGATCCTGTTCGCCACCGAGTTGCCGGCAGCGGACCTGGCCGACACGGCCATCAGGACCGCCCTGCCGCGTCTGCTGCCGGTGCTGGAGTGGCGGCAGAACCATCCCGCACACGTCCTGGCCCTCGTCGACCGCTCGGGGGCGGACCTGGAGACCTACCCGAACGGAGGCACTGAGGCGCTACGGCAGACGATCACGGGCGCCGACGACGAAATCGTACGCAACGCTCCCGGGGGCATGTCCCAGGGCCGATTCCAGAACCGGGCAGAGGACTCCTGGGAACACAACGCGACGCGGGTCGCCACAGCCCTGAGCCGTGCCGTCGCCCGCGTCTCCGCGCACCTGGTCCTGCTCGCCGGAGACGTCCGTGCGTGGCCGCCGCCGTGCAGTACGGCCTTCCCGCCTCCGGCACGATGGCGCACTCGTACATCGAGACCTTCCCCACCGAGCGCGACGCGTTCCGGGCCTTCGTCCGGGCCCACCCCGGCCCTGTCACCCTGCTCGTCGACACCTACGACACCGAGCACGGGGTCAAGGCCGCCGCACAGGTCTTCCACGAACTGGGCGACCCGGCCGGCTGCGCGGTCAGGCTCGACAGCGGGGATCTCGACGCCCTCGCCCGGCGCGCCCGCGCCCTGCTCGACGCCGCCGGGCTGCCGGGCGTGCGGATCATCGCGAGCGGCGGCCTGGACGAGTACGCGGTCGACGTTCTCGTGCGGGCCGGGGCGCCGATCGACGTGTACGCGGTCGGTACGAAGATGGGCGTGGCCGCCGACGCCCCGTACCTCGACGCGGCGTACAAGCTCGTCGCGTACGACGGCCGCCCGGTGATGAAGCTCTCCTCCGCCAAGGCGACCGCACCCGCCCCCAAGCAGGTCTTCCGCCGGCCGGGCCTCCAGGACGTCGTCGGCCTGCGCGACGAGGACGTCCCGGAGGGGGCGGAGCCGCTGCTGCGGACCGTGATGCGGGACGGGCGCCGGGTCGGTCCGCACTCCTCCCTGGCATCGGCGCGCACCAGGTTCGAGACGGATCTCGCACAGGCGCCGGAGGCGGCACGCCGGATCGACAGGCCCCGGGCGCCGGTGGCCGCCGTATCGCCCCCCTTGGCCGCCCTGACAGACGAGGTGAGGCGACGCATCACCGCCTCGATCGGAAGTGACCTGCCATGCGGCACCACAGCGTCGCCGAGCTGATGACGCCGATCGCGGTCGGCGTCCGCGAGCACGCACGATGGCATGCTGATCGGGGTGTCGGGCCGGAGTGATCTGGTTCAGCTCCTCGTGTGCCGTGAGCGCGCGATCCAGGACGAGATCGTCGACCTTCGACTCCTGCTGCCACGGCGCGGGACGGGTACGGAGCCGCCACCGCGCGCAACGCGCGATGACTGTCGAACGACTGCGCACGGAACTCGCCGGAGCCGGGATCGCCGTGCGTCCCACCACCTGGCGCAGTGTGACGGAGGAAGCGCCGGAGGCGTACAAGGACGTCGTCGTCGTCGACGCGAGCGAACACAACAACCTCGGACGCCGTGTCGCACGCCTCCTCCCTCTGGGCGTACTCAAAGGCTGACCCGTCCGTCCGTGGAGACCGAGGGGGACGCCCGGCCCCTGCACTGCGTGCGACGTCACGCACGGGCGCATGGTCTCTGAACTGCAGGAACGGCCGTTGAGGGCCCCGGGCTGACTGTCTCTTCTGGCCTCTGCCTCGCTACTGGCACGTTGTGGCACGGCACCCGTGCAGTGCCGGGGAGGGGGCTGGGCGGTGCTTCGGCTGGGGCTCAGGCGGATGCGTACGTCAGGCAGTCCACGCTGTCCTGCTGGTAGCCGACGGTGATGTTGGGGGCGTGGCACTCGAACTGGACGTTGTGCCGGCAGCCGGACACCTTGCAGGCGCCGACGCGGCCTGTTGCCGCGGGGTCTCCGCCCTTGGACGCGGAGCTGAAGAAGGTGTCGCAGTGCGCGTGCTTGGTGTCTCCGACCGTGATGGCCAGGGCATGGCAGGCACGGTCCTGGTTGTAGGCGCAGTCTTCGACCCCGCACTGCTTGATGACAGGCATGTCCAGCTCGCCGCCAAGGCGCTCGTGCTCAAGCCGACCACCATGGCGCGTTACCGGGACTACGTCCACAACGACCTCGCGCCCGCCTTCGGCACCCTCAAGCTGGACGAGCTCGGGCACCGTCACATCGCCGCGTTCGTGACCGGCGAGCTCGCCGCAGGCCGCGGCAAGACCACCCTCTACCGCTGCCTGGCCACCCTCTCCAGCGCTCTGGGTGACGCGGTCCGCCAGCACTGCCTCGCCCACAACCCCGCCAGTCCCCCGGCGCTTCGCCGTCCACCGTCGCCCGAGCGGCGGAGCTGGACCGCGGACGAGGCCGTCCGCTTCCTCCAGCACTGCCATCGGGCAGACCCGGAGATGGCCGACCTGTTCGAGTTCCTCATCGGCACCGGCATGCGCAAAGGAGAGGCCCTCGGTCTGCACTGGGACGACGTCCACCTGGCTGAGCGTGTCTTCCATGTGCGTTGCACGCTCTCCGCGATCGACAACAACCACCTCGTCATCACCACGCCCAAGACCCGCTCGAGCCGCGGCTGGGTGGCCATCTCTCCCAGGGTCGCCACCGCCCTCTGGCACCGAGCAGGATCAGCTCCCCAAACCCGCGGAGATCCCAACAACCTGTTCACCGGGCTCGTCTTCTGCCAGCCCGACGGCCATCCTCTCGGCCCACACCAGGTCCTGGACCGACTCCACCGGCTCTCCGAGGAAGCGGGCGTCCCCAGGATCTCGGTGCACGACCTGCGCCATCTGGCCGCCACGATCACCATCACCGCTGGCGTGCCGCTCACCGTCGTCTCCAAGACGCTGCGGCACTCCACGCTGTCGACGACCGCGAACATCTACAGCCACCTCACCCAACAGGCAGCCCGCGAAGCCGTCGACACCATCGACCACACGCTGACCAGAGCCGAGAAGACCAGCACGCGTACAGACCGCCCGGCATGGCTGCGACCACCACGCGACCACATCCAGCGCCTCCGCGAAGCCGTCCAACGGCTCCGCTCCCCCTCACCGCCCGCATACAGCACCACGGCGAACCAGCCCCGGACCGGGCATGCGACCACACTGCGACCACCAGGACGCCGGGCACGGAAAAGGCCGTCCTCTCACGGATGAGTGTCGGGCGACACGAAAATGTCAGTGCATGACGACACGCAAATGTGTCAGTGAATTGCTCCTGCTCGTCAGGAGTGCCGAGCTGGGGTGGGATGGTTGCGCCTCCACGGGCGGGCCGAGCTCGCGTGGTGCTGTCAGCGGCGCCGGGTGGTCAGTGGGACGAGACGAAGCAAGCTGATTGGTCGAGGTGGAACGGTGAGCCGGGGTTCTCGGGCGCCCAGCCAGCGGCGAGAGCGGTGCGGATGCTCTCAGCGACCTGAGCAGGCAGGACTGGGCTGCCTTGTGTTCCGAACCAGTTGCTCGAGTGCGGCTGGTTGGTGGTGATCACCAGTGTCGTGTCCGGCGTCTCGGCGTGTTCGGCTGCGTAGGTAAGGGGTGAATGGACCAGGCCCTGGTCGTAGGTCGGCCGTCCGCGGAGCCTCCACCGGTAGGTGGTGCCGTCCACGGTGATGAGTCGCGATCAACTGGCCTCTCAAGAGAGCCGAACACCGCAACTGGCCACCACCCACACCAGCCACCGTCACCGTCACCCGGCAGGCCACGACCTAAGTCACCAGCATTGCGGATGGGTCCGGCTCGCCCGGGCGAGGGCGGGACAGCACGGACCGCTGGGCGAACCGCTCCGTCCGCGGTGCCCGCGCTACCCGTTGAGTTGCCAGACGGCAGCGTTGAGGGCGGTCGCGAACGCCACCCACAGCAGGTAGGGGACGAGCAGGAACGCGGCCGTACGGTTCAGGCGGTAGAAGCGGACCAGGGTGACGCCGAGCGCCGCCAGCAGCAGGGCGATGTCCAGCAGGGCGAGTCCGTACTCGCGGGCGCCGAAGAACAGGGGGGTCCAGGCCAGGTTGAGGGCGAGCTGTACGGACCACCAGGTGAGGGCCCGCCGCACCCGCGGGCGATCCGGATGGCGCCACACCAGCCATGCCGCGATGGCGATGGTGGCGTAGAGGACGGTCCAGACGGGGCCGAAGAGCCAGGCTGGTGGAGCCCAGGCGGGACGCCGTAGGGACCGGTAGACCGCGCCCGCGTCGAGGGAGACGAGCACCCCCACGGCCGCGACCCCGTAGGTCACGGCGAGGAACGCGGCGAGGGATCCCCAACCCCTGCTCGCACGGTGTCGTGTCGGTGTCGCAGGTGGTGCCACGGCTGACTCCCGGCTTGGTCTCGATCGCCTCTGGCACGGGTGGGGAGATCGGAGCGGCCCGGCGGCGCCGTCCCCGCCCCACGACCTCTCTTCCCATTCCACACTCCGGCCGGACGCACCGCATCTGCGGGCAACGACATCCGGCTCGACGCACTGCCCAACCAGCCCCTTCACGTCGTCCTCGAACTCGCCCGGCACCTCGACCTCCACCCCGCCGACCTAACCCCCTTCGCCGAAGAGGTCTACCGCCTCCCGCGCCACCACCAGGTCCAGCAGCCCCCCGACCCGTCAGCCGAAGCCGATGCCGTCACCGTCCTGAGCGCCCTCGCGCACGCCGGCCGCCCGCTGACCGCCGACTACCTCGCCGAGTGCCTGCACTGGGACACGGACCGCACGATCGACGCCCTTGAACACGCTTGGGCAGCCCCCGGCCTCAGCGGCCCGTACGCGCTGCGTCGGGCCGCCCCCGCCCACTTCACCCTCGCCCCACGCATGGACGTCCTCACCGACGAACAGATGAACGCGATCCACCTCGGCAACCACACCGCGACCTGGCGCAACCCCAACGGCACACATCGCCGGCCCCTCCAGCGCGACGCCCTCAGCGACCGGGACGCCGCCGTCCTCTACCAGGCCTGGCACGACGGTTCCGTGTCCGCCGACGAGGACGGCCCCTGGGCCCAGGCCGTCGCCGGACTGATCGACGCCGGACTCCTCACCGTCACCACCGACGGCGACACCGTCCTGGCCGACGACGTCCAGTACAGCCTCCGCGCCATCGACACCGACGACGTCAATCCCTACTGACACCCGTCATGTCGCCGACCACTGACACTTCCTGTCGTCGGCCCCTGACATTCGACTGTCGTCCGACAATGAGAGAACGGCCTCCGACGTGCGTAAAGCACAGTCGGGACGACAGGATTTGAACCTGCGACCCCTTGACCCCCAGGGCGCAAGTTGTGCGTGGGGAGGGCTATCGTGCGCCATCGCGCACACCGTATGGTCCCCAACTGGTCCCCAGGGCCCCTCGGAGGAGCACTCGCGGCAGACACCTCCGAGGCAGCCACCGCTGCCCAGCATCCGCCGGCAAGGCGCAGAGCCGGGTTGCAGCGCGCGGCGTTTGTCACGGGCTGCTGGCCATGCTCCTCGGGTGTGCCTGGGCCGACCCGATCGCCGCCCTGGTGATCGCCGCCGTAGCCGTCAAGGAAGGCCGTGACGCCTGGCACGGCGAGTCCTGCTGCGGCCCCATGCCTGTCGGCGGCGCGATCAAACCTGGCGAGACCGAGGCCAACTGCGCATGCCCGCCCGGCTGCGACTGCTGCTGACAGTGCACGCGGTCAGCTGAGCACGTCGATCGCATGCCGAAAGACCCCGTTCCCCCGTCGACACGGGCTCGCCTCCTCACGGTGATGGCGTCACCCGGCTCACGGAGTCAGCTCCCGCAGGTCCAGCGGCATTCTCCAGAAGTTGCGTCGGCGTGCGGCACCGAGCTCGCTCTGGAGTGGAGACGGAGGCACAACGAGAACAGGGCAGGCGGCGTGCGCGAGGCAGTAGCGAGCCACCGAAGGGCGGACGAGGCGGCGCAACGCGGCGCGTGATCCCGTGCCGACGACGAGGAGGTTGTCCACGTCGCGGGCAGCGTCCACGAGGGCCGCGCCCGGGGTCCCCCGTACCGTGAGGCCGGCGACAGTGACACCGGGCTTTACGGCACCGAACGCCGTATCGAGGACCTCGCGGAGTCTTTCGACAACCGCGGCGCGGCATTCCGCCAGGGCGGAGGGCCCGAGGCCGTTGCGGCTTCCGAGCTCACCGCCCGGTGACTGCCAGGCCAGGACGACCCGCAGCTCCGCGTCGCGCACGCGGGCCTCTGCGGCCGCCCGGTGCAGCGCGGACAGACTCCCCGGCGTTCCCGTCACACCGACCACGACTCTTCGCACGGCCTCTTCCCTCTCTGCTTCGTCCACCAGATCCCATAGAAGAGCCGGAATGGAGGATGACGTGATGTTGCTGATGGCCTTCTAACGCGGAGATCCGTAACCATGACGGGATTCTGATGCCCGTGGCTCCGGCCGTCAGTGATCCGTAAGAACATGGCCGGTCGCCGTATGGGTCCCGTTACGAGGTGGCCACAGGTGCAGGGGTGCGGGGATAGCTTCGATGACGCGCCCCGGCCCGCCTCCCCGCAGCCGGGGCGCCAATCGCCACTCGTGGTTCCTCAGGGAGGGCCCCATGTGTTTGTTCCTGTACGACGACGACCCCGAGCCTGAAGAACAGGCCCCGGCCGGGCCTTTGTACGTGCCCGCCCGGCCGGGAGGAGCACACCAGGTGGTGCGGCTGTTCCGCACCCCGTTGGGAACCCGTACCGCCGTCGGCTTCACCAGCCCGGACCGGCTCGCCGCCGCGCTCGGCACGGCCCAGCCCTGGATCCGGCTCTCCGAAGCCGCTCTCCGGGCAATGTCCGAACCGCTCGGGGTGAACCTGCTGACCGTCGACCCGACCCTCACCGCTCCCCCGGTCACCGCGGCCGCGAGCACCGCCCTGCTCGCGGCACCGGTCACGCAGGCACCCGGAACCACGGCCCGGACGGCCTGAAGGGATCACACATGACTATCACCGCCCTCTCCGCCATACCGACCGACGCGCGTGAACTCTCCATATGGCCCGCGTCCATGACGCCACTCCCGCACGGCGGCCTGGCCGTCGGCGGGGTACCCCTCACCGAGATCGCCGACCGGTTCGACACACCGGCCTACGTGCTGGACGAGGGAGAGGTGCGCGGGCGCTGCCGGACCTACCGGGACGCGTTCCCGGACGCCGACGTGCTGTACGCCGCCAAGGCGTTCCTGTCCCGCGCCATGGTGCGCTGGGTGCGGGAGGAGGGACTGGGCCTCGACGTCTGTTCCGCCGGGGAGCTGGAGCTCGCCGTCACCGCCGGCTTCCCACCCGAGCGCATCGTGCTGCACGGCAACGCCAAGTCGCCCCGCGACCTGGCGGCGGCGCTCCGCCTCGGCGTGGGGCGGATCGTCATCGACAGTCCGTCCGAGATCGCGAGGATCGCGGCCGCCGTCGGCCCCGACGGGCGCCAGAAGGTCATGGTGCGGGTGGTGCCAGGCGTCTCGGCCGGCGGGCACGACAAGATCCGCACCGGTACGGACGACCAGAAGTTCGGTCTGTCCCTCACCGACGGGGGTGCGCAGCACGCCGTCACGCGGATCCTCGGCCAGCCGCAGCTCGAACTGACCGGCCTGCACTGCCACATCGGCTCCCAGATCTCCGACGTGAAGCCCTATCTGGTCGCGCTGCGCCGGATGGTGGGGCTGATGGCGCGTGTCCGTGACGCGCACGGCGTGGTCCTGCCCGAGCTGGACATGGGCGGCGGTCACGGCATTGCCTACCGGCCCGGTGAACCCGCCTTGGACCTGACCGCGCTGGCCCGACGGCTGCGGGCGGAGCTCACTGAGGGCTGCGCCGCTGCCCGGCTGACCGTCCCCCGGCTTCTCATCGAGCCCGGGCGGGCCGTCGTCGGGCCGGCCGGAGTCGCGCTGTACCGGGTGCTCGCCGTCAAGCACACCGGGGAGAAGGTGTTCGTCGCCGTCGACGGCGGCATGAGCGACAACCCCCGGCCCGCCCTGTACGGGGTGCGCTACGCGCCCCGCCTGATCGGCCGCCACTCGGCGGCCGGACCCCGTACGACCACAGTCGTCGGCCGCCACTGCGAGGCCGGCGACGTCCTCGCCGCCGACGTGCACCTGCCCGGCGACATCCGCCCCGGCGACCTGCTCGCCGTTCCGGTTGCCGGTGCCTACCAGCTGTCCATGGCATCCGGCTACAACCTGGTCGGCCGCCCCGCCGTCGTCGCCGTCCACGAGGGCACTGCCCGGCTCCTTGTCCGGCGGGAAACCCTGCAGGACTACCGGAGCCGGGACATCGGCGTCTAGGGCCACGCCAAGGCACGTTCGCCGCCTGCGCTTCTTCATGTCTTCATGGTGAGATGCGGGAAGAAGTGGTCATGGACGATCGCGACGCGTAGCCATCCGAGCTGAGATCGCGTAGGTGCGGCGGCCGGGCGGATCGTCAGCCCTGATGACCGCCCGGTGCCTGCAGCAGCCGGTCCAGCTCCGTTCCGGCATCTTCGTATCCGGCATCGGAGATCCGTTGCAGCTCTCGCAGGTCACCGGCTGCCACCGCGCGTCGGGTGAGTAGGAACCCGGCGTGTCGGGATCCTTCGTCCAACAGGTCGCTCAGCTCCGCGAGGTCTCCGGCCGCGTCCGCGAGGTCGGCCAGCCGGTCCAGCGCGGTCTCGTTGCCCTCGTCGGCCAGGTCGCGGAGGGTCTCCCGATCGGGATTCGTGTTCTCCATGACGCCATGCTGCAACCTTGCCCCTGGGGCAAGGTCAAGTGGGACGATGAGCGCGTGATCACCATCGGACAGCTGGCCGGCTACATCGGAGTGTCGATCAAGACCGTCCGCGTCTACCACGACAAGGGGTTGCTCCCCGAACCCGACCGCGACGCGTCCGGCTACCGGCGGTACGGTGCGAACGACGCCGTCGAACTGATCAAGATCCGGACACTGGCAGAAGCCGGCGTCCCTCTGGCTCGTATCCGGGATCTGAGAGCGGCAAGCGACGAGGAATTCCGGCAGGCGCTGGGAGAGATCGACGACGAACTCGGCGCCCGCATCCGCAGCCTGCAGGAAACACAGGGGCGGCTGCACCGGCTCGCCGCCGGGCGGCTGGTACCGCTCCCCGGCGAAGTCGTCGCCCATCTGGAGGACCTGGCCCGTTGGGGATTCACGCCTCGATGGGTGGACCTGCAACGCGACTTGTGGATCCTCGTGTTCGCCACCCACCCGGACCGTGCGATCACCCTGTTTCACGACCAGGCCCAGATCTTGGCCGACCCGGCGCTACGGCAGCTCTTCCTCGGCTACGACCACGCGCACGACCTCGACGCCGACGACCCGCGCCTCGACGACCTCGCCCGCCGTATCGCCGAGGCGAATCGGGAGCGCTACGGGTCCGACGAACGGCCCGGGCTGGATACGGACTCCGAGATCCCCGCCCTCATCCAGGGCAGGGTCAACGCTTCGTCCCCGGCGTGGGAACGGCTCGACTCGCTCATTCGCGCCCAACTGAACGCATGACATGAGCACCCGGGAGCGATCTGCGAGGCGCGCCTCTTCTCGGACCGTCACAATTCCCTTGGCTGCGGCGTGGAGTGGGGTGGGCGAGGGCGCCATCTTTCCAGGTCGACCCGCATGGCACGGCGAGGGGTCTGTTCACCGTCCCAGTACGGCGCCGCAGACACGATCGACGCAGGCGGGCACCCCAGCGGTGGCGGACGACCGTAGACGGCGTCACCTGTCACTGGCTCGCGGTCACGCGTCCCAAGCGGCCGGGAGATACCTCACCCCGCAGATGTCCCGCGTCTCGGGACGCAGGACAACCTCCGCGGCCGGTACGGCCATGCGCAGCGTGGGAACGCACTCGAGAAGCGCGGAGAACGCGACCCGCATCTCGACACGGGCCAGCTGCGCACCCAAGCACACGGTCTCGCCGTGGCCGGAGGGCCAGGTGCCCGCCCCGCCGGACTCCCTCCGGAGGTCGAGCACGTGGGGAACGGCGTAGTGCTCGGGGTCGCGGCACCCCCACGTGTAGGCGAAGCGCCGGGGGTTCGTCCCGTGCGGACGCGATCCGCAGCGGCGCCGGGACGTGTACGTGGTCGACGACGACGCTTTGCACCACTCGATCGCGATCAGCTCGAGGGCAGACGCTCGAGGCCGGCAGCGGCGCGGATCGCAGGGGCCGGTCCCTGTTCGCCGATTGCTGGCACCCTCCACTACTCGGTGATACCGTATAGCTGTACTCGGTACTACGCAGTACCGGTGACGCCGAGGAGGAAGACTTGAGATGGACGACCTGACGGAGATGCTGAAGGGCACGCTCGAAGGGTGCGTGCTCGAGATCATCGACCGCGAGGAGACCTACGGGTACGCCATCACCCGTCAGCTGAACGAGCTGGGCTTCACCGACGTCATCGAGGGGACGGTGTACACCATCTTGCTGCGACTGGAGAGGAACGGACTCGTCCAGGTGACGAAGCGACCATCCGGGGTCGGTCCCCCGCGCAAGTTCTTCGCGCTCAACGACGCGGGCCGCGAGGAGCTCGCGAAGTTCTGGGCGAAATGG
Organism: Streptomyces sp. NPDC056224; assembly: GCF_042267665.1. Classification (NCBI taxonomy): domain Bacteria; kingdom Bacillati; phylum Actinomycetota; class Actinomycetes; order Kitasatosporales; family Streptomycetaceae; genus Streptomyces; species Streptomyces sp. NPDC056224. The sequence continues at coordinate 66,575 of NZ_JBHJTK010000037.1, forward strand.
CAGTACGTCTCATCACGCATCGACAAGCTCAAGGAGGGCGGGCGATGAACTTCTGGGAGACCATCACAGGCAGCGATCTCACCAGGGAATGGAAGGCGTTCGAAGCCCGGGCCGCCGCCCTGCCGGGTGACTACCGGGCGGCGTGGGAACAGATCAAGGTCGGCCTGCTCCCCCACGGGGACTTCACCGGCCGCAACCTGATGCCGATCCTCGACGCCGCCCTGGGACTGCTCGAAGAAACGGCGGCGGACGGGCAGAGCGTCCAGGAGGTGCTCGGCGACGACATCCGGGGCTTCTGCACGGCACTGGCCGGCGGCGAAGGGGCCCGAACCTATCGCGACCGCTGGCGCGAGCAGTTGAACAGGAACGTCGCCAGGAAATTGAGCAGGCTGGGAGGCTGACATGGGCATCCAGGACATCATCGAGGGCAAGAAGCAGTGGCGGGCGCACAAGGCTCGGGTCAAGGCCCTTCCGCCGGACTACCAGATCGTCTACAAGGAGATGCAGAAGTACCTGTTCAAGGTCGGACCGATCGACCTGCCTGATGGGCCCCTGCTCCCCGGGATCGTCGACTTCTTCGAGGAGGGCGTCGCAGCGGGCAAGGGCGTCTTGCAACTCATCGGCAGCGACGTCGCGGCGTTCTGTGACGACCTGATCAAGGACTCTCCGACCTATGCGGACGCCTACCAGGAATCCCTCAACAGGGAACCCGGCACGGCCGGGAAGTAGCCTCCACCGCTCACCTCAGCGGGCATAGCACGCACGGCTCATCGCTTCGGCGCGGCGCGAACAAATGCGGTTCGACCGACTACCAGAGGCCGCCGCAGATCCTGCCCGCCGAGGTGGGCCGAGCAGCCCCGGCGAGGCCCGACTCAGCCCTGCCGACGCAGGCAACACCGTCGACGGTCAAGTCTCCGCGGCAGGGCGATCGACACCCTCCCCATGACGATGCGCATGACTGACGTGCCGTCACAGACGTTCGCTTGAGCCGAATTCCGAAACAGCATCCCCCTGCGTCTCCTGCCTTCGAAAGGGAAGTCGCCATGCCTTCATTTGTCATGCCCACATCCAGTCGGGTGGACAGTCGCCCGTCGCCGACCGCTGTCTCCGCCGTCGGACTACGCAAGTCCTACGGCGAGAAGCTCGTCCTCGACGGCATCGATCTGCACATCCCGGCCGGGTCCGTGTTCGCGCTGCTCGGCCCGAACGGCGCCGGCAAGACCACCGCCGTGAAGATCCTGTCCACGCTCATCACCGCCGACACCGGTGACCTGCACGTCGGCGGTCACGACCTGGCCGCCGACCCACAGGCGGTCCGTGCCGCGATCGGTGTCACCGGGCAGTTCTCCGCCGTCGACGGACTGATCACCGGCGAGGAGAACATGCTCCTCATGGCGGACCTGCACCATCTACCCAAGAGCGAGGGGCGGCGGGTCGGCCGCGAACTCCTTGAGCGCTTCGACCTGGTCGAGGCCGCGAAGAAGCCTGCCTCGACCTACTCCGGCGGCATGAAGCGCCGCCTCGACCTCGCGATGACGCTGGTCGGCAACCCGCGGATCATCTTCCTCGATGAGCCGACGACAGGGCTCGACCCCCGCTCCCGCCACAACATGTGGGGCATCATCCGCGGCCTCGTCTCCGACGGCGTGACCGTCTTCCTCACCACCCAGTATCTGGAGGAGGCCGACGAACTGGCCGACCGCATTGCTGTGTTGAACGACGGAAAGATCGTCGCCGAGGGCACCGCCGAGGAGCTCAAGCGGCTCGTCCCGGGCGGGCACGTCCGGCTCCGCTTCACCGACCCGGTCGCGTACCAGTCCGCCGCTGACGCCCTGCGCGAGGTCACCCGGGACGACGAGGCACTGTCGCTGTCCATCCCCAGCGACGGCAGTCAGCGCGAACTGCGCTCCATTCTCGACCGGCTCGACTCCGCCGGCATCGAGGCGGACGAACTGACCGTTCATACTCCGGACCTCGACGACGTGTTCTTCGCCCTGACCATCCCGGCCAACGTCCCCAACCAGCCCAAGGAGACAGCCCGATGAGCGCACTCTCTCTCGCTGTACGCGACTCCAACACGATGCTGCGCCGCAACCTGCTGCACGCGTGGCGCTATCCGTCGGGGACCCTGAACCTGCTGCTCACGCCGATCATGATGCTGCTGCTCTTCGTCTACATCTTCGGCGACGTGATGAGCGCGGGCATCGGTGGGGGCGGCGCCGACCGCTCCGACTACATCGCCTACATCGTCCCGGGCTTGCTGCTGATGACCATCGGCAGCACCGTGATCGGGGCCGCGGTGTACGTCTCCATGGATATGACAGAGGGCCTCATCGCCCGCTTCCGCACGATGGCGGTCTACCGCCCTTCGGTACTCATCGGGCACGTCGTCGGCAGCGTGCTGCAATCCGTCATGAGCGTGGTCCTCGTCGGCGCCGTCGGCGCGGCCATCGGCTTCCGCTCCACAGACGCAACCGTCCTGGAGTGGCTGGCAGCATTCGGGCTCATCGTGCTCTTCGCCCTGGCGCTGACCTGGATCGCGGTCGGCATGGGTCTGGCCAGCCCGAACCCCGAGGCGGCCAGCAACATGGCCATGCCACTGATCCTCCTCCCCCTGATCTCCAGTGCGTTCATCCCGGCCGACACCATGCCCGGCTGGTTCCAGCCGATCGCCGAGTACCAGCCCTTCACCCCCGCCATCGAGACCCTGCGCGGCCTCCTCCTCGGCACCGAGATCGGCGATAACGGCTGGATCGCGATCGCCTGGTGCGTCGGCCTGACCGCGCTCGGCTTCCGCTGGTCGACGGCACAGTTCAACCGCGACCCGAAGTAACCGGGACGACCGCGCCGGCCGGCGTCCATCCAGTTGCATGGCCTCTGGCTACAGCAGCGTGGGCCGCCCCACGGTCGTCGCGCTCCAGGACGGCACGGCCCGGGTCCTCGTACGGCGCGGACGCCGGAGGACTAGCGCAACCGGGGCAATCGGCAGTTAGGGGCGGTAGACGAGCTCGATCACCATCGCGGCGATCACCGCCCAGACGCCGAGGCCGAGCAGCCAGAGAGCCTCGAGGAGGGCGCCGGTGGCGATGACGGTCAGGCCGGCCGCGCCGAGGGCGAGGATCGCCCGGCGGATGCCGCGATCGGGGAGCCAGTCGATGGTCACGTCATGAGAATCGCGCCGGCCCCTCGCCTTGGCGAGGGGCC